>JAEYXX010000087.1 GCA_023431055.1 Pseudomonadota bacterium
GTCACACTGTCCTTGCGGTTCAGTGCACCGGTGATTTCTTCCAGTACGGCGTTGAGTACACGATTGGCCTGATCCTTGGTCAGATCAGCCTTTTCGGCGATGGCGGCGGCGAGTTCCGGTTTACGCATAAATGCCTCTTTGACGGTTTTTTGTTGTTGTGTCCGTGCTGTTCTTCCAGAACAGCGCCCAAGGCGCCGCAACAGCTCTGCGCTGCGGCAGACCCTTGGGAGAATGGCATGCCGCATCGCGCTGCGCCAGTGTCGCCCGCCACTTTAACCAGGCAATTTCGTGGCGTATCCGACAGAACGGCAGGCGATCATGCCAGCAGCGCGGGTAATTCCTTGTTCAACGCCAGTTTCTCCTGCACTGCGGCGCCGGTCAGCGCGTAACCGAGCAGGGCTCCGGAAGCCTCACGGCAGAGCGCCTTGATGTCGCTGCCGCTGCCTTCGACCGTCCACTCTCCCTGACTACCACGCGGCGGCGGTGAAACCACCAGCGGGCACACCGGCGTCTTGACCGTCACCGGCATCGGCCCATAGCTGACCGCCGTCGGCTCGCCGGCCAGGGTCTTGGCCAGCGCCCGGGCGCAGGCCATCAGCGGCATGACATAAAGCAGGTTGAGGCCATCAACCTCGGCGCAATCACCCAGGGCGTAGATATTGGCGTGCGAGGTGCGCAGGTGGCGATCGACCATCACCCCGCGGTTGATGTCGAGACCGGCTGCCGCAGCGAGCGCGGTACGCGGACGCAAGCCGACTGCGGAGACCACCGCGTCGCAATCGATCAGACTGCCATCGGACAGCGTGGCCTGCAGCGCATCGCCCTGACGATCGAGACTAGCCAGCACCGGGCCGAGATGGAAACGCACGCCCAGACCTTCCAGGCCAGCCTGTACGGCAGACGCCGCGGCCGGATGCAGCAAACCCGGCATCACCTGCTCGCACGGCGCCAGCAACTCGACCTCATAACCGCCAGCGCTGAGATCATTGGCGAACTCACAGCCGATCAGCCCGGCACCGAGGATCAGCACGCGACGCTTGCCGGCCACGGCGCTGCGAAAGCGCGCGTAATCCTCCAGGTCGTTGATGGGGTAAATGGCGTCCTGGGCATCACCTTCCACCGGTACGCGAATCGGCTCGGCGCCCCAGGCCAGGACCAGATCGCGATATGCCACGGCCTCCTCACCGATCCACAAGCGCTTGTGGCCAGGGTCGATACCGGTGATGCGGGTGTGGGTACGAATCTCTGCGTTGAGCTGCTCGGCCATGGCGCCCGCCTCGGCCATGGCCAGGCCGTCGGCATCCTTGTTCTTGCCGAAGCCGGTGGACAGCATCGGCTTGGAGTAGGAACGACCGTCGTCGGCGGTGATCAGCAGCAGCGGCGTCTGCGCGTCGAGCTTGCGCCACTCCTTGGCCAGGTTGTAGCCGGCCAGGCCGGTACCGACGATGACGACTGGTGCACTCATGCTGTGATTCCTCGCTACACAAACGACGCAACGGCCTGCTGGCCGTCACCATTGATTCATGGGTTCAGGGGCGCTCGATAAGCTCGAAGTCGACCTTGGCCACAGTTCTTCAGGACCGTGTCAGTCAGGTGATAGCTGTTCACGGGAGGTGGCGCAGTCACACCCTACTGGATCGGGCAGCAGCTGGCCAGAAGCGGCTCGGCAAGCCAGCCAGAGGTTGGGTGTGGCAGAACGCGGCGAATGCTTGCGAGGGGAAACCGCCCGACAGCGCGGGCGGTTTTTAACGTGCGGCTTGGCTTAGAACGCCAGGCCAACGCGCAGGCCGACCTGCTCCTGCTTGAGCTTGCTGCGCTCAGCCAGCTCGCTGTTGCTGTCGAGCTCGTAGCGGGTCTGGGTGTAGTACAGGCTGGTGCTGATCGGCAGGTTGTTGATGCCCTTGTTCCACAGCATGGTCAGCTCGCCATAGGGATTGACCTTGTTCTTCAGGTCCACCGAGTCGCTGTCGCCGTCGACCTTCAGGCGAGCCTCGGAATCGATGGAATAACGCGCGCCCACTTCCAGGCGCAGGGTGTAGTCCGGGGTCAGGTAGTTGTAGCCGAGCCCGGCCTTGGCGAAGGGCGATTTGCTGGTCAGCTTGACGTTGCTGTCGAACGGGCCGACATCGTCCTGCTCGATACGACCCCAGTCGTAGCCGCCACCGACGATCACGTCGACGTAGTTGTTGGTGCTCAGTGCGGCACGCAGACCGAGGTCGAGATCGGCACGCGCGGACTTGTATTCCACATCGTCCTTGTCACGGTACTGGCCTTCGATGCCGGCCTGGTAGATGAAGCCTTCCTGGCCGGTCAGCTTGTTACCGAAGTGGTAGAACAGGCCGCCCTGGTTGAGGCGTTCCTTGTCGCTTTCATCGTCGACGGTGAGCTTGTACTGGTTATGCGAAGCGATGACACCGATGGTGGAGATCGGGTCGGTGACCGAGTCTGCATAGGCCTGCGAGGCGCCCGCCAGGCACAGGACGAGTGTTGCTTTGGGGGTTATGCTGGACAGCTGCATGACGATTTCCTTGGCAATGAGTGAATACGCTGCCCACCGAAGGTGGGACGCAAGTACCTAGACTGTCGATGCAGCGAGTGATTCGGCAAACCTGATGAGCGGTCGCGAAACTGAACGGCCCCTGAACGAGCCTGGGTTCGACGAGAAAATCCTGACCGAATGACCAGGCCGTGTTGGCGGTTTTCGCCGAACCTGGCGCCTGGCAAATTCAGTCCAGTTTGACCACCTTGGCCAGAACCACTTTCGGCCCTTTCATCTTCTTGACGATGATGCGCAGGCCATCGGTTTCCAGCACTTCCTCTTCATCGGGCATGCGCTTGAGGGTTTCGTAGATCAAGCCGGCCAGCGTCTCGGCCTCGATATGGTCGAGGTCGACGCCGAGCAGGCGCTCGACCTTGGCCAGCGGTGTGTCGCCGCGTACCAGCAGCTTGCCCGGCTGGTAGGCAAGAATGCCGCGCTCGGCCTTGCGGTGTTCGTCCTGAATGTCGCCGACCAGTGCTTCGAGCACATCCTCCATGGTCAGGTAGCCGATCACCTTGCCGTCGGCCTCTTCGACCAGGGCGAAGTGCGCGCCGCCCTGACGGAACTGCTCGAGCAACTGCGACAGCGGCATGTGCCGGCTGACGCGCTCCAGCGGGTGCATCAGATCCCCCAGTTTCAGCGCCGATGGCAGCATCTCCAGCAGCGAAAGGTGCAGCAGCAGGTCCTTGATATGCAGCACGCCGACGAACTCGCCCTTGCTCTCGTCGAAGATCGGGTAGCGGCTGTACTTGTGCCGGCGGAAGGTGGCGAACACCTGATCGAGGCTGGCGTTGAGCTCCAGGAAGACCAGGTCTTCGCGCGAGTTGGCCCAGTCCACCACCTCCAGCTCGCCCAGCTCCACCGCCGACGCCAGCACCCGCAGGTCCTGGTCGTTGTCGCTGGTGGCGCGGCTCGAATGCAGGATCAGCTTCAGTTCTTCACGGCTGTAGTGGTGCTCATGGTGCGGCCCCGGCTCGCCCTGACCGGCGATGCGCAGGATGGCGTTGGCGCTGGCGTTGAGCACGAAGATCGCCGGGTACATCAGCCAGTAGAAGGCGTACAGCGGCGCGGCCGTCCACAGCGACAGCAGCTCGGGCTTGCGGATTGCCCAGGACTTGGGCGCCAGCTCGCCGATGACGATATGCAGGTAGGAAATGATCGAGAACGCAGTGAAGAAGGCGATACCGTGAATCAGCTTGGGTGACTCCACACCAACCGCCACCAGCAGCGGCGTGAGCAGCTCGGCGAAGGCCGGCTCACCGACCCAGCCCAGGCCCAGCGAGGCCAGGGTGATACCCAGCTGACAGGCCGACAGGTAGGCGTCCATCTGATTGTGTACGGTGCGCAGGATGTGTCCGCGCCAGCCGTGGGCCTCGGCCAGGGCATCGACCTTGGTCGCGCGCAGACGCACGATGGCGAACTCCGCGGCGACGAAGAAGCCGTTGAGCAGAACCAGGAACAGGGCGAACAGCATGAGGCCGAAATCGGCAAAGTAGGCAGAAGCGGGGAGACTCGTGGAGGGGTCCATGAAGGTTCGGATTGGCCAAAGATCGCTAGAGGTTGGAGCTTCGCCGCGGCGAATGCAAGCATTCAGCGTGCGCGCTGTACCACCTGCGCCGCAGCGAAATGGCAGGTAAAGGTGCTGCCCTTGCCGAGAACGCTGCTGATCTCCAGATTGCCGCGATGACGCAATAGCACGTGCTTGACGATGGCCAGGCCGAGACCGGTGCCACCGGTGTTGCTGGCACGACTGGAGTCAACCCGGTAGAAGCGCTCGGTCAGGCGTGGCAAATGCTTGGCCTCGATGCCCATGCCGGTATCGCTGACCGCCAGGTGCGCACCCTGCTCGTCGCCCCACCAGCGAATGCGAATATCACCACCGGCCGGGGTGTACTTCACCGCATTGAACACCAGATTGGAGAAGGCGCTGCGCAGCTCCGCCTCGCTCCCTTTCAGCTTGAGATGCGGATCGGCCTCCAGGCTGATGCGATGCAGTTGATCACCGGACAACGCCTGAGCATCGTTCTTGATCGACAGCAGCATCAGATCGACCGCCACCGGCTGGTTGTCCGAGGGGTAGTCGGTGGCTTCCAGCTTGGCCAGCAGCAGCAGGTCGTTGAGCAGGGTCTGCATGCGCGCGCCCTGTTGCTGCATCTGCTGCAGCGCGCGCAACCAGCGCGGGTTGACCGCCTCGACGTTGTCCAGCAGGGTTTCCAGATAGCCGGCGATCACCGTCAGCGGCGTGCGCAGCTCGTGGGAGACGTTGGCGACGAAATCCTTGCGCATCTGCTCCAGCTGATACAGGCGGGTAATGTCGCGCACCAGCAGCAGGTGCTCGCGGTTGCCGTAGCGGGTGATATGGAACTGCAGGCGGCGGCGGTCATTGACCGGCGAAGGAATCTCTAGCGCATCGGCGTAGTTGCCGCGTTCGAAGTACTCCTTGAAACGCGGGTCGCGCACCAGGTTGGCCAGTTGCTGGCCACTGTCCTGCGGCGTCTTGAGACCCAGCAGGGTCTCGGCGGCGCGGTTCCACCATTCCAGGTTGCCCTGACTGTCGAGCATCACCACGGCATCCTTGAGCGCTGCTGTGGACTCCTGCACGCGGTCGATCACCGCCTGCAAACGGCCACGGGCCTTCTGGTTGCGGCGTTGCAAGTGGTAAATGCTGTCGAACACCTCGCCCCACAGGCCGTAGCCATCCGGCGGCGGCTCGTCGGGTTTGTGCTCACGCAGCCATTTGTGCAGGCGCAGCAGTTGGCTGAGGGTCCAGCCCAGATGAATGGCCAGGCCGATGACCAGCGCCCAGGCATATTCGCCGGTGATGAAACCCAGCAGCAGGCAGGCGCCAACCAGCAGCAACAGCCGGCGCACAACGGCACCACGCCAGTCTTGATTCACGATGGAGCGCATCCTTGTCGAGCGGCAGGCACGAATTCGCGCCAGCGATTAACCCTTGGTGGAGAAACGATACCCAGTCCCGCGCACGGTTTGCACCAGGTTTTCGTAGGCATCGCCGAGGGCCTTGCGCAGGCGGCGGATATGCACATCGACGGTGCGCTCCTCGACGTAGACGTTGCCACCCCAAACCTGATCGAGCAACTGGCCACGGGTGTAGGCACGCTCCTGGTGGGTCATGAAGAACTGCAGCAGACGGTATTCGGTCGGGCCCATCTCGGCCGGCTTGCCGTCGATGGTCACACGATGGCTGATCGGGTCGAGCAACAGGCCGCCAACTTCGATCGGCGCCTCGCCGTCACTGGGGCCGGCACGGCGCAGCACGGCCTTGAGACGCGCCACCAGTTCACGCGGCGAGAAGGGCTTGGTGATGTAGTCGTCGGCGCCGACTTCCAGGCCCTGAATCTTGTTGTCCTCTTCGCCCTTGGCGGTGAGCATGATGATCGGGATATCGCTGGTCAGCTCTTCACGCTTGAGGCGTCGGGCCAGTTCGATGCCGCTGGTGCCGGGCAGCATCCAGTCGAGCAGGATCAGATCGGGTTTGCGGTCGACGATGACGGCATGAGCCTGCTGGGTATTCTCCGCTTCCAGGCACTCGTAACCGGCCATCTCCAGGGCCACCGCGATCATCTCGCGGATCGGTGCTTCGTCATCGACGATCAGGATGTTCTTGCCAACCATGGGGCCTTAGCCTCTATTCGTTCTCTGTCTGCGCCGCATTAGATAACGGAATTATTGCAGCGATATGACAGATGCGCGGCAGCGCCTAACGTAGTGCGTAATCCAGCACGATGCCAACGAAGATCGCCAACCCGGCCCAGTGGTTGTGCAGGAAGGCGTTGAAGCATACCAAGGGCTCCCGGCGGCGAGTCGCATGGAATTCCCAGGCGAAGCAGGCGGCGGCCGCCAGCAGGCCGAGGTGGAAGTACAGGCCCAACTCGAAGCGCGCGCCGGCCAGCAGCAGGCAGAGCAGCGCCAGGCCCTGCAGGCTGGCGATGATCAGGCGGTCGGCGTCGCCGAACAGGATGGCGGTGGATTTCACGCCGATCTTCAAATCGTCCTCGCGGTCAGCCATGGCGTAGTAGGTGTCGTAGGCCACCGTCCATAGCAGGTTGGCGATATACAGCAGCCAGGCCTCTGGCGGCAGGCTGCCGGTCTCGGCGGTGAAGGCCATCGGCATACCCCAGGAGAAGGCCGCACCGAGCACCACCTGCGGGTAGAAGGTGTAGCGCTTCATGAAGGGGTAGCAGGCAGCCAGGGCCAGGCCACCGAAGGACAGCCAGATGGTGGTGGCATTGGTGAACAGCACCAGCACGAAGCTCATCGCCACCAGCACGGCGAACAGCACCAGCGCCTCGCGTGGCTGGATCTTGCCACTGGCCAGCGGGCGCGCTTTGGTACGGCTGACGTGGCCGTCGAAATTGCGGTCGGCGTAGTCGTTGATCACGCAACCGGCGGCGCGCATCAGGATCACGCCGAAGACGAAAATGAACAGATTCTTCGCGCTCGGCACGCCTTCGGCCGCCACCCACAGCGCCCACAGGGTCGGCCACAGCAGCAGATAGATGCCGATGGGTTTGTCCAGGCGCATCAGCTGGATGAAGTCCCAGGCGCGCGGGTGCAGGCGGGTGGTCGATTGCAGCAGGCGGGTGTACATCGAAGCGTCTCCGTGCAGGTTGCGCGGATTATACGGGGCTTGTCGGCGTAGGGTGGATGGCGCTTTATCCATCCACCATTACAGCAAGCGCTTCAACGCGTAGGGCGTACTCGGCTTTGGCTTCCTGCGTCGCTCTGCCTCCTGCATCCATGCAGTCGTCGCGAAGCAGTAGGCCATGGCCCCGAAAGCCTGAGCGACGGTATTGCGATATCTAGGCCTCGATGCCCGCTGCCAGCCAGAAGGCCGGCAGAAACACCTCGGCCACCAATACACCGAGCGCCCCGCGACTGAAGCACGAACGCCGCGCCCACAGACGCTCCTCACGCACCTCATCCGGCAGCCAGGCCGCCGGATAACGACAGGCCTGCAACTCGCCACGGTCGAAGGCGCGGTCGCTGAACAGCAGCTCACCCAGCGAGCGGCTGCCCAGCTCGGCCAGATTAAGCCCGGAGCCTTCCAGCACGCTGCGTGCGGCGACGCTACGGGCGAACACCCAGGGCCGACCGTGACCACGCAGGTACACCTCGCGCACCCAACCCTGGCTGCCATCGGCCACGCCGAGGGCGGCGCACTCGTCATTGCGCAGGCGCTGCCAGCCTTCCTGCAGCGGCGTTACCGAGAAACCGTCGTTGGATAGAGCAGTGAGGCGGCGGGTCAGCGAATCCTCGTTGAACAGCCAGTCGCGCACGCCGGCAGCCGGCTGCGGATGCAGCTGGGCGTTGGTCAACCAGCGCGGCGGATGGGCAAGGGCGGCGTGAGGCACGGCAGAATCACCACGAATCGGAAGCGCGCGAGTCTAGCACGGCGCGGGAGGCGCTTTCAGAGCGGACATGGGCTCCATGGGTGTAGAACCCGCGTGGGCTAAAGCCCACCAATGCGGGTCAGCTCAATACGGTTGCGGGGCGTACAACTGCGCCGAGCCCGGCTCGCCGAGCAGCTGTTCGAGAATCTCGTGGTGCATGGCCAGCAGCTTGCCGTTGCGCTCGTTGAGACGCTTGCACTGGCCGGCCAGTTGGCCGAGCTGCTCCCAGGTGTGGACAAGGTGATTGCGCTGGGCCTGTGGATAACGCGCCAGCAGCTTCTGCATGGCGCTGTTGCCGCTGCCCAGCTGGAAAGCGGCGAGCACTTTGCTGCGACGCTCCGCGCGTGCCTTGGCCTGGTCGACCAGCGGCAGGATCTGTTCGTTGAGCAGGTCGATCTGCCTGCTGTCGCGCTTGAGCAACTGCTGATACAGCTCCTGCATCAGACCACGCAGGGTCAGATAGTCGGCGCAGTCCTGCTGCAGGTCCTGCTCGACGATCTGCAGCAGCTGTTGCTCACGCGCAGTGGTCACGCATCGCTACCGCTGTGATAGGTCAGCATGCTGCCGGCCAGGGCGGCCGGATCGCTGCTCAGTTCACCGCGCGCCAGGGCGGCCTTGAGCTGGGCGACCTTGTCCAGATCGACGTCCGGCAGACTGCGCAGGGCGTCCTGCAACTGCTCCAGACGCGGTTCCTGACTGGCGCTGGCGCGGGCATTGCCGCCTGGCTGCGGACGCGCGCTCTGCACCTGCGCCGGTGCGTCGCTGGGCAGGTTGAGGCTGGGCTTGAGATGCCTGCTGATTTCCATGATTCGAATCCAACTCGCGTGGTGTTATGGCCTAAGAGCGACCGGGCACGGCAACAACTTAAACACGTCGAATAAAAATTAGCTGACCTGAGCGCGCCACCAGGCCTGCGCAGCCAGACCATCCTGAATCTTCTGCTCCTGGCGGGCAAGCAGGTCCTGCCATTCGCTCATCTTGCCCTCGAGAAACTGGGTGATGACCTTCTCGCTACGCATCGCTGCCAGCAACTCGCGCTGAATACGTGCCAGGTTCTCCTCGGCCAGCGCCAGCTCGCGGCGCTGCAGTTCGACCATCTTGTACAGCGTGGCCTTGTAGCGCTGCTGGTTGTCGCGCTGCAGCGGCGTGGTCATCGGCACGGTGAATCCGCACAGGCGGCTGAGGCCTGCGATGTTGTTGCGGTAGCGCTGACAGAGGTTCTGCTGATAACTGACACGGCCGAGCATCTGCTGCACTTTGCTGCCGCGCAGGCTGGCCAGGCGTCCGAGCACTTCGATCTGCTGCTTCATTTGATGATGCTCTGCAAGGTGGCGATGCTGGCGCCGAGTTCGGCGCTGGCACCGACCTCCTGGCGCAGAAAGCGTTCGAGACTGGGCGCCAGTTGCACGGCGCGGTCGGTCTTGGCGTCCATGCCCGGGGTGTAGCCGCCCAGCGGAATCAGCTCCTTGATCTTTTCATAGGTGCTGTAGAACTCCTTGAACTGGCGTCCGGCAGCCAGGTGCGCCGGCTCACCGACCTGGCTCATGCAGCGGCTGACCGACGCGGAGATGTCGATGGCCGGGTAGTGGCCGACGTCCGCCAGGCGCCTTGAGAGCACGATATGGCCGTCGAGAATGGCGCGCGCGCAGTCGACGATGGGGTCCTGATGGTCATCGCCCTCGGCCAGCACGGTGTAGATGGCGCTGAGGCTGCCGCTGCCGCTCTCGCCGTTGCCGGCGCTCTCCACCAGCTCCGGCAGCATGCCGAACACCGACGGCGGATAGCCCTTGGTCGCCGGCGGCTCGCCAAGGGCCAGGGCGATCTCGCGCTGGGCCATGGCGTAGCGGGTCAGCGAGTCGACCAGCAGCAACACGTCCTGGCCCTGGTCGCGGAAGTAGGCGGCAATGCTGTGGCACAGCTCGGTGGCCTTCAGGCGCATCAGCGGCGATTCGTTGGCCGGCGCCACCACCACCACGGCCTTGCGCAGGCCTTCCTCGCCGAGCGAATGAAGGATGAACTCCTGCACCTCGCGGCCGCGCTCGCCAATCAGCCCGACCACCACCACATCGGCCTTGGTCTGCCGGGTGATCATCCCCAGCAGCACGCTCTTGCCCACCCCGGAACCGGCGAACAGGCCGACGCGCTGGCCTTTGCCGAGAGTCAGCAAGCCGTTGATGGCACGCACGCCGACATCCAGCGCGGCCTCCACCGGACGGCGCTTGAGGGGGTTGACCGTGGGCAGCTCGACCGGCAGCGGGTCGCGCCCGGAGAGCTTGCCGCGCTCGTCCAGCGGCTCGCCGAGGCCGTTGACCACCCGGCCGAGCCAGGACTCGTCGATCTGCAGCAGCGCCTCGTCCTTGGCCGGGAACACCCGCGAGCCAGCGGCCAGACCGACCGGCTTCTTGAACGGCATCAGGTAGGTGATATCGCGGTTGAAGCCAACCACCTGGGCATCCAGCAAACTGCCGTCAGCCTGCTCGACGCGGCAACGCTGGCCGGTGCTGCGCTGGCAGCCGAGGCTTTCCAGCAGCATGCCGGAGACCCGCACCAGGCGCCCGGCCACCTTGGCCAGTTGCACGCCGTCGAGCGAGCGCAGCGCTTCGTCGAGCTTGTAGTCCAGCATGGGCGATCAGGCCTCGGTCAGATGCAGGTGTTCGGCCAGGGTGTCGATGCAGGCATCCAGGCGCTGCTGGCACCCTACGTCGGCCTCGGCCTGCGGCGTGACCACGCGGCATTCGCCCAGCGCCAGGCGCTCGTCGGCCACCAGCTTCCAGCCGGCGGCACGCTCCGGCGCCACGGCCTTGATCCGCGCGTACTCTTCGGGGCTGAGCAGCACCTGTACGTCTTCGGGCTCACCCGGCATGCTCGCCAGCGCTTCCTCGACCAGTGCCAGCAATTGCGTCGGGTGTAGCGTCAGCTCGCAGCGAATCACCTGCTGCGAGACCTTCTTCACCAGCTCCAGCAACTCCTGGCGGCGCTTGTGCTCAAGCTCGCCGAGATACTGTTCGACCTGCTCGCTGATCTGCTGCAGCGGCTGCGCAGCCAGCTCGAACTCACGACGCCCTTCGCTGCGGCCTTGCTCTCGCCCGAGTTGTAGACCCTCCTCGCGCCCCTGCTCGAAGCCGGCCTGGCGCCCGGCTTCCTCGCCTTGCTGCAGGCCGTCCTGATAGCCCTTTTCGATGCCCTGCTGAAAGCCGTCGGCCATGGCTCGCTGCAGACCGGCGGCATCGCCACTCCAGTCTGCGGCCGGCTGGCTGCTGCGCGGCGGGAAGCGGTAGGCGCGCCACTGGCGGGTGTCGCCCTTGATCACCTTGACCGTCATCTCATTCCACCGTCTGTTCGCGGAACAGCTGCACCTGCAGCTCGCCGTTGGCCGACATTTCGCGGACCACGGCCATGATGTCCTTGCGCACCTGCTCGACGCGGCTCAACGGCACCGGGCCCTGGCGGCGATTGATCGACTCCATCTGCTGCGCCTGGCGCTTGGGCATGGCGCCCTGGATCGCACGCACCAGCTCCGGCTCGGCGCCCTTGAGAGCAACCACCCATTCCTCCAGCGGCACGGCTTCGAGCAGCGCCTGCAGCACGTCCTGGTTCTGCCGCGAGAGGATGAAGAAGTCGTACATTTCGTCCTCGATGCGCTCGACCAGCTGGTCGTCATGGGCACGCAGCAGCTCGAACATCTGCCCGCGGTCGCCCTTGAAGCGGTTCATGATGTCCGCCGCCTGCTTGATGCCGCGCACCTGCGAGCCCTGGGTGCTGAGCACCGCCAGGCTGCGTTCGATCAGCTGCTCCAGCTCGACGATGACGTCGCTGTTCACTTCGCTGAGGTTGGCGATGCGGTAGAGCAGCTCGTCCTGGCGCTCCTTGGGCATGCACTCGAGCACCTCGCTGGCCATGCCCGGTGGCAGGAAGGCGAGGAACACCGCCTGCATCTGCGCGTGTTCCTTGGCTATCAGCGCGGCGAACTGCTTCGGGTCGAGCCACTCCATCTTGGCCATCTTGGCGCGGATCTCCTCGCCGTAGATGCTGTCGAGCAGCGAACGGGTGATCTCGCTGCCCAGCGCCTTGCTGAGCATGCCGTCGAGGTAACCACGCGAGGCGCCCTTGATGCTGCTCTGCTCCTTGTAGTCCTCGAAGAAGCGGCCGATGACGTCGGAGACCATCGGCTGCTTGACGTTGGACAGGCGCGCCATGGCCTGGCTGATGCTGACGATCTCCTCGCGCGAGAAGTGCTTGAGCACCCCGGCGGAAATCTCGTCGCCCATGCTCAGCATGAGGATCGCGGCCTGCTCGGAAGAACTCAGCGAACGCTTCTGCACGCGCAGGCGCATTTCCTTGGCGGTGGAACCACCGCGGCCGTCAGGCTGGGTTGAGGTCTCGCTCATTGCGTCCTATCCATTGTTTGATGACTTCCGAGACGCGCTCGGGATCGTTCTTGGCCAACATCTGCAGGTGTTCGATCTGTAGCTCCAGGCCCGAGCCGGGTGCCGGCAGGCGAATCTCCGACAAGGGGCTGAGTTCGCCGAGCACGGTGGCCCCCGGCGCGTCGTCACCGACGCGTGCCAGCAGGCGTTCGGCCGCCCGCTCGGCATGCAGGGCGAGCGGATCATCGCCTTCGACCGCTGCCGGCAACCCCGTCTGGTTGCGCTGGCTCAGGCTGCGCACTGCAGGACGCACCACCATCAGCAACAACAGCAGACTGATCAGGGCGAACACGCCGAGCTTGGCTAGGTCATGCACCTTGGAATTTTCCCACCAGGGCAGCAGATCCTCACCCGCGCCACCGAAACCGGCATCGGTGAAGGGGAAGACGCTCAGCGTCAGCAGGTCGCCGCGCGCCTGGTTGAAACCCACGGCGCTCTTGACCATGGCCGCAAGCTCCTCGCGCGCCTCGGGCGTCCAGCCTCCTTCCGGCGCCACCGCCGCATTGAGCACCACGGCGATGCTCTGCTGGCGCAGGCTGAAGGGCGCGTGCTTGACGTGGGTGATGCTCTGGTCGTAATCGAGCTGACGGTTGGATTCCTTGCGCAGCGAAGTCGCCGCCTGGTTGGCGTTGTCGCCCTGGGCGCCTGCCTGCGCCTGCTGATTGGCAGCCTGATTGGCCGGCGGAGCCGGTTGCGGCGGACGGTTGGCCAGCGAACCGGGTACGCCGAGGGCCAGCTGGTCGAGCACGCTTTCGTCACGCAGCACTTCATTGCGCAGGCGCGGATTCTCGCCATAGGCCTGGAATGTCTCTTCCTTCTGGCTGAAGTCGATGTCGGCCGACACGCTGATGCGGTAATTGCCGCCACCGAGTACCGGCGCCAGCACCGCTTCGGCATTGGCCACGGCCTTGCTCTGGTAGTCGTCGACCACCTGCCAGTTCTGCACCGGGCCGCCGAGGGTATCGATGCCGCGCGACAGCAACGCGCCGTACTGATCGACCACCTGCACGTTGCCGGCCTCGAGCTGCGGCACACTACCGGCCACCAGATTGACGATGGCGCTGACCTGTTCCGGCGTCAGCTTGTAGCCCGGCGCCAGCTGCAACATCACCGAGGCCTTGCCCGGCTCGCGCTTGCCGACCACAAAGGAACTGCTCTCCTGCAACGCCAGGTGCACGCGGGCACCTTCCACGCCCTTGAGCGCCATCACGGTACGGGCCAGCTCGCCCTCCAGGCTGCGCTTGAGGCGCACGTCCTGAACGAACTGGCTGGTGCCCAGCGGCTCGTCCTTGTCGAACAGCTCGTAGCCGGCCGGCACCTTGACCTGCACGCCCTTGGCCGCCAGCAGCATGCGTGCACGGCCGAGCTGATCCTCACGCACCAGCACCTGACCACTCTGCGGGTGCAGGCGGTAGCTGATGGCGTCGCCGTCGAGCACCTGCATCACCTCGGCGGCCGGATAAGCCTCTCCGGTGCCGTATAACGGGCGGAACGAGCCCTGATCACGCCAGAGGTAGAACACCACACCAACCGCCAGCAACGCGGCGATCACCGCGAGACCGATCAGGGTCACGCGTGGGTCGAGTTTCAGCCCGGTTTCAGGCAGCTTGCTTCTTATGGTCTGCAGCACGCGTCAGTCCCCGATCCGCTTACAGCGGCATCTTCATGATGTCGTCGAAAGCACTGGATAGCTTGTTACGCACCTGCATCAGGGCGCTGAACGACACGCTGGCCTTCTGGCTCTCGATCATCGCCCCCACCAGGTCATCGCTCTGCCCGCTGTCCACGGCTGCCATCAGCGCGCCGGAGCGATGCTGCTGGGCGTCCACCGCGCGCACCGCGTCGTCGAAGGCGGCGGCGAAGCCCGGCTCACCCGGCTGTGCCGCGAATTGCGCCGGCTTGATCGACGCGGCTTCGCCAACGTTCTTCATCTGCTCCATGCGGCCCAGCAGGTCCTGCTGCACCTGGCTAATCGGATTCATCCTTTGCTTCTCCTAGACGGGAATCTGAACGCCCTGCTCGCGCATGGCGTTGAGGCGATAGCGCAGTGCGCGCGGTGTCATGCCCAGGCTTTCGGCGGCCTTGGTCTTGTGCCCGCCGAAACGGCGGATGGTGTCGATCACGTGCTGGTACTCGGCCCATTTGCCGCTGGCGCGCAAGGCGGCCTTGCCGCCTTCCAGCACCTGCGGCTGCAGACGCGGCGCCGGGTCTGGCGTACTGCTCACCGGTACGCTCAGGCCCAGGTCCTGAGCCTGGATATACAGGCCATTGCGCAGAATCAGCGCACGCTGCAGGCAGTTCTCCAGCTCGCGCACGTTGCCTGGCCAGTCATGCGCCAGCAACGCGCGGCAGGCATCTTCGGTGAGCAGTTCATGGCGTGCGTCCTGCGGGGCGTACTGACGAATGAAGCGGCGCGCCAGCGGCAGGACGTCTTCCTTGCGCTCACGCAGCGGGCTGATATGCAGCGGCAATACATCGAGACGGAACATCAGATCGGCGCGGAAACGCCCCTCGGCCACTTCCTGCTGCAGGTCGCGGTTGGTGGCGGCGATGATGCGCACGTCCAGGGCAATTTCCCGGCGCCCGCCCAGGCGCTCGACGCGCTGCTCCTGCAGCACCCGCAGCAGCTTGGCCTGCAGCCCCAGCGGCAACTCGCCGATCTCGTCGAGCAACAGCGTGCCGCCATTGGCCAGTTCGAACTTGCCCGGCTGCGCACTCACGGCACCGGTGAAGGCGCCCTTCTCATGGCCGAAGAGAATGGATTCGAGCATTTGCTCGGGAATAGCCGCACAGTTCACGGCAATGAACGGCGCCTCGTCCTGAGCCGAGAAACGGTGGATATAGCGCGCCATCAGCTCCTTGCCGGTGCCGGTCTCGCCGGTGATGAGAATCGGCGCGCGGGTCATGGCCACGCGCTGGGCCATGGCCAGCAGACGGCGGCCGGCCTGAGAGCAGGAAACGAAGCCCTCCTCGCCTGCGCTGGCCGACTCCTGGCGACGTAGCAAGGCACTGAGTTGGGCCTCGCTGAACGGCGCCAGCAGATAATCGACGCAGCCCAGCTCGAGCAGCGCCGCGGCCTGTTCCTGATCGGCATATTCCACCACCGGCACTACGCCGACGCGACCAACCTGACGCAGGATGGCGCCCATCTGTGCATACAGGGTGCTGCCGGCCAGACTGCTGACGAACACCAGCACCAGGCTGGCACCTTCCAGAGCAGCCGGGTCCAGCTCCAGGCAGCTGGCAAAACGCCGGACCGGATAACCCTGGCGCTGCAGGCCGCCGGTCAGCAGACGCTCGCTGGCGGCGTCGGCCTGGCCGATCACGACTATATGTTGCTGCCCCAGCTGTTCATCGAACAGCTCGTCGCAGGCGTAACTTACCGTTTGAGTTGAATGCTTCAAGGTAAATCACCCGTTGTCTTTCATGAGCCAGGCGGCGGCATACGACCCCGTGTTCAAAACTGCCAAGCAGATGACAGATTTTTTTCACTTGGCCCCTTAATCTTCCAAAACTTTCCGTCGCTCTTATTGGTCAACTTCAGCAGCACTGGATGGCCTGCCTATATGTGCGCGACGGATCACGGCGCGGACGTTAACAAGCGCACAAAAAATCACCGAATTACTTGCTGTTATTTTCTATCAATGCTGGCAAGCCGCCATCAAAAACAGCATTTGATATCTATTGATTTAATTTCCCGACCTCCCTCCGCCTAGACTCCCCCTCGTCATCACTGGGCTGCAGCGCTGCGCCCGGATGATTCCGACGCCATGGCCCCTGCGCTGCTGCTACGGCCCGCCGGCACATCAAAACGTCCTCTGCACGCCCAGCGAAGTACTCGCCGATGCACTCGCAGTTACAACCAGGAATACAGCCCACAACATGACCGGGATTAAAAAAGTCCTTCATGGCGTGCCCGCCGACAGTCTGACCCGGTTGAAACCGCAGAAACTTGGCCGGCACTATCACAAGATCCCCAACTATATTCGCGAGCTTTCCAGCAAATACCCGCGAATTATCAGCGACTACTTTCTGCGCAACTATCGAATCAATCTCGAACTGCTTCGGGTCGATGTTCATGAGCAGGTAGATAAAGAAGCCGAGTGTCTCTATCGCTCGCCGCTGGGCAAGGTCGGTTTCGCCATGGACCGCCCTCTGCTGACCGAAGCGCTGGAGTGCTACTACGGCGGCACCTGTCTGCCCAACCATGAAGAGACACCGGTGAGCACCTCGGAGCAGCGCATGCGCACGCGTCTGGGTCTGGACGTCAGCCAGCTGTTCGCCCGCTCGATTCTCGCCGGGCAAACCTTCGGCAAGCTCGAGCCGTACGACAACACCTATGACGAGACCACCTGGGAGTACGTGGCGCAGTTCCACTTCACCAGCCATATCACCGGCAGCCAGGCATCGATCTTCATCTATCTGGACACACAGCTGGTCGATGAGCTGACCAACCGCCTGACCCCGCCGGCACCGGTGGCCCAGAGCGGCAACTCGCTCAATCAGATTCGCCAGCTGCCGGTACGCCTGGACTGCGTGGTGGCCAGCCTGCAGATGCCCTTGTCGCAGGTCCTCGCCCTGCGCCCCGGCGACATCCTGCCGATGCGCCTGCTGGAGCGCTGCGAGGTGCAGATCAACCAGCAGAAGCTGTTTCGCGGCGCCATCTTCGAAGACGACGGCTCCTTGTTCCTGACTTCTCTTGAGAGCGTGAAGACCCCATGAGCAGCCCCATTTCCGATAACGATTTCGACAGCCTGATCAACGACGCCGGCCTCAATCTCGACGAGCCCGTCAGCGACTCAGCCCCGGAGCAAGCGCCTGCCAGCCTGCCCCAGCAGGATCTGAGCTTCTTCGGCAAGATTCCGGTCAACGTCACGCTGGAAGTGGCCTCCACCGAGATCACGCTCAAGGAGCTGATGGACGTCGACGCCGGCAGCGTGATCGCCCTCGACAAGCTGGCCGGCGAACCGCTGGACGTGAAGGTCAATGGCGCGCTGTTCGCCAAGGCCGAAGTAGTGGTGATGAACGGCAACTACGGCCTGCGCATCGTCGAGCTGTCCGGTAGCGGCCTCAGCGGGCTGGGCGTGTGATGCTGCGCCGTCTGCTGCAAAGCGGCCTGCTGCTGGCGGCGCTGTGCTGCCCGTTGCTGGCCCAGGCGGCCGGCGGCGACATCACCCTGTTCAACTTCAACGACACCGAAGACGGCCAGACCCTGAGCGTCAAGCTGCAGATCCTGCTGATCATGACGCTGCTGGGCTTTCTCCCGGCCATGCTGATGATGATGACCTGCTTCACTCGCTTCATCATCGTCCTGGCCATCCTGCGCCAGGCCATCGGCCTGCAGCAGAGCCCGCCCAACCCGGTGCTGATCGGCATCGCCCTGTGCCTCACCCTGCTGGTGATGCGCCCGGTGTGGCAGGAGATGTACACCGAAGCCTACGTGCCCTTCGAGGCCGACGAAATCAGCCTCGAGCAGGGCCTGGGCGAAGGCAAGCGCATCATCAGCCAGTTCATGCTGGCGCAGACCAGCAAGAATTCGCTGGAAACCCTGGTCGCCCTGGCTGGTGAGGAAATGCCCGAAGACCTGGCCCAACTGGACTTTTCCCTGCTGCTGCCGGCCTTCGTCCTGAGCGAGCTGAAAACCGCCTTCCAGCTCGGCTTCATGATCTTCGTGCCCTTTCTGGTGATCGACCTGGTGGTGGCCAGCGTGCTGATGGCGATGGGCATGATGATGTTGTCGCCGATGATGATCTCGCTGCCGTTCAAGCTGCTGGTCTTCGTGCTGGTCGACGGCTGGACACTGCTGGTCGGCACCCTCACCACCAGCATTCAGCCCTATTAGCGAGGCCTTGCGATGCTCACCCCGGAACACGCCGCCCAGCTGGTGGCTCATGCCGTCTACATCACCGGTCTGATCGTCTGCGTACTGGTAGTACCTAGCCTGCTCGGCGGCCTGCTGGTGAGCATTTTCCAGGCCGCCACGCAGATCAACGAACAGATGCTCAGTTTTCTGCCGCGTCTGCTGATCACCCTGGCCATGCTGGTGTTCGCCGGCCACTGGATCCTGCGCACGCTGGGGGACCTGTTCATCGAAACCTTCAAACAGGCCGGGCATCTGGTGGGCTGACGCATGTCCGAACCCGTGCTGCATGCCAGCCAGTACCTGACCAGCCTGCAGGCCTACTGGTGGCCCTTCTGCCGCATCGTCGCCCTGCTCAGCATGGCGCCGCTGTTCAACCACAAGGCGGTCTCGGTACGCGTGCGCATCCTCCTCGCCCTGGCGCTGACCGTGGCATTGGGTGCGGCATTGCCGGACATGCCGCTGATCGATCCACTGTCGCTGAAGGGGCTGATGACCACACTGGAGCAGATCGCCTTCGGCGTGCTGCTGGGGCTGACCCTGCAACTGGTGTTCACCATCTTCATGCTGGTCGGTGAGGTGGTGTCGACGCAGATGGGCATGAGCATGGCGCGCTACAACGACCCGGTGAACGGCGTGTCGTCGTCCTCGATCATCTACCAGCTGTACTTCATCCTGCTGGTGCTGCTGTTCTTCGCCATCGACGGCCATCTGGTCACCGTCAGCGTGCTGTATCAGAGCTTCCTGTTCTGGCCGGTGGGCAGCGGCCTGCACTACCTGGGCGCGCAGAGCTTCATCCAGGCCTTCGCCTGGGTGCTGGCCGCCGCCGTGCTGGTGACTCTGCCGGTGGTGTTCTGCCTGACCCTTGTGCAGTTCTGCTTCGGCCTGCTCAACCGCATCTCGCCGGCGATGAACCTGTTCTCCCTGGGCTTTCCCATCAGCATCCTGATGGGCCTGCTGTGCATCTACCTGACCCTGCCCAACCTGCCCGACAGCTACCTGCACCTGACCCGAGAGCTGCTCAATGGCATCGGCGTGATTCTGCGCGAGGGCGGTGATGTCTGAGCAGAGCAGTGGCCAGGAGAAAACGGAAGAGGCTTCCGCGCACAAGCTGAAGAAGAGCAAGGACGACGGCCAGGTCGCGCGCTCCAAGGACCTGTCGACCACCATCTCGCTGATCGCCACGCTGTTCATTCTCAAATTCAGCGCCGGGCTGTTCCTCGAAGGGCTCAGCGACAGCTTCCGCCTGTCCTATATCCAGTTCGGCCACAGCGAGATCGGCCTCGACGACCTCGACACCCTGCTAGGCTACAACATGCTTGTATTCATCAAGCTGCTCGCACCACTGCTGCTCACCTCCCTGCTGGTGGTGGTGCTGTCGCTGGTGCCAGGCGGCTGGGTGTTCTCCGCAAAGAACTTCGCACCTAAATTCAGCAAACTCAACCCCATCACCGGCCTCGGCCGGATCTTCTCGGCACAGAACTGGAGCGAGCTGCTCAAGTCGGTGCTCAAGGTGCTGGTACTGCTCGGCGTTGGCTATGTTCTGGTGCGCGCGGCGCTCCCGGACCTGATCGCGCTGCAGCGCAGCAGCGTGCTCGAGGCCGTCTCGGCAGCCTTTGACCTGACCTTCAATCTGACCCTGTGCCTGATGCTGATCTTCGTCGTGTTCTCCTTCATCGACATCCCGCTGCAGCGCTACTTCTTCCTCAAGAAACTGCGCATGACCAAGCAGGAGCGCAAGGAGGAACACAAGAATCAGGAGGGTCGCCCGGAGGTCAAGGCGCGCATCAAGCAGTTGCAGCGGCAGATGTTGCAGCGGCAGATCAGCAGGGTGATCAAGAACGCCGACGTGGTCATCGTCAATCCAACGCACTATGCAGTGGCACTCAAGTACGACACCCAGAAGGCTGCCGCGCCCTTCGTGCTGGCCAAGGGCGTCGACGAGACCGCCCTGTACATGCGCCAGATGGCGGCCAAGCACGAGCTCGAAGTGGTGGAGATTCCGCCACTGGCACGCGCCATCTATTTCACCACCCAGATCAACCAGCAGATCCCGGCACCGCTGTATACCGCGGTCGCCCATGTGCTGACCTACATCCTGCAGCTCAAGGCCTGGCGCCAGGGCCGCAGAAGCAAGCCGCAACTGGCGAGCAACCTTCCGATTCCCGACAGCTTGGCCAACAGGGGCTGATTCATGAACCTACTGCAGCAACTCGCGCCCACCTTCCGCAGCGGCCGCATCGGTATTCCGGTGCTGATCCTGTCGATCCTGGCCATGGTCATTCTGCCGTTGCCGCCGGTGCTGCTCGACGCCCTGTTCACCTTCAACATCTCCATGGCCATCCTGGTGCTGCTGGTCAGCGTGTCGTCGAAGAGCCCGCTGGATTTTTCCCTGTTTCCCACGGTGATCCTGATCACCACGCTGCTGCGTCTATGTCTGAACGTCGCCTCCACCCGCGTGGTGCTGCTCGAGGGTCACACCGGTACCGGCGCGGCGGGCAAGGTGATCGAGTCGTTCGGTGAGGTGGTGATCGGCGGCAACTTCATCGTCGGCTTGGTGGTGTTCGTGATCCTGATGATCATCAACTTTATCGTCATCACCAAGGGCGGCGAGCGTATATCCGAGGTCACCGCGCGCTTCACCCTCGATGCCCTGCCGGGCAAGCAGATGGCCATCGACGCCGACCTCAACGCCGGCCTGATCGAGCAAAACGAAGCCAAGCGTCGCCGCGCCGAAGTGGCCAAGGAAGCCGACTTCTACGGGGCCATGGACGGCGCCTCGAAGTTCGTCCGCGGTGATGCCATCGCCGGCATCCTGATCCTGCTGATCAACCTGTTCGGCGGTTTCGCCATCGGCCTGTTCGTCTACGACCTGGGCGCGGGTCAGGCCTTCCAGCAGTACGCCCTGCTCACCATCGGTGATGGCCTGGTGGCGCAAATCCCGGCACTGCTGCTGTCCACTGCGGCGGCCATCATCGTCACGCGGATCAACGAATCCTCGGAGATTACCGACCAGGTGCACCGCCAGTTGCTGGCTCAACCGGCGCTGCTCTATACCGTAGCCGGCATTCTGTTCACCCTGGCGTTGGTGCCAGGCATGCCGCACCTGGCCTTCATCAGCTTCGCCGTGCTGGTGGCCTTCGTCGCCTGGATGGTAGCGCGCAACGGCCCGCCCAAGGAAGCCGCCAGCCTTGAGCAGGTCGAGGCCCTGGGCAAGGCGATGGACCAGGAGCGCGCGCAGAGCCTGGTATGGGAAGACATTCCGCTGGTCGAGCGTCTGTCGGTATCGCTGGGCTACAAGCTGGTCGGACTGGTCAACGAAGCCGCTGGTGCTCCGCTGACCCAGCGCGTGCGCGGCGTACGCCAGACCCTGTCAGAAAGCCTGGGCTTCCTGTTGCCGGAAGTGCATATCCGCGACAGCCTGCGCCTGAAGGCTTCGCAATACAGCATCCAGATCAATGGCGAGAAGATCGACGGCGCCGAGTTGCACGCCGACCGCATGATGGCCATTCCCTCGCCGGAACTCTATGGCGAGATCGATGGGATCCTTGGCGTCGACCCGGCCTACCGCATGCAGGTGGTGTGGATTCAACCAGAGGACAAGGCGCGTGCACTGAATCTCGGCTACCAGGTGATCGACTGTGCCAGCGTCATCGCCACGCACCTGAACAAGGTGATCCGCGAACATCTGCCGGACGTGTTCAAGCACGACGATGTCGACCATCTGATGCAGCGTCTTCAGGTGCAGGCGCCGAAGCTGGCCGAGAGCCTGAAGAGTCAGCTCAGCTATACCCAGCAGCACCGCGTCTACCGCCAGTTACTGCAAGAGCAGGTGCCGCTCAAGGATATCGTCACCATCGCCACCACCCTGCTGGAAGCCAGCGAGTCGACCAAGGATCCGGTGCTGCTGGCGTCCGACGTGCGCTATGCGCTGCGCCGCAGCATCGTCGGCATGATCGCCGGCGAGCGTCAGGAGCTGTCGGTGTTCATCCTCGAGAATGCGCTGGAAAACACCCTGCTCAACGCCCTGGCCATCGCCCAACAGGCCGGCCCGGTAAGCCTGGACAACATCCCGGTGGAGCCGAGCCTGCTCAACCAGTTACAGAACACCATGCCGGTGGTGAAGGAAAAACTGCGCAAGGACGGCCACCCACCGATCCTTACCGTGATGCCGCAGCTACGCCCGCTGCTGGCGCGCTACGCCCGGGTATTCAGTCCAGGGTTGCACGTGCTGTCGCAGAATGAGATCCCGGATCGAGTGGGCGTCAATATCCTCGGCACCCTGGGCTGATCGAGATTGCGAAGGTGGATGCGTTGTCGCATCCACCATGCCGCGCTAGCCAGCCAGGAATAGTCACTCCAGCAGTAGATCGCCGTTACGCTGCGTCACTGCCCCGGCCTACCTAAGCCTTCTCCTTGCGCACCTTGCGCATGCCCTCGATCAGCCGCACGTACTCGGCCGAGTCCCCCTGCAGAGCGAGCCCCGCCTCGAAAAAGCCGGTGCGGGTATTCTCCTGCGACCACTGACAAGCCATGTCTACGTCTACCTGGCGCATCTCTCCCTGGCGGTCACGCATACGCACACGCAGCTTCAGTTCGGTTCCTGGCTCTACCGCGGTATCGGTCAGCAGTTTCATTCCGCACTCGGAAACATCGCCGGCATAACCGATCAGGGTGTCGCTTTCTCGATCACTGATCTTGATGCGAAAGGTGGAACGGAAGGTGATTCGGCTCGATTGACGCATAGGAGAATGCCTTAGTGCTCGCCACGTCTGATGGGATCGCGAGAATCAGGCGTTATCAATGGAGATCATTCGAAACGCAATCGCCAATTGATAGCCTGTGACTCATCACAGCAAGACGACCATGGCGTGCAGATAGTTAAATCCGCCTAAGTCGCGGGAATGATCTATAGCCGGTAGGAGCGAGCTCTGCTCGCGAAGGCGCACCAACCGCAGGATGCGTTCTATGTGTAAGCGTCCAGCCAAGTCACCTTCCGCAATCCCGCATTAAGGGCGATGGTGTCCGCGTATTTTTAAGCGGACGCGATAGCCCTTATCGCCGGGATTTCCATGCGCCAACGAAGCTCTTACCCCAAACCGTTCAAGGCCCAGGTTGTTCAGGAGTGCCTGCAACCTGGTGCGACCGTCTCCAGCGTGGCCATACGCCATGGCATCAACGCCAACGTCATTCGCAAGTGGCTACCGCTTTATCGGGATCAACTGCCAGCGGCGTTGCCGGCGTTCGTTCCTGCGAGGGTTACGCCCAAACGACCAGCTGAAGCAGCGGTGATTATCGAGCTACCGCTGGGCGCGCAATCGGTCACGGTGAAATGGCCAGCCTCCGATCCTGAAGGTTGCGCCCGCTTTGTCCGTGGGCTCGCCCAGTGATCCGCGTGGATAGTATCTGGCTCGCCACCGAGCCGATGGATATGCGTGCGGGTACTGAAACCGCGTTGGCCCGCGTGGTGGCGGTGTTCGGTGCGGCGAAGCCGCACTGCGCCTATCTGTTCGCCAATCGCCGCGCCAACCGCATGAAAGTTCTGGTGCATGACGGCGTGGGTATCTGGCTCGCCGCGCGGCGCTTGCACCAGGGCAAGTTTCATTGGCCAGGCATCCGGCACGGCTCGGAAGTCGAACTCGACACCGAGCAACTTCAGGCTTTGGTACTGGGGGTTGCCCTGGCAGCGAGTCGGTGCAGCCGGCGCGATCACAGTGTTGTAGCACCTGCCATTATCCTATTGGGGTATCTGTGCTGACGGCCTGCTCTGGCACAATCAGCGGCATGACTTCCTCGCCCAATCTCGACCAACTGACACCTGACCAGCTGCGCGCACTGGCCGCGCAGTTGCTCACGCAAGTCGATGCGATGGGCAAAAAGATCCACCGCGATCAAACAGTCATCGAGCAGCTCACCCACGAAATCGCATGGTTCAAACGGCACAAGTTCGCCAAGCGCAGCGAGCAGCTAAGCCCTGATCAGGGCAGCCTGCTTGATGACCTGCTCGACACCGACATCGCCGCCATCGAGGCCGAGCTGAAAGCCGTCAATCCTCCGGTTACCCCAGCCGAACCACGCCAACAACCCAAGCGCACACCGCTGCCACCGCAATTTCCGCGCACCGTGATCCGTCACGAGCCGGAGAACACCAAGTGCGCCTGCGGTTGCCAGCTTCAGCGCGTCGGCGAAGACGTCAGCGAAAAGCTCGACTACACGCCGGGCGTGTTCACCGTCGAACAGCACGTGCGTGGGAAATGGGCCTGCAGCCAGTGCGAAACACTGATCCAAGCACCCGTACCGGCCCAGGTGATCGACAAGGGCATCCCGACTGCCGGGCTACTGGCTCACGTGATGGTGGCCAAGTTCGCCGACCACCTACCGCTGTACCGGCAGGAGAAAATCTTTGGCCGTGCCGGCCTGGCCATCGCTCGTTCGACACTGGCGCAGTGGGTCGGGCAAACCGGCGTGCAGCTCCAGCCCCTAGTCGATGCGCTGCGCGAAGCGGTGCTTGCCCAGCGCGTGATCCATGCCGACGAAACCCCGGTTTCGATGCTCGCGCCCGGCGAGAAGAAGACCCACCGTGCCTACGTCTGGGCCTACAGCACCACGCCCTTCGCCGATCTGAAGGCCGTGGTCTACGACTTCAGCCCCAGCCGTGCCGGCGAGCATGCGCGCAATTTTCTTGGCCAGTGGAATGGCAAGCTGGTCTGCGACGACTTCGCTGGCTACAAGGCCAGCTTCGAGCAAGGCATCACCGAAATCGGCTGCATGGCTCACGCCCGGCGCAAGTTCTTCGATCTGCACGCGGCGAACAAAAGCCAACTGGCCGAACAGGCGCTGCACTCTATCGCTGGGCTGTACGAAGTCGAACGCCAAGTGCGCGACATGAGCAATGAAGAACGCTGGCGAATACGGCAGGAAAAGGCTTCACCGCTCCTCGACGCACTACATGACTGGATGCTGGCCCAGCGTGATCTTGTGCCCAACGGTTCAGCCACGGCGAAAGCTTTGGATTACAGCCTCAAACGCTGGGTAGCGCTGACGCGCTACCTGGACGATGGCGCTGTGCCCATCGACAACAACCAAGTCGAGAACCAGATCCGCCCGTGGGCTCTAGGTCGCTCCAATTGGCTGTTTGCCGGGTCGCTACGCAGCGGCAAACGGGCGGCGGCAATCATGAGCCTGATCCAGTCGGCGCGGATGAATGGGCATGATCCGTATGCCTATCTCAAGGATGTGCTAACGCGACTGCCGACTCAGAAGGCCAGCGCTCTGGCCGAGCTGCTGCCGCACAACTGGGTATCCGTCGGCAAGGTGTAATGCCCGTTCGCTTACTTCTATGTTTCCCGCGCGCAAAGAAGAAACCCCAGACCGCTTGCACGAAGCGCACTGAGAATTTGTAGGAGCGAGCTCAGCTCGCGAAGGGGTCGTGGATCAATCGTACATGCGCTGCGCGCACCCTACGCGAAACTCTGTTTTCCGCGCACATAGAAGAACGCCCAGTCTGCGTGAGCAAACTGGGCGTTCGTATAGGAGCTTGACGATGACCTACTCTCACATGGTGAAGCACCACACTACCATCGGCGATGCGTCGTTTCACTACTGAGTTCGGGAT
>JAEYXX010000089.1 GCA_023431055.1 Pseudomonadota bacterium
GTCGTATTCGTTGAACGAGAGAATCTGGTTCATGTAGTCGAACGCCACCACCACTTCGCCGTTGGCCGCTACCGCTGCGGCCGAGAGGCCGGTACGGCCGCCGGACGGCACCAGGGCAATCTTGTGCGCGTTGGCCCAACGCACGATGGCCTGCACCTGCTCGATGCTCTTGGGGAAGACGATGGCCGAAGGCGCCGGGGCGAAATGCTTGGTCCAGTCCTTGCCATAGGCCTCGAGGGAATCGGCGTCGGTCAGTACCTTGCCGGGTTCAACCAGGGTCTTCAGCTCTTCGATCTGGGCAGGGGTGGTCATCTACGGAACTCTCAAAGGATTCATGGTCGCCCTGAGAACCATTCAGGTCGCAACCGAGCATTGAAAAAGGCGAACATGCTAGCATACGCACCCCGTGAATCGAGCCATGCAGCGATCTGCGGGCGACCCCTTCCCTGAAAACATCCCGTGGGACACAGGTACTCCGATGAGCAAGACCTCTCTGGAAAAGAGCAAGATCAAGTTCCTTCTTCTCGAAGGCGTGCACCAGAACGCCGTAGACACGCTGAAGGCCGCCGGTTACACCAACATCGAGTACCTCAAGACCGCCCTGTCAGGCGATGAGCTGAAAGAGAAGATCGCCGACGCTCACTTCATCGGCATTCGCTCGCGCACCCAGCTGACCGCTGACGTGTTCGACTGCGCGAAGAAACTGGTCGCCGTCGGCTGCTTCTGCATCGGCACCAATCAGGTCGACCTGGACGCTGCCCGCGAGCGCGGCATTGCCGTGTTCAACGCGCCCTACTCCAACACCCGCTCGGTGGCCGAGCTGGTACTGGCCGAAGCCATCCTGCTGCTGCGCGGCATCCCCGAAAAGAACGCCTCCTGCCATCGCGGCGGCTGGATCAAGTCGGCGGCCAATTCCTTCGAAATCCGCGGCAAGAAGCTGGGCATCGTCGGCTACGGCTCCATCGGCACCCAGCTCTCGGTTCTCGCCGAGGCCCTGGGCATGCAGGTGTACTTCTATGACACCGTGACCAAACTGCCGCTGGGCAATGCCACGCAGATCGGCAGCCTGCATGAGCTGCTGGGCCTGGCCGACATCGTCTCGCTGCACGTGCCGGAGCTGCCGTCCACCCAGTGGATGATCGGCGAGAAGGAAATCCGCGCCATGAAGAAGGGCGCCATCCTGATCAACGCCGCCCGCGGCACCGTGGTCGAGCTGGATCACCTGGCCCAGGCGATCAAGGACGAGCACCTGATCGGCGCCGCCATCGACGTGTTCCCGGTCGAGCCCAAGTCCAACGACGACATCTTCGAAAGCCCGCTGCGCGGCCTGGATCGCGTGATCCTGACTCCGCACATCGGCGGCTCCACTGCCGAAGCGCAGGCCAACATCGGCTTGGAAGTGGCCGAGAAGCTGGTCAAGTACAGCGACAACGGCACCTCGGTGTCCTCGGTCAACTTCCCCGAGGTCGCCCTGCCGGCGCACGCTGGCAAGCACCGTCTGCTGCACATCCACGCCAACATCCCGGGCGTGATGAGCGAAATCAACAAGGTGTTCGCCGACAATGGCATCAACATCTCCGGCCAGTTCCTGCAGACCAACGACAAGGTCGGCTACGTGGTGATCGACGTCGACGCCGACTACTCCGACCTGGCGCTGGAGAAACTGCAGCAGGTCAACGGCACCATTCGTAGCCGCGTGCTGTTCTAAGCCGGAGCTGCTGCGCGTCGGCGATACGGCGCTGGGAACGACCTCGGAGATGCTCATTTACTGACGTAAATTCCGCTCTCCTCGGTCGCTCCCGCCTTGTCTCGCGCTGGCTCGCGAGCCCCGGAGTTATGCAGAAATGAACAAAGGGAGGCTTCGGCCTCCCTTTCTCATTCCGTAGGGTGCGCCGCGCGCTCCACCATGCCCCGGATTGCATCCGGGCTACCTCAAGCCTGTTCCAGCCGCGCCAGTTCGGCTGCTGCTTCGTCCAACTGCATTTCGCTGAACACCTTGATCCCGGCTCGCTTGAGCAGCGCAGCGGTCACCCCCTCGCCAGCCACGCGAACGCCGCTGAAACTGCCATCGTAGTTTTCCAGATGGCCGCATGACGGGCTGCGCGCCTTGAGCAAGGCCAGCTGGATGTCGTGCTCACGCACCAGCGCCAGCGCCTGCTCGGCGCCGTCGACGAAGGCAGCGGTGACGTCTTCGCCCTCGATCGTCAGCACCGGCAATCGGCCGTCCAGCACTGCGCCGCCCTGTCCACCTGGGATCTCTGCCGGCGGACGCGGCGTGGGCAGGCCTCCCGCCACCTCCGGACACAGCGCCACTACCCGTCCCTCATCGAGCCACTGCTGGAGCAGATCGAAGGGGCCGTGGGCGCCACCGTCGTATCGCACGCGATGCCCGAGCAGGCAGCGGCTGACCAGGATCTTCTGCATCGATCCCCCCGCGTTCAGAGCACGTCCGTGCCGCGGCGCCGGAACCAGCCCGTCAGCGACAGCCGCTCGCGGGTGGCCGGTAGCACCTCGTGGGGCATTTCCCCGGAGAGGAACAGCGCCAGGGTGCCCGCCTGCGGCAGCACGTCATGCTCGCGCCCATCGCTCAGATACAGGCGCAGCGCCCCGCCCTGCTCGGCCTGCCAGTTCTCGTTCAGATAGAGCACCGCCGAGACCGTGCGCCGGTCGTCATCGCGGAAGCGATCGAGGTGACGCAGGTAGAAGGCACCCGGCTCATAACAGGCGAAATGGCATTCGAAATCCTCGAGCCCGAGAAACAGCTCGCGGTTGAGTGCCTGACGCAAGTCGTCCATCAGCTGCATATAGCGGTCACAGGCCTCGCTCTGGCCCGGCTCCAGCCACTGGATGCGGTCGCCGCGAATACCCTCCTGCACCTGCTGCGCGCTGCCACGGCCAACGCTGGCAGCGCTCAGCTCGCCGCTGCGCTCACGCTTATGGCACTCGCTGGCCAGTTCGTGGGTCAGAACCTGTGGGGCGAACAACGCCCGTTGCGACCAGCCCTGGCTGGCAAGGTCGTCGATAAGGCTGGAAAAGAGGTCTTGCTGGATGGCTTCGGTCATGCGCCGATTGTACAGCGCCGAATGGCCGCTAGACATAGCTCGACAAGCCCCTGTCAGCCACCGAAAATAGCCGGCCGCAGCAGCCTGCGGCCGGCTCGGAAAGTTTGCCAAGGAGTTCTCGATGCGCGTTCTGTTTGCCCTGTTGCTGATTGGCCTAAGCCTGCCGCTCCTGGCCGACGATCACCTGCGCCTGTACCAGGCTGCCGGCTGGCCACAACAGCGCGAACATTTCAACCAGGCACTCGATGCCGCCCAGCAGCGCTATCGCAGCACCTTGCCACCGGCGGTATTCCAGGCACTGGTGGATAACAGCAACCGCCGTTTCGCCGCTGCTGCCATCGACCAGCGCGCACAGAACAGCCTGCGCATGGAACTGGCCGACCCGCAGCCGGCGCTGGCCTTCTTCGAATCCCCGCTGGGCCGCAAGATCGTTGCTGCCGAGACACTGGCGACCCGCAGCGATCAGTTGGCCAAGTACGCCAATGGTCTGCCGCGCACCGACGCCGACGCCACCCGTCGCCTGCTGATTCGTCACCTGGCCCAGGCCATTCCCGCCAAGGAGGCGGGTGCCGAAGTCAGCCTGGCGCTGGCCGGCGTAGCGGCCGACAGCCTCAGCCAGATGATTCCCGGCCTGCTTGGCGGCGGCCAGGCCCAGGGCCTGCTCAATGGCCAGCGCGAGCGCCTGATGGCGCAGATCGAGCAGGACCTCGACAACACCCTGCTGCACGTCTATCGCGAGTTGAGCGACCCGGAGCTGGAGCAGTTCGTCGAATTCGCCCAGTCCGACGCCGGCAAGGCCTATTACCGCGCCGCCCTGCAGTCGCTGCGTGCCGGTCTGGCGGTGGGCATGAGCACCAACGAGCTGGAGCCGGCGCCGCAGGGTATCTGAAGCCGGCCTGAGTCGGCGCGCTCATGAAGGCGCGAATTCATTCGCGATTCTTATGGTGCATTTCTAACGCTATCGCGGATAAATCCGCGCCTACCTTTTCTGCGGCCGCAGGGCATCTAAGCCAGACGCTCACGCAGAAAATCGAGGTAATCGCGGCGCAGCGCCTCGTTCTCATTGGCCAGGTGATGACGCGCGGCCGGCAGGCGCAGAATCTCCGGCTGACGGAACTTGTCCTGCAGCACCTCGAGGTTGTAGCGCCAGTCCACCGTCATGTCCGCCTCGCCCTGAACGATCAGCGGGCTGTGCTCGCTGCACCCGGCCGCCTCGATTCTCGGCACCCACTGCGCCAGCGCACCGACCCAGGCCGTTGGCAGGCTACGCGGCTGCAATGGATCGAGGTTGTGCACGAAGTCGATGAAGGTGGCGTCGCTGGAGTTTTCGCTGAAACGCCGCGGAATCTCGCGAACGAAAGGGCTGAGCAAGCGATAGCTGAGTTTCGACCAGCCCCAGGCGCGCGGCCGCACCAGCGGCGCAAGAAGGATGCTCTGCCCCAGTTCCGGCCGTTTGCCATCGGCGAGCAGATAATCCAGCAGAATTGCCCCGCCCGTGCTCTGGCCACACAGATGCCAGGGTTGTGGCAGCCCAAGTTCGCTGGCCTGCTCGAACAAGCCGGCCAGCACCTGCTGATATTCGGCGAAGTCACCGATGCTGGCGCGCGCCCCGCTGGACAGTCCATGCCCCGGCAGGTCACAGGCGAGTACGGCGAAGTTCATGCTCAGCGCCCAATCGACCACGTGCCGATACAGGCCCATATGGTCGTAATAGCCATGCAGCAATAGCAGGGTGCCTTGCGGCTCGGCCGGTGCCCATAGCTGCACGGCGATCTGGTAGCCGGCGGCATTGAAGCTGCCGAGGCGGTTGTCCAACCCGGTAAAACGCGCAGCCAGATCGAAGCCATAGAAGCTGCGATAGGCCTGCAGCGCTGGCAGATCCAGGCGTGCTGCGGCCAAGGGTCGCAGCAAGGGGCGTAGTTGATCGGGCTGAAACGGCTCTGACATAAGGTTTTCCATCAGTTGCGGGCAGCCGATGGGCGATCCCCGCGACGACTCCTCGAATGCTGCGATATTCAGCTGCCAGGCGCATCGTGGCAAGCTACACGCCCTTTTTCGCCTGGCCCGATCATGCCCCGCCCGTCCCGCAAGAACCTGCTCATTGCCCTGCTCACCCTGGCCTCACTGATCGGCCTGGCGCTCGCCTATCGTTGGTTCGAAACGCGCTACCTGCGCACCTTCGACGAGCGCGCAGCGGTATTTTCCGGCGCCGAGCTGCAGTTGCCTGCCGAACTGAGCGGCCCCGGCGCTATCCGCCTGGTGCACTTCTGGGACCCGGCCTGCCCGTGCAACGTCGGCAACCAGCAGCATCTCGCCGAGTTGATCGAGCACTATGCGCCGCAAGGGGTGCAGTTCCATGTCGTGCGCAAGCACGGCAGCCAGGGCCGCCTGCCTGCCGAACTGGCCGCACTGCAGCCACTGGACGAACTGCCCGGCAGCGCCGACCTGCCGGCCAGCCCCGCCGTGGCGATCTGGGACAAGCAGGGCCAACTGGCCTACTTCGGCCCCTACAGCGAGGGCCTGGTATGCAACTCGAGCAACAGTTTTATCGAGCCGATTCTCGAAGCCCTGGCCGCAGGGCGCAAGGTGGATGCCAGCAACACCCTGGCCGTTGGCTGCTTTTGCCAATGGGCCGAACCCGACAGCGAATGACTCCGTAGGGTGGGTTAGCGACGCCCGAGGCAAATCGGACAGGCGCCGCGCAGGTAGTGCGTCGCGTAACCCACCAGGCGGTAGATCGCGTTGCGCCGGCGGAGGGTTACACCGCAGCTAACAAGGCGAGTCGACGGATGAGTGCGACAGGCGGCTAACCCACCCTACGAACGCTCTTCACTTGCCAGTTGCTCCGTGGCGCGCCACCAAACCACGTGGCGTGCTGCCCTGCCAGCGGCGAAAGGCGCGGTAGAACGGCGACAGTTCGGCAAAACCGCAGGCCCGCGCCACGTCGCGCACGCCCAGCCCCTGATCGAGCAGGCGCAGCGCACGCAAACGGCGCACTTCGTCGTGCAAGGTGCGAAAGCTGCTGCCCTGCTCGCTCAACGCCCGCTGCAAGGCGCTGCGGTTGCTGCCCAGAGCATGCGCACAGGCCTCCAAGCTGCAGGTCATGCTGCCCAGGTTGACCTCCAGCCAGTAGCGCACCCGCGCCAGCAACTGATTCTCCACCAGCTCCGCCAACTGCCTATCGGCCTCCACGCTGAGCACCTCGAACAGCCGTGGACTGGCGCTGCGCGAAGGGCGTGAGAGCAGCGCACGCGGCAGGATCAGCATGTCGTGCGGTCGAGAAAAACGCGGCTCGACACCTAGCAAGCGGCGATGCTCGGCAAGCCTGCGCGGCGCGCTGTGACGAAACTCGACACCCACCAGCGGCAGCTCACCACCAGCAGCCGCGGCCAGCATCTTGCTGAGCAGCACGGCCAGGCATTCCATCTGCTGACGCAACGAGCCGACTTCGCGGTAATTCAGATCGATCACCAGGCGCGCTTCATCGCCCTGCTCTTCCAAGCGCGCGGCAAAACCACCGGAAAGGATGTGCTGGAAGCGCACGAAGGCCAGCAGCCCCTGTCGCAGGTCACGAGCCGCCAGCAACAGGTAGCCGACCACATCCATCGGCCGTGGCTGCATCATCTCGCCCAGGTGCAGGCCAATGTCGACATCGCCCGTGATACCTTCCAGCGCCTGCCAGAAGCGCGGTGCGTTGTCGTGCTCCTCACGCGCCTCCAGCAGCGGCGCCGCCAGCGCTACCCCGGCGTAGGCACGGCGGTAGGTGTCGGTCGGGTCGAGTCCCAGCGCCGCCAGGGCCTCGTAGAGCAGCCGACGCAGGGTCGAGGAGTGGGTCAGAGCTACGAAGGCACTATCGGTCATGGTGGTTCCAGCCTGAGATTGACCATAGACTTCCAGCCCTGAGGCATATGGTCAATGCCGACATTCAGGCGCCTGAGCACAATGCTGCACGCCTGCCCCACAACAATAAGGATCGCTGGATGAAACGTTCCCTGACCGCCCTTGCGCTGGTGATTGCCGCAGCAGCGGGCGGCCTGACCTGGTACCTGCACGACAAACAACCGCAACGCGACGGCGAGCTGGTACTCGGCGCGCTGCAGGCGCCGGTCACTATCGACTACGACGAACGCGGCGTGCCGCACATTCGCGCCGAAAATGAAGCGGACATGTATCGCGCCCTCGGTTTCGTCCACGCCCAGGACCGCCTGTTCCAGATGGAGCTGCTGCGGCGCCTGGCACGCGGTGAACTGGCCGAAGTGCTCGGCGAAAAGCTGGTGCCCACTGACCGTCTGTTCCGCACTCTGGAAATCGGCCGCCACGCCGATGCCTATGCCGCCAGGCTGGATCCCAACAGCCCATCCACCCAGGCCCTGCAGCACTACCTCGAAGGCATCAACCAGTACCAGGCCAGTCGCCCACGCCCTCTGGAGTTCGACCTACTGGGCATCGAGCCACGCCCCTTCACCATTGCCGACACCCTCAGCGTCGCAGGCTACATGGCCTACAGCTTCGCCGCGGCGCTGCGCACCGAGCCAGTGATGACCCACATCCGCGACGAGCTTGGCGCGGACTATCTCGGTCTGTTCGACCTCGACTGGCATCCGCAGGGTGTGATCGGCACCACCCTGGCCGCCAGCGACTGGCAGGACCTATCCGCCCTTGCCCAGCTCAGCAACTATGCTCTGGCAGGCACCGGCCTGCCGCAGTTCGAAGGCAGCAACGCCTGGGCCGTATCCGGCAGCCGCACCGCCAGCGGCAAGCCGCTGCTAGCCGGCGACCCGCACATTCGCTTCTCGCTGCCGGCGGTCTGGTACGAGGCGCACCTGCAGGCACCCGGCTACGAGCTGTATGGCTACCACCACGCGCTGATTCCCAGCGCCATGCTCGGCCACAATCGCGACTTCGCCTGGAGCCTGACCATGTTCCAGAACGACGACCTCGACCTGATCGCCGAGCGGGTCAACCCGGACAACGCCAATCAGGTCTGGTACCAGGGCAACTGGGTCGACTTCGAGCAACGCACGGAAACCATCCAGGTCAAGGGCGCCGAGCCGGTGCAGATCACCCTGCGTCGCTCCACGCACGGCCCGATCATCAACGATGCCCTGGGCCAGACCAGCGGCAGCACACCGATCGCCATGTGGTGGGCCTTCCTCGAAACCGACAATCCGATGCTCGACGCCTTCTACCAGCTCAATCGCGCGGACGAGCTGGAAAAGGCCCGCGCCGCCGTCGAGAAGATCGAAGCCCCCGGCCTCAACGTGGTCTGGGCCAACGCCGGCGGCGATATCGGCTGGTGGGCCGCAGCCAAGCTGCCGCTGCGCCCGGACGGCGTCAACCCGACCTTCATACTCGACGGCGCCAGCGGTGAGGCGGACAAGCTCGGCTATCACCCCTTCAGCGCCAACCCGCAGGAAGAGAATCCGCAGCGCGGCTACATCCTCTCGGCCAACTACCAGCCCGTGCCGGCCAGCGGTATCGAGATTCCCGGTTACTACAACCTGCCTGATCGCGGCCAGCGCCTGAACCAGCACCTGAGCGATGCCTCGGTGAAATGGGATACGCAGAACAGCCAGACGCTGCAGCTCGACCCCGGTACCGGCTACGGCCCGCGTCTGCTGGCACCGATCCTCGACGACCTGCGCAGCGCAGCGGCGAACGATCAGGAGCGCGCGCTGGTGGAACAACTGGCCGACTGGAATGGCGACCACGCACTCGATTCCGTGGCCGCCACCCTGTTCAACCAGCTGACCTACCAGCTCGCCCACGAAGCCATGGCCGACGAACTGGGCGAGGCGTTCTTCGACAGCCTGCTGCAGACCCGCGCGCTCGACACCGCGCTACCGCGCCTGACCGCCAATGCCGACTCGCCCTGGTGGAATCGCCAGGGCAGCGAGCAGCGAGAGAGCCGCACGCAAATCGTCGCCGAGGCCTGGCGCGCCAGCCTGGAGCACCTGCGCAGCCTGTTCGGCGATGATGTCGAGGCCTGGACCTGGGGCCGTGGCCATACCCTCACCCACAGCCATGCGCTTGGCCAACAGCAGCCGCTGGCTTGGCTGCTCAACGTCGGCCCGCTGGCCGCGCCTGGTGGCCATGAAACGCCGAACAACCTGTCGCACAAGATCGGGCCGGCGCCCTGGCCGGTGGTCTATGGCCCCTCGACCCGGCGCCTGGTCGACCTCGGCGACGCAGACAAGGCTCTGGGCGGCATTCCGGTAGGCCAGAGCGGCGTACCGTTCGACGCGCATTACGGCGATCAGGCCGCCGCCCACGTGGCCGGCGAATATCAGCCGCAGCACCTCAGCGAGGCGGATGTGCAAGCGCACAGCCAGGGCACGCTGCGCCTGCTGCCACGCTGATCGCCGGAACGAGCCTGCACACAGCGTGGTGCGCCAGCGGTGCATCGCGCTGCACGCTGGTGCACCGTGGCGCCGCAAATGCCGCCGAGGCCCTCGCCCGAGGGCCTGGAAGCCAGCGAAATCAGCCCTTGCCGCTTCGGTAATAAAATTGGCACACCCCCTGCATAAGCTAAGGCAATCCCAGTTTCGGGGACCTTGGTACAGGCAGGCCGGGGAATCCCCTTCTTTATTCACCGTGACGGATGCGTCACATGCAGTGCGCCGCAGCCCGCTCGACGAGCACGGCGCTACCCGTTTCGGGGGCCTTGGTACAGGCAGGCCGGGGAATCCCCCTCTTTATTCGCCGTGACGGATGCGTCACGTGCAGTGCGCCGCAACCCGCTCGACGAGCACGGCGCTACCCGTTTCGGGGACCTTGGTACAGGCAGGCCGGGGAATCCCCTTCTTTATCTGGGACGTAGCGCCAGGCGCGCCCGCCAACGTCCGTCCTCTTGCGAGCCGCGCCACTCCCCCTGCAACGGGCGCGGTGACACCAGCACCAGCAGCAGATCCCGCCCGTCGCGCTCCAGGCGCCAGTTCACCAGGCCCAGCGGCAGCTTGAGCTGGCCGTCACGCACCCGTCCGTAGGCATCCTCATAGCGATACACCAACGCACCGTCGACATGCTCGGCCTGCGCCTCAGGCTCACGATTGAACCAGAGCTGCAGCCCCAGCTCCCAGGCCTCGGCATCCTCGATGCGCAAACGGGGCGGGTCGAATACACGACCGATCATCATGCCGACGAGAAAGGCAATCAGCATCACCGACGCCATAAAACGCCAGCGCAAACGCGGCCGCGGATCTTCTGGCGGCGTAGAATGGCGCTCGTCCCAGTGCTCGGAGTGCTGCATGTTCCACGTCATCCTCTTTCAACCGGAAATTCCGCCCAATACCGGCAACATTATCAGGCTGTGCGCCAACAGCGGCTGCCAACTGCACCTGATCGAGCCACTGGGTTTCGAGCTGGACGACAAACGCCTGCGTCGCGCCGGCCTCGATTATCACGAATACGCCACGCTCAAGCGCCATTCTGACCTGCAGAGCTGCCTCGACGCCCTCGGCCGGCCGCGCCTGTTCGCCTTCACCACCAAGGGTTCGCAACCCTTCCACGAAATCGCCTACCAGCCCGGCGACGCCTTCCTGTTCGGCCCGGAAAGCCGTGGCCTGCCCGAGGACGTGCGTAACGCCCTACCGCCGGAGCAGCGCGTACGCCTGCCAATGCGTGCCGGCTGCCGCAGCCTGAACCTGTCCAACACGGTTGCAGTCACCGTTTACGAAGCCTGGCGGCAGAACGGTTTCGCCGGCGCGGGCGACTGAACCCGCAGAAACGGCCGGACGGCACTCCACGTCAGCCGCAAAGCCGGCTCGTGAACGAACTCACTGCCCAGAACGCAAAACGCCGCGATCCTCGCAAGGAGTCGCGGCGTTTTTGCAGCGAAACGACGCTTATTGAGCGTTAGTCTCGCCAGCCTGCTGCATGCGCTGCAGCTCCTGGGCGTACAGGGCGTCGAAGTTCACCGGCGACAGCATCAGGGCCGGGAAGGAACCGCGGGTCACCAGGCTGTCCAGCGCTTCGCGAGCGTAAGGGAACAGGATGTTCGGGCAGAAGGCACCGAGAGTGTGGCTCATCGAGGCAGCATCGAGGCCCTTGATCAGGAAGATGCCGGCCTGCTGCACTTCGGCGATAAAGGCGACTTCTTCGCCGTTCTTCACGGTCACCGACAGGGTCAGCACCACTTCATGGAAGTCACCTTCCAGCGCCTTCTGGCGGGTGTTGAGGTCCAGACCAACGCTCGGGGTCCATTCCTGACGGAAGATTTCCGGGCTCTTCGGCGCTTCGAAGGACAGGTCCTTGACGTAGATGCGCTGCAGGGAGAATTGCGGGTTCTGCGATTCGGCAGCGGCTGCGCCGCTGTTGGCTTGCTCGGTCATGGCGTTAGCCTTCCTTAACGTTGAGGTTTCAAGCGGGATTCTGCAGCAGGGCGTCGAGCTTGCCGGCGCGCTCCAGGGCATAAAGGTCGTCACAGCCACCGACATGGGTGCTGCCGATCCAGATTTGCGGCACCGAGGTACGCCCGGCCTTGCGGGTCATCTCCGCGCGCACGGCCGGCTGGCCGTCGACACGGATTTCCTCGTAATCCACCCCTTTGCTGGCCAGCAACTGCTTGGCGCGGATGCAGTAGGGGCACAAGTCGCTGGAATAGATGACCACGTCGGCCATGTCACTTCACCAGCGGCAGGTTGTCGCCACGCCAGGTGGCGATGCCACCGGACAGCTTGGCGGCGGTGAAGCCGGCCTTCTTCAGCTCGCGGGCGATGCTGCCGGCGTGCTGACCCATGGCGTCGACGACGACGATGGTCTTGGCCTTGTGCTTCTCCAGCTCGGCGATGCGCGCAACCACCTTGTCATAAGGGATGTGCAGCGAGCCGACGATATGGCCGGCGGAGAAGTCCTTCTGCGCACGCACGTCGAGCACCACGCCCTTGTCGCCGTTGACCAGCGCGGTGAGTTCGCGGCTCGACAGGCTCTGCCCGCCCTTGCGCATCTCGGTGACGATCAGCAGCACCAGCAGCACGGCGAACATGCCGCTCAGTACATAGTGATTAATGATGAATTCAATCAGGTTGGCGAACATCTATATGGCCCAGGACGGTAAAATGCCGGCCAGTATACACAGCCCCACAGGTCGGCCAAACCCCGTCCGGCAGTGACGCGCCAGGCGCTTGGCCTTAAAATGCCGGGCTGTTTCCTTGCCCCTCAGACGCAGAGCGAGCCAGCTTAATGAGTGCCACGCCAAAACCCTTGGTTCTGATCATCCTCGACGGCTTCGGTCACAGCGACAAACCCGAGTACAACGCCATCCACGCCGCCAACACGCCGGTCTACGACCGCCTGCGTGCCACCTACCCGCACGGCCTGATCTCCGGCAGCGGCATGGACGTCGGCTTGCCGGACGGGCAGATGGGCAACTCCGAAGTCGGCCATATGAACCTCGGCGCCGGGCGCGTGGTGTACCAGGACTTCACCCGCGTGACCAAGGCGATCCGCGACGGCGAATTCTTCGACAACGCCACCATCAACCAGGCCGTGGACAAGGCCGTGGCCGCCGGCAAGGCCGTGCACATTCTCGGCCTGCTCTCCGATGGCGGCGTACACAGCCATCAGGATCACATCGTCGCCATGGCCGAACTGGCCGCCAAGCGCGGCGCCGAGAAGATCTACCTGCATGCCTTCCTCGATGGCCGCGACACGCCACCGAAAAGCGCACAACCGTCCATCGAGCTGCTCGATGCCGCCTTCGCCCGCCTCGGCAAGGGCCGCATCGCCAGCCTCACCGGCCGTTATTTCGCCATGGACCGCGACAACCGCTGGGACCGCGTCGAGCAGGCCTACCACCTGATCGTCGACGGCGCCGGCCAGTTCAACGCCGCCAGCGCCGTGGATGGCCTGCAGGCCGCCTATGAGCGTGGCGAGAGTGACGAGTTCGTCAAGGCCACCACCATCGGCACGCCGGTGCAGGTGGAAGATGGCGACGCTGTGGTGTTCATGAACTTCCGCGCCGACCGCGCCCGTGAACTGACCCGCGCCTTCGTCGAGCCCGGCTTCAAGGAGTTCGAGCGCAAGCGTGCACCGCAGGTCAGCTTCGTCATGCTCACCCAGTACGCGGCGAGCATCCCGGCGCCCGCTGCCTTCGCCCCGGAAGCCCTGACCAACGTGCTCGGCGAGTACCTGGCAAAAAACGGCAAGACCCAGCTGCGCATCGCCGAGACCGAGAAATACGCCCACGTCACCTTCTTCTTCTCCGGCGGCCGCGAAGAGCCGTTCGAGGGCGAAGAACGTATCCTGATTCCGTCGCCGAATGTCGCCACCTACGACCTCAAGCCGGAAATGAGCGCGCCGGAAGTCACCGACAGGATCGTCGATGCCATCGAGAACCAGCGTTATGACGTGATCATCGTCAACTACGCCAACGGCGACATGGTCGGCCACACCGGCGTGTTCGAGGCCGCAGTCAAGGCCGTGGAAACCCTCGACACCTGCGTCGGCCGCATCACCGAGGCGCTGGAGAAGGTCGGCGGTGAAGCGTTGATCACCGCCGACCATGGCAACGTCGAACAGATGGAAGACGAGTGCACTGGCCAGGCGCACACCGCCCACACCTGCGAGCCGGTGCCGTTCATCTACGTTGGCAAGCGCCCGGCGCGCATCCGCGAAGGCGGCGTGCTGGCCGACGTGGCGCCGACCCTGCTCAAGCTGATGGGCCTGGAACAACCGGCCGAAATGACCGGCAAGACCATCGTAGAGCTGGAATAACCGTAGCCCGGATGCAATCCGGGGGAACCATGCCCCCGGATTGCATCCGGGCTGCGTGACTGGAATAAAGCGGCCTCAGGCTACAGGCGGCAGGCCGCAGGCAAAATCGACAGCCTGTAGCCTGCCGCTTGCAGCCTGTAGCCGCTTTTTTAGGCATACTAAGCGCCATTCGCACTCCGTTCAGGTGTCGCCTCACCCATGCTTCGCATCCTTGCCCTGATACTGCTCAGTAGCCTGGTCGCTCCGGCCATCGCCGATCAGCGCGCCGATACCCAGCGCCAGCTGGAAGCCGCGCGCCAGGACGTCGCCGAGCTGAAGAAGCTGCTGGAGAAGCTGCAGCAGGAAAAATCCGGCGTGCAGCAGCAGCTGAAGAAGACCGAAACAGAAATGGGCGATCTGGAAAACCAGGTCAAGGAACTGCAACGCGAGCTCAAGGGCAGCGAGCAGGAAATCCAGCGCCTGGATCAGGAGAAAAAAAAACTCCAGAGCGCGCGCACTGAACAGCAACGCCTGATCGCCATCCAGGCCCGCGCCGCCTATCAGAGCGGACGCCAGGAGTACGTCAAGCTGCTGCTCAACCAGCAGAATCCGGAAAAATTCTCACGAACCCTCACCTATTACGACTACCTCAGTCAGGCGCGTCTCGAACAGCTCTCCGCATTCAACGAGACCCTGCGCCAACTGGCAAACGTCGAACAGGAAATCACCCGCCACCAGGCCCAGCTGCAGGCGCAGAAGGCAGGCCTGGATGAACGCCACGCCAAGCTCGCCGAGGCGCGCAAGGAGCGCCAGCAGGCATTGGCCAAGCTCAATCGCGACTTCGCCAACCGCGATCAGCGGCTCAAGGCACGCCAGCAGGAACAGGCCGAACTGGGCCGCGTACTCAAGACCATCGAGGAAACCCTGGCTCGCCAGGCGCGCGAAGCCGAGGAAGCACGCAAGCGCGCGCTGGCCGCTCAGAAGGCCGAGCAGGCCCGACCAGGCAGCCAGCAAAGCAGCCAGCCGAGCGGTCCGCTGGTCAGCTCAGGCGCTGTCTACGGTGGGCCTTTCGCCAGTGCACGCGGCAAGTTGCCGTGGCCGGTCGATGGCCGATTGGTAGCACGCTACGGAACCCCTCGCGGCGGCGACGCTCGTACTAAATGGGATGGCGTACTGATCGGCGCTGCCGCCGGCAGTCAGGTACGCGCCGTGCATGGTGGTCGCGTGGTATTCGCCGACTGGTTGCGTGGCGCCGGTCTGTTGGTCATCCTCGACCATGGCAACGGTTATCTGAGCCTGTACGGCCATAACCAGAGCCTGTTGAAGAACGCGGGAGACCTGGTCAAGGCCGGCGAACCCATCGCCACCGTTGGCAGCAGCGGTGGTCAGGACACATCGGCACTGTACTTCGCCATTCGCCAGAACGGTCGCCCGAGTGATCCGGCACAGTGGTGCCGCGCGCAGGGATGATCAGGCCCAGAGCCTGATAGCGCCTCATTCATTTAGGAGTTGTCTTCATGCCCCATCGCTTTCGCCCCACCTGCCTGGCTCTGGCCCTCGGGCTGCTGCTCGGCGCTCCAGCCCTGCAAGCGGCAGAGCCTGCCCCTGCGCCAGCACCGGCGGCGAGCGGCAAGGCCCCGCTGCCTCTGGATGATCTGCGTACCTTCGCCGAGGTGATGGACCGTATCAAGGCTGCCTATGTCGAGCCGGTCAGCGACAAGACCCTGCTGGAGAATGCCATCAAGGGCATGCTTAGCAACCTCGACCCGCACTCGGCCTACCTCGAGCCGGAAGCCTTCGCCGAGCTGCAGGAAAGCACCAGCGGCGAGTTCGGTGGCCTGGGCATCGAGGTCGGCATGGAGGACGGTTTCGTCAAGGTGGTATCGCCCATTGATGACACCCCAGCCTCCAAAGCCGGCATCCAGCCCGGCGACCTGATCGTCAAGATCGACGGCCAGCCGACCAAGGGCCTGTCGATGATGGAAGCCGTGGACAAGATGCGCGGCAAGGCCGGCAGCAAGATCGAGCTGACCCTGGTACGCGACGGCGGCCGTCCCTTCGACCTGACCCTGACCCGCGCGGTGATCAAGGTACGCAGCGTCAAGAGCCAGATGCTCGAAGACGGTTACGGCTACCTGCGTATCTCGCAATTCCAGGTCAACACCGGCGAGGAAGTCGGCAAGGCGCTGACCAAGCTGCGCCAGGATAACGGCAACAAGAAGCTGCGCGGCCTGGTCATGGACCTGCGCAACAACCCGGGCGGCGTGCTGCAGGCCGCCGTGGAAGTGGCCGACCACTTCCTCAAGAGCGGGCTGATCGTCTACACCGAAGGGCGTCTGGCCAACTCCGAACTGCGCTTCAACGCCGACCCAGCCGATGCCAGCGAAGGCGTACCGCTGGTGGTACTGATCAATGGCGGCAGCGCCTCGGCTTCGGAAATCGTCGCCGGTGCGCTGCAGGATCACAAGCGCGCGGTACTGATGGGCACCGACAGCTTCGGCAAGGGCTCGGTGCAGACCGTGCTGCCGCTGAACAACGACCGCGCGCTGAAGCTGACCACGGCACTGTACTTCACCCCCAACGGTCGCTCGATCCAGGCCCAGGGCATCATCCCGGACATCGAGGTGGCGCGCGCCAAGGTCACCCGCGAGCAGGACGCCGAGGGCATCAAGGAAGCCGATCTGCAGGGCCATCTGGGTAACGGCAACGGCGGTGCGGATCGCCCCAGCCGCGGTGCGCAGGCCGCTCGCACCGAGCGCCCGCAGGACGATGACTACCAGCTGAGCCAGGCCCTCAACCTGCTCAAGGGCCTGAGCGTCACGCGCGGCAACTGAGCCGGCCTGCAAAAGAAAACGCCGCAATTTCCTCGCAAGGAAATTGCGGCGTTTTCATATGTAGCGGCGCGATCCGCCGCTTGCTCGATGGCGGGTTACACCCGCCCTACCGATCACACCACGGCGACTGCTCACCGTAGGGTGCGCCATGCGCACCAGCCGTGACACCCGCTCCCAGTCCGTGGCGCGCAACGCCCAGGCGACCCGCCGACTCCAATTACAGGTAGTTCTCGGTAATGTCGTCGATGAAGCCTTCGGCACGCATCTCGTCCAGCGCTTTCTGCAGGCGCTCGATGACCTCATCCGGGGTGTCCTTGTTCAGCGCCAGGTACAACTCGGCATCGTTGAAACGCAGCACGGTGTTGAGGCCGCTGACGTCTTCCTGCTTGGCCAGGTAGCGGCCGACCGGGTCGGTGGTCGCCCACAGGTCGATCTGCCCGCGCACCAGCTTCTTCACGTTTTCCTGATCACGCAGGGCATTAAGCGGTACCAGCCCCTGGCTTTCCAGGTGCTGGCTGACCGCATCGTTCTTGTACGCACCGACGCGATACTTGGCGGCATCCTTGAGGCTCGACACCTTGATGTCGTTGCCCGGCGCAGCGAGCAGCACCCAACCGGTCTTGGCCAGTGGGCCCACCCATTTGAACAGCGGCTTGCGCTCTTCGGTATAGGTGGTGGAGAACAGCCCGTAGTTGGGCTTGTCCAGGGTCAGGCGATACAGGCGATCCCAGGGGAAGCGCAGGGTCAGGGTGTAATCGATGCCGGCACGCTTGAACATTTCGCGCACGACATCGGCACTGATGCCATCGATCGAGTCGTCACGGGCGAAGTTCTTGTCATCGATCGCCATGTTGAACGGCGGGAAATTCTCGGTCAGCAGCACCACCTTGTAATCCGGCGGTAGCTCCGCGTGGGCGGCACCAGCACCGAGGCACAGAGCGAACATCAGACTTTGACTCAGTTTCTTCAGCATAAGAGCGATTCCCCAGACTTCATATCGATAGGATCGGCCCACCACCGGGAGCAGCAGCTCCCGTACGGCGCACTCACATGTAGTTTCTTTGTATTTCGTCCAACAGACCTTCGCCACGCATTTGCTCCAGAGCGGCCTGCAAGCGCTGCACCACTTCATCAGGCGTGTCCGGGTTCAGAGCCAGGAACAGCTCCGACTCATTGAAGCGCAGTACCGTCTCCAGCCCCGTCACACCTTCCTGCTTGGCCAGATAGCGTCCCACCGGATCGGTGGTGGCCCACAGATCGATCTGCCCACGCATCAGTTTCTTCACGTTCTCCTGATCTCGCAGAGCATCCTGGGTGGTCAACCCCTGGCTGGCAAGATAGACGCTGACCGCAGCGTTCTTGTAGGCGCCGACACTATACTTGGCAGCGTCCTGCAGGTTCGCAACCCGGATGTCGCTGCCTGGCGCGGCGAGCAGCACACGGCTGGTCCTGGCCAACGGCCCCACCCACTTGAACAGCGGTTTACGTGCCTCGTTGTAGGTGGTGGAGAATAAGCCGACGTTGGGCGTTTCCAGCGCCATCTTGTAGATACGATCCCAGGGAAAGCGCAGGGTCAGGGTGTAGTCGATATCGGCACGCTTGAACATCTCGCGCACGATATCGGTGCTGATACCATCGATGCCGTCGCCACGGGCGAAGTTCTTGTCATCGATCGCCATGTTGAACGGCGGGAAATTCTCGGTCAGCAGCACCACCTTGTAATCCTGCGGCAACTCCGCATGGGCGGAACCGCAGAGCATGAACAGGGCGATGAAAAGGCTTTTCTTCAGAGTATTCAGCATAAGACGTACCGCTCGCATGATCAGTGGTTATGGCTAGCGACATCCCTGCCGGCCCTAGGCATTCAGCGGCTCTACCATCCTGGCACGCGAAGGCTCGTGGCCTCTCGCGTGTTTCGTGCTTACAGGTAGCTGTTCAAGGTAGCGTCGACGAACCCTTCGGCGCGCATCTGGTCCAGCGCCGCCTGCAGCCTGGCGACGATCTCATCGGGCATGTCCTTGTTCAACGCCAGGTACAACTCGGCACTGTTGAAGCGCAAAACGGTCTTGAGACCGGAGATACCCTCCTGCCTGGCCAGGTAGCGGCCGGCCGGATCCCCGGTGGCCCAAAGATCGATCTGCCCGGCCTCGAGCTTGCGCGCGTTTTCCTGGTCGCGCAGCGATGTGCTGTGCTCGACGCCCTTTTCGCTCAGGTATTCGGAAATTGCGTCGCCCTTGTAGGCGCCGATGCGATAGGCCTTGGCCTCATCCAGGCTGCCCAGGCTGAGCGGGCTGTCACCCTTGGCCAGCAGCACCCAGTCGTCCGGGCCAATGGGGCCGACCCATTTGAACAGTTGCTCGCGCTCCGGCAGACGCGCGGTGACGAACACGCCGTAGCCGGGTTTTTCCAGCGCCAGCTTGTAGATGCGGTCCCAGGGGAAGCGCAGGGTCAGGTTGTACTGAACACCGGCGCGCTTGAACATTTCCTTGACGATATCAACGGCGATACCGTTGATGTTTTCTTCCTGGGCGAAATTCTTGCCATTGACCGCCATGTTGTAGGGCGGGAAATTCTCGGTAAGCAGGACCACGTTGAAATTCGGGTCCACTTCGGCGCGCGCAGCTCCGGCCAGCACCACAAGGGTGCCACCCAGCGCGATCAGCAAGCGTTTGAGCATGGCGATTCTCTTTCTATATAAAAGGCAGACTGTTTCAGGATAACCGCCTTGCCATTTCCGGCACAGCGATTACTGGCAGTATGCCTTAATAGCGGGCTTCGATGGCCTTCAATACGCCTTCGGCCCGCAGCGAATCCAATGCCTTTTGCAACTTTTGCACCAGTTCATCAGGGGTTTGCAGGTTGAGCGCCAGATACAGATCGGCCGCATACAGGTGTTGCACCACCTTGAGATTCGGCAAGCCCTCCTGACGCGCCACGAAACGCCCCGCCTGACCGGAGGTTACCCAAAGGTCGATCTGCCCGCGGTCGAGCTTGTGCACGTTCTCGTTGTCGCGCAGCGCCGTCTGCACCTCGAAGCCCTTGTCCAGCAGGAACTGGGTTTTGGCATCGTCCTTGTAGCCACCGATGCGGTAGCGCCGCGCATCGTCCAGCGATGCCAACTGGATGCTGCTGCCTCCCTTGGCGAACAGCACCCAGTCATTACTGGCGATCGGACCGACCCACTTGAACAGCTTCTCGCGCTCGGCCGTACGCGCCGTCGAGAACAGGCCGTAACCGACATCGTCCAGGGTCTGCTGGTAAACGCGCTGCCAGGGGAAACGTAGGATCAGTTGGCAATCGACTTCGGCTCGTTCGCAGACGGCACGCATGATATCGGCACTGATACCGGTGACATGGTCGTCACGGGCGAAGTTGTTGCCGCTGGCGGACATGTTGAACGGCGGAAGATTCTCGGTAAGCAGCACCAGTTGTTCTGCACGCGCCAGGTTGAGACCACAGATCAGGGCCAGGACGGTCGCGAATCGAAGAAGAAACATGAAGACTCCGTGTCAAAAAAGCTCGGCAAAAGAAGCCCTCCGCGGACGCGGAGAGTCAAGAGTTGAGGGTGATGCGCCCATGCTAGCGGGATCGCCGGCACTTCGCCGTCGACTTGCCCGCAGCTTTGAGCGAAAGCGGCGTCAAGCGGGCGCTTCAGGCATATGGAAACGCCGCGCGGAGCGGCTGTTAAGCCCCTTGCGGCGCGGCAGATCAGCGCACGACGATGCCGCGGCTGGCCAGATAGGCCTTGGCCTCCGGTACGGTGTATTCACCGAAGTGGAAGATGCTCGCGGCCAGCACGGCATCGGCCTTGCCTTCGAGAATGCCATCGGCCAGATGCTGCAGGTTGCCGACGCCACCGGAGGCGATCACCGGCACACGCACGGCCTCGCTGATGGCACGGGTCACGCCCAGGTCGTAGCCGCTCTTTACGCCGTCCTGATCCATGCTGGTGAGCAGAATCTCTCCGGCCCCCAGCTCTTCCATCTTGCGCGCCCACTCCACCGCATCCAGGCCGGTCGGCTTGCGCCCGCCATGGGTGAAGATTTCCCAGCGACCCGGCTCGCCCGGCGCGGAAACACGCTTGGCATCGATGGCAACGACGATGCACTGCGAACCGAAGCGCGCGGCGGCCTCGCCGACGAACTCCGGGTTGAACACCGCCGCGGTATTGATCGACACCTTGTCGGCACCGGCGTTGAGCAGGTTGCGGATATCCTGCACGCTGCGCACGCCACCGCCGACGGTCAGCGGGATGAACACCTGGCTGGCCATGCGCTCGACGGTGTGCAGCGTGGTGTCGCGACCATCGACGCTGGCGGTGATGTCAAGGAAGGTGATCTCGTCGGCGCCCTGTTCATCGTAGCGCCGGGCGATCTCCACCGGGTCGCCGGCATCGCGGATGTTCTCGAACTTGACGCCCTTGACCACGCGGCCGTTGTCCACGTCCAGGCAGGGGATGATGCGTTTGGCCAGTGCCATATTGGTGCTCTCGCAGTTCTGTAGGGTGGACAATGCTCTGCTTGCCCACCATCGACTGGTGGAAAACGCTTCGCGGTTTTCCACCCTACGCCTGACTTAACCCTTGAAGTTGTCGCAGAAGCTCTGCGCCTCGGCCACGTCCAAGGTGCCTTCGTAAATCGCACGGCCGGTGATGGCGCCAATGATGCCGGGCGAACGCGCCAGCAGCAGCTTCTCGATGTCGCCCAGGTTGTGGATGCCGCCGGAAGCGATCACCGGGATGCGGCTGGCAGCGGCCAGCGCGGCAGTGGCTTCGACGTTGCAGCCCTGCATCATGCCGTCTTTGGCGATGTCGGTATAAACGATGGCGGACACACCATCAGCCTCGAAGCGCTTGGCCAGGTCGGTGGCCTGCACGCTGGACACTTCCGCCCAGCCATCGGTGGCGACGAAACCGTCCTTGGCATCCAGGCCGACGATGACCTTGCCGGGGAAGGCCTTGCAGGCTTCGGTGACGAATTCCGGCTCTTTAACCGCCTTGGTGCCGATGATCACGTAGCTGACGCCGGCGCGCACGTAATGCTCGATGGTCTCCAGAGTACGGATGCCGCCGCCGATCTGGATCGGCAGGGTCGGGTAACGCTTGGCGATGGCGGTGACCACTTCGCCGTTGACCGGCTGGCCTTCGAAGGCGCCGTTCAGGTCGACCAGATGCAGACGACGGCAACCGCCCTCGACCCACTTGGCGGCCATGCTCACCGGGTCATTGGAAAATACCGTGGAGTCTTCCATGCGGCCCTGACGCAGACGCACGCAAGCGCCGTCCTTGAGATCGATAGCGGGGATAATCAGCATCGGTTGAACCTGCTCAAGTTTGAATTCGGTAAGACGCTCAGCTCTTCTCGAGCGCCCAGAGGTCGCTCTCGATGCTTTCGAACCTGTCCTTCAGGTGCGCCTGCACGTCGAGAATCGCCTTGTTGTAATAGTGCGGCGCCAGCTCGCGGGTGATCTGGTCGAGAACTTCCTGCACTTCGAAGGTGCCCAGTTGCAGCTCGAAACGCTCATCGAGAAAGCGCTTCAGCATCAGCAGCGCAGCCTGCTCCTGGGCAGGCTCGAGCGCGAGGCTGGGAACCTTGCTGCGGGCCATTACCAGCGACCATCCCAGGCGGCGAAGTTCTGCAGCAACTGCAAGCCGTGGGTATGGCTCTTCTCCGGGTGGAACTGCACGGCGAAGCGCGAGCCTTCGGCCAATGCCGCAGCGAAGTCCTTGCCGTAGTGGCCACGACCGACCACCTGTTGCGGCTTGCCAGCCTCGATGTAGTAGCTGTGCACGAAGTAGAAGCGCGCCTGGTCGGGAATGTCGTGCCACAGCGGATGCTTCACCGCCTGGCTGACTTCGTTCCAGCCCATGTGCGGCACCTTGAGGCGCTCGCCGTCTTCGTTCAGATCCTTGCCGAAGAAGCGCACCTGACCGGGGAACAGACCGATGCAGTCGACACCATCGTTCTCCTCGCTGCGCTCAAGCAGCGCCTGCATGCCGACGCAGATACCGAGGAACGGACGATCGGCACTGACCTCACGCACCAGTTCATCGAAACCCAGACGCCTGATCTCGGCCATGCAGTCGCGGATCGCGCCGACACCGGGAAACACCACGCGGTCGGCCTCACGGATCACCTTGGCGTCGGACGTCACCAGTACGCGGCCGGCGCCGACGTGTTCCAGCGCCTTGGCCACCGAGTGCAGGTTGCCCATGCCATAGTCGATTACGGCTACCGTCTGCATTTACAGGCAGCCCTTGGTCGAAGGCATCTGCCCGGCCATGCGCGGGTCCAGTTCCACCGCCATGCGCAGCGCACGGCCGAAGGCCTTGAACACGGTCTCGATCTGGTGATGGGTGTTGTGCCCGCGCAGGTTGTCGATGTGCAGGCTGACCAGCGCGTGGTTGACGAAGCCCTGGAAGAATTCCTGGAACAGATCGACATCGAAGTTGCCGACCACGGCGCGGGTGAACGGCACGTGCATCTGCAGGCCGGGGCGACCGGAGAAGTCGATCACCACGCGCGACAGCGCTTCGTCCAGCGGCACGTAGGAGTGGCCGTAGCGGGTCATGCCCTTCTTGTCGCCGACGGCCTTGGCGAAGGCCTGGCCGAGGGTGATGCCGACGTCCTCGACGGTGTGGTGGTCGTCGATATGCAGATCGCCCTTGCACTCGATATCGAGGTCGATCAGGCCATGACGGGCGATCTGGTCGAGCATGTGCTCGAGAAAGGGCACACCGATATCGAAGCGCGCCTTACCGGTGCCATCCAGGTTGATCGAGACCTTGACCTGGGTCTCCAGGGTGTTGCGCTCGACGAATGCCGTACGTTCGGCCATCACCAGCTCCACGAATTACCAACGGAAAAAGGCCAGCATTATAGGCGTGCCGGGGCGGCAACGGCTACCGGCGATGGTCGGATGAAGCGCGCAGACCGACATGCTCTTTCCCAAGAGCGCAACGTGGCTCTTGCTATGCTCCCGCCAACCAGCAAACACACCGATAGAGCCATGCACGAAGTCGATAACCTGATCATTGGCGCCGGCGCCCTCGGCCTGGCCTGTGCCGCCCGCCTGGGCAAGCCCGACACCCTGATTCTGGAGGCCGAAGAGCTGATCGGCAGCCACACCTCCAGCCGCAACTCCGAAGTCATTCACGCCGGCCTCTATTATCCGCCCGGCTCACTCAAGGCCGAGCTGTGCCTGGAGGGTCGCGAACGCCTGTACGCCTGGTGCGAGCGACACGGGGTGGCGCACCGGCGAATCGGCAAGCTGCTGGTGGCGGTGGAGCCAGCGGAGATCGACAAACTCGATGCCCTGGCCGCCAACGCCGGAGCCAGTGGCGTGCATGACCTGCAGCAGATCGGCCAGGCGCGCCTGCGCGAACTGGAGCCGGCGCTGCGCGGCGTGCGTGGATTGCTTTCGCCGAGCACCGGCATCATCGACAGCCATGCCTATCTGCAATCGCTGCTGGCGGTGGCGGAGAGCCGCGGTGCACAGCTGGTACTGCACAGCCGCGTCGAACACCTGCAGCGCGACGGTGATGCCTGGATCGCCAGCGGCCACAGTGCGGGCGAAGCCTTCACCTTGCGCGCGCAACGGGTGATCAATGCCGGCGGCCCCTTCGCCCAGCGCCTGGCCGGCACCATCGAAGGCCTGCCGGTGCCGCCGCTGCACCTGTGCCAGGGTCGCTACTTCAGCTACAGCGGGCGTTCGCCATTCTCCCGGCTGATCTACCCGATGCCGGAGGCCAATACCGCCGGCCTGGGCATCCACGCCACCCTCGATCTCGCCGGACAACTGCGCTTCGGCCCCGATGTGCATTGGCAGGAGACCCTCGATTACGCAGTCGACGAGAACCTGCGCGCGCCTTTCGCCGCCGCCATCGCCCGCTACTTTCCGGCGCTCGACGCTGCCCGCCTACAACCCGGCTATGCCGGCGTGCGCGCCAAGCTCAGCGGGCCCGGGGAACCGGCTGCCGACTTCCTGATCCAAACCCCTGCCGACCACCGCCTGCCGGGCCTGGTCAACCTGTTCGGCATCGAATCGCCAGAGCTCACCGCCAGCCTGGCCATTGCCGAGCGGGTCGCCGGCGCCCTGTAAGGCTATAATCGGCGCCCATTATCGACGGCTGCGCCTCCCCTGGCCGCCCGCACATTTCGTTATCGAAACAAGGACTCGTCCATGAAAGCGCTCGGCAAGATCCTGGGCCTCTTCCTTCTCGGCTTGCTGCTGATCGTAGTGGCGTTGCTGTTCGCCCTGACACACCTGTTCGACCCCAACGACTACAAGGACGAGATCCGCCAGATCGCCCGCGACAAGGCCAACCTCGAGCTACAGCTCAGAGGCGATATCGGCTGGAGTCTGTTCCCCTGGCTGGGTCTGGAGCTGACCGACGCCACCCTGGCCAGCGCCGACACCCCGGACAAACCCTTCGCCGACCTGCGCATGATCGGCCTGTCGGTACGCGTGATGCCGTTGCTGCGCAAGGAGGTGCAGATGAGCGACATCCGCGTCGACGGCCTCAACCTCAATCTGCAGCGTGACGACAAGGGCCATGGCAACTGGGAAGGCGTGGGTCGCCCGGCCCAGGCCAGCACCACGCAACCAGCGCCCAGCGAACCGGTACCGGAGGGTGATGCGCCGCCGCGCCAGCCGAGCGAAAAGCCGGCCGGCCAGCCGGTCAAGCTGGATATCGACAGCCTCACCCTGAGCAACTCGCGCATCGACTACAGCGACGCACAGAAAGGCCAGCAATTCACCGTCGAGAATATCGAGCTGAAAACCGGCGCGATCCGCGAAGGCGCCAGCATCCCGGTCAAGTTCAGCGCCTTCTTCGGCACCAACCAGCCGGTGCTGCGCGCACGCAGCGAGGTCGAAGGTCAGCTGCGCTTCGACCGCGCGCTCAAGCGCTACCAGTTCGAAGACCTCAAGCTGACCGGCGAGGCGTCCGGCGAACCGCTCAAGGGCAAGACCCTGAACTTCTCCGCCCAGGGCCAGTTGCTGCTCGACCAGGCTGCCAATATCGCCGAATGGAACGGCCTCAAGCTCTCTGCCAACCAGCTGCGCGCCCTCGGCGAGATCAAGGCGCGCGAGCTGGGCGAGGACGCCAAGATCTCCGGCGGGCTGTCCATCGCCTCGCTCAACCTGCGCGAGTTCCTCGATGGCGTCGGCGTCGAATTGCCGCCCATGCAGGCCAGCGATGCCCTGAACCAGTTCGAGCTGGTCAGCCGCCTGAACGGTTCGAGCAAGGGCATGATGTTCGAGGAGCTCAACCTCAAGCTCGACGGCAGTACCTTCACCGGCAAGCTGGGCGTGGCCGACATCGCCAAGCAGGCGCTGCGCGCCGACCTCAAGGGCGACAAGCTCGATCTCGACCGCTACCTGCCACCGAAAGCCAAGGACAGTGCCGGTGCCGCACGCAAGGCCGAGGTCAAGGAGAGCATTGCCGGCGCCGGCAAGGACGGCACCACCCCGTTGCCCAACGCCCCGACCCAGCAGGCCTGGAGCAGCGAGAAAGTGCTGCCGGTGGATCAATTGCGCAAACTCGACCTGCAGCTGGCGCTGAGCCTCGGCCAGCTCACCTACGACAAGCAGCCCTTCACCGACGTCAACCTCAAGGCCAATGGCCGTGGCGGCCTGATCACCCTGGAGGAAGTGCGCGGCAAGATGCAGGGCGGCAGTTTCACAGGCAACGGCCGTATCGACGTGCGCCAGGCCGAGCCGATGATCAGCGTGGAAAAACGCCTCAGCCGCATCCCGCTGGAGCCACTGCTGAAGAAGGACGACCAGCCGTCGCCGATCAAGGGCCTGCTCGACCTGGATGCCAAGTTCAACACCCGCGGCAACAGCCAGAAGGAGTGGATCGAGGCGCTCAACGGCAACGCCAGCTTCGTCCTCAACGATGGCGTGCTGGTCGACGCCAACCTCGAACAGCAGCTGTGCCGCGGCATCGCCACCCTCAACCGCAAGGCGCTGAGCAACCCGCCAACCGGCAAGGACACCCCTTTCCGCGAGCTCAAGGGCAGCCTCAACGTGCGCGACGGCGTCGCTCACAACCCGGACCTCAAGGCTCAGGTGCCGGGCCTGGCGGTCAGCGGCAACGGCGACCTCGACCTGCGCGTGCTCGGTCTCGACTACAAGGTCGGCATCACCATCGAGGGCGACCAGCGCGAAATGCCCGACCCGGCCTGCCAGGTCAACGAGCGCTACGTCGGCATCGAATGGCCGCTGCGCTGCCGCGGCCCGCTGGAGCTGGGCGCCAAGGCCTGCCGTCTGGATCAGGACGGGCTCGGCAAGATCGCCGCACGCCTGGCCGGCAACAAGCTGACCGAGAAGCTGGAAGAAAAGCTCGGCGACAAGGTCAGCCCGGATCTGAAAGACGCACTCAAGGGCCTGTTCAATCGATGAGCCCCGAGCAGTTCAACAGCGCCGTGCTGGCCTGGTACGACCAGCACGGGCGCAAGGATCTGCCCTGGCAGCAGAACATCACCCCGTATCGCGTCTGGGTTTCGGAAATCATGCTGCAGCAGACCCAGGTCAGCACCGTGCTCGGCTACTTCGACCGCTTCATGGCCGCGCTGCCGACGGTGCGCGACCTGGCCGAAGCGCCCGAAGACGAAGTGCTGCACCTGTGGACCGGCCTGGGCTACTACACCCGCGCGCGCAACCTGCAGAAGACTGCGCAGATCATCATGCGCGAGCACGGCGGCGAGTTTCCCCGTAGCGTCGAAGCACTCAGCGAGCTGCCCGGCATCGGCCGCTCCACCGCCGGCGCCATCGCCAGCCTGAGCATGGGTGTGCGCGCGCCGATCCTCGACGGCAACGTCAAGCGCGTGCTGGCGCGCTACGTGGCACAGGAGGGATATCCCGGCGAGCCGAAAGTGGCCAAGCAGCTGTGGGACATCGCCGAGCGCCTTACCCCGCACGAACGGGTCGGCCACTACACCCAGGCGATGATGGACCTCGGCGCCACCCTCTGCACCCGCAGCAAACCCACCTGCCTGCTGTGCCCGGTGCGCAGCGGCTGCCAGGCGCACCTGCTCGGCCTGGAAATTCGCTACCCGATACCCAAGCCACGCAAGACGCTGCCGCAGAAGCGCACCCTGATGCCGATTCTGGTCAACGATTCCGGCGACATCCTGCTCTATCGCCGCCCGGCCAGCGGCCTGTGGGGCGGGCTATGGAGCCTGCCGGAGCTGGACGATCTGACCCAGCTCGATAGCCTTGCCCAGCAGCAACAACTGCGCCTCGGCGAGCGCCGCGAACTGGAAGGCCTGACCCACACCTTCAGCCACTTCCAGTTGGCCATCGAGCCCTGGCTGATCGAGGCCACCGAACAGCCCGGTCGCATGGCCGAGGGCGACTGGCTCTGGTATAACCTCGCCACCCCGCCGCGCCTGGGCCTCGCCGCCCCGGTGAAAAAGCTGCTGAAACGCGCGGCGCAAGCCATTACCGCTGGAGAACCGACATGACCCGCACCGTGCTGTGCCGCAAATACAAACAGGAACTGCCCGGCCTGGATCGCGCGCCCTACCCCGGCCCCAAGGGTGAAGACATCTTCGCCAACGTTTCCAAGCAAGCCTGGGACGAATGGCAGAAGCACCAGACCATGCTGATCAACGAGCGCCGCCTGAACATGATGAACGCCGAGGACCGCAAGTTCCTGCAGACCGAGATGGACAAGTTCCTCTCCGGCGAGGAATATGCCCAGGCCGAAGGCTACGTACCGCCGAGCGAGTGACGACACCTGTGGGAGGGGCTTCAGCCGCGACAAGCCTCGCTTATTGCCAACGTGCAGCCCGGCTCGCCCTCCCCGTTTCTCCGCTCACGAACCTAAGCGCCCGAAATAATTAAATATTTTTCAAACCCGCGCTTGACACTGATCCTTCAAATCCGTCTAATAGCGCCCCGTTGGCCCAGGTAGCTCAGTTGGTAGAGCAGGGGATTGAAAATCC
>JAEYXX010000116.1 GCA_023431055.1 Pseudomonadota bacterium
TAGTGGTAATGAGGCGGGGGGCCGATCTACAGACGAGGTCACGCAAGGTGCCTCTAGGAGCGAACGGCCTCCCCGGAAACTGTTTCTTCGTTGCGGTTGGTAATGCGCTCAACATACAAGGAGCGGCGCCCCGCCGCGAACCTGCGCGCAAAAAAAGAGCGGCCACGCGCTACGCGGGCCGCTCGAATCACGGAGTTGCTTACATCGAATGATCGCGATGACTTGCGACCACCCGTATTGGATTACCGTTCGAGGATTGCGGTCACACCCTGACCGCCCGCGGCGCAGATGGAAATCAGGCCGCGCCCCTCTCCAGCCACCGAAAGCAGCTTGGCCAGGTTGGCGACGATGCGCCCGCCGGTAGCCGCGAACGGATGACCGGCGGCCAGCGAACTGCCCTTGACGTTCATCTTGCTGCGGTCGATGGAACCCAGCGGCGCGGCCAGGCCCAGGCGCTCTCTGCAGTAGTCGGCGTCTTCCCAGGCCTTGAGGGTGCACAGCACCTGGGCGGCGAAGGCTTCGTGAATCTCGTAGTAGTCGAAGTCCTGCAGGCTCAGGCCGTTGCGCGCCAGCAGACGCGGCACTGCGTAGACCGGCGCCATCAGCAAACCTTCCTTGCCCTGGACGAAATCCACCGCCGCCGCCTCGCCATCGCGCAGGTAGGCCAGCACCGGCAAGCCGCGGGCCTGGGCCCATTCCTCGCTGGCCAGCAGCACCATCGAGGCGCCATCGGTCAATGGCGTGGAGTTGGCCGGGGTCAGGGTCCCGCGCGGGCCGCGCTCGAAGCAGGGCTTGAGGGTGGCGAGCTTCTCCGCGCTGATGTCCGGGCGCAGGTTCTGGTCGCGGGTCAGGCCGAGAAAGGGCGTCATCAGATCGTCGTGCCAACCCTCGGCATAGGACGCCGCCAGCTTCTGGTGGCTGGCCAGGGCCAGTTGATCCTGCTCATCGCGCGGGATGGCCCAGCGCTGCGCCATCAGCTCGCAATGCTCGCCCATCGACAAGCCTGTACGCGGCTCGCCATTACGCGGAATGTGAGGTGCCAGGTGACGTGGGCGAATCTTCAGCAGGCTCTTGATCTTGTCGCCGGTGCTCTTGCCACGGTTGGCCTCGAGCAGAATCTGGCGCAGCCCTTCGTTGACGCCGATGGGCGCGTCCGAGGTGGTATCGACGCCGCCGGCGATGCCGCAGTCGATCTGCCCGAGGGCGATCTTGTTGGCCACCAGGATCGCCGCTTCCAGGCCCGTACCGCAGGCCTGCTGCAGGTCGTAGGCCGGGGTTTCCGGCGCCAGGCGCGAGCCCAGCACGCATTCGCGAGTCAGGTTGAAATCTCGCGAATGCTTGAGCACAGCACCGGCCACCACATCGCCGAGGCGCTCGCCATGCAGGTTGAAGCGTTCCACCAGGCCTTCGAGGGCGCTGGTCAGCATCTGCTGATTGCTCGCCTTGGCGTAGACGGTGTTGGAACGGGCGAACGGAATGCGGTTGCCGCCTACAATGGCGACCCGGCGCAACTGGGCCATGAGGACTCCTTGCTGGTCGAAGAGCTGAATGAGATCAGGCATACACTTTAGCCTGCCGACCACACAGGCAGGGCAATCGCCTGACCGAAAGGCCAACAGGTGGTTAAGGACACCTCTGTGACACCTTTGTAGGAACGAACGCCTTAGCGAATGAATTCGTGCCTACATCTTTTGGTCCAACAGGCTAAACCTCAGGCAGGCACGAACATTGGCCGCCTTGCCGGCGCGTGAGGCAACAGAGTCAATTGCGCTTTGCCTGTCGCCGCGTACAGTGACACGACTTTCGATTCGCCCGCAGGAGTCTTTCATGTCCGATCGTTATCTCGCCTTCGCCAACTCCTCCACTGGCCGCCGCCTGGTTGGCGCCCTCGGTCTGCCGGCGCCTGTGCGCCTGGAACGTTGGATGGCCGGCCGCGTACGACCGATCGATGGCGCCCTGCTGTTCGGCGGTGAAGGCGACCTGGTCAAGGCCATCCAGCCTTTCGCCAGCAAGCTCACGGATCAGTTGTTCGCCGCGCGCGATGGCCAGCTCGACCTGCTCCGCTGGACCGCCGAGCACGGCCCCAAGCTCAAGGCGTTGGTCTTCGACGCCAGCTACCTGACCCGTTTCGAGCAGTTGATCGAGCTACGCGACTTCTTCCAGCCCGCCCTCAAGGGCCTGGCCAACAGCCCTCGTGTGGTGGTGCTGGGGCGTGCGCCCGAGTCGCTCAAAGACCCAATCGCGGCCAGCGTGCAGCGCTCACTGGAAGGTTTTACCCGCTCGCTGGGCAAGGAAATTCGTCGCGGCGGCAGCGTGCAGTTGCTGTATGTCGGCAAGGGTGGCGAGCAGCAACTGGAAGGCGCGCTGCGCTTCTTCCTCTCGCCGAAGAGCGCTTACGTTTCCGGCCAGGTGCTGCGGCTCGGCGCCTGCAGTGAACACGTCAGGGACTGGACGCGCCCGCTGGCCGGCAAGAAAGCGCTGGTCACCGGGGCCTCGCGCGGTATCGGCGCCTCCATCGCCGAAGTGCTCGCCCGTGACGGTGCCGAAGTGGTGCTACTCGACGTCCCCCAGGCTACCGATGCCCTGCAGGCGCTGGCAGCACGTCTGGCTGGGCGGGCGGTGACCCTGGATATCTGCGCCGAGGATGCAGCGCAGCGCCTGGTCGAGGCGCTGCCCGAGGGCCTGGATATCGTCGTGCACAACGCCGGCATCACCCGCGACAAGACCTTGGCGAAGATGAGCGATGCCTTCTGGAACTCGGTGATCGACGTCAACCTCAAGGCTCCGCAAGTGCTGACCCAGGCACTGCTGGAGGCCGACAAGCTGCACGACAACGGCCGCGTAGTACTGATCGCCTCGATCAGCGGCATCGCCGGCAACATGGGCCAGACCAACTACGCAGTGAGCAAGGCCGGTGTGATCGGCCTCGCTCAGGCCTGGGCGCCAGCCCTGGCGAAGAAAGGCATCAGCATCAATGCAGTGGCCCCCGGTTTCATCGAAACGCAGATGACCGCCGCCATTCCGCTGGGCATCCGCGAAGCCGGGCGACGGATGAACTCGATGAGCCAGGGTGGCCTGCCGCAGGACGTCGCCGAAGCCGTGGCCTGGTTCGCCCAGCCAGGCTCGGGCGCGGTGACAGCACAGGTGTTGCGTGTGTGTGGGCAGAGTTTGCTGGGGGCGTGAGGCTGTTGTGGTGGTGGGCTGAAGCGGATCGCCACCCGGCCCACCCTACGGTTGCTGAAGCGAATCGCCGCCCGGCCCACCTACGGTCACAGGCGGGTGACTATGTGGGAGGCGCTTCAGCAGCGACAGTCGCGGCTAAAGCCCCTCCCACACGATGGAATCAACCTTTGCCGCGCTTGCGAAATTCCACCGGCGTTTCGCCGACCCAGCGCTTAAACGCGCGGTAGAAGGTGCTCGGCTCGGAAAAGCCGGTGCGCTCGACTATCACTTCGATACGCTCGTCGGTCTTGAGCAGCAGCTCCTTGGCCAGTCGGCAGCGATAGTCGGTGATCAAGTCGTTGAAGCGCACGCCGGCCATGGCCAGGCGCTCGCGCAGACGCCGCGCCGGCATGTTCAGGCGGCCGGCCACCTGCTCCAGCGTCGCGCCGCCGTCGACCAGCAACTCGGCGATCAGCTCGCGTACCTGCCGCACCAGATCCAGTCTTTCCACTTCCGCCAGTTGCCGCCGGGCCAGCGACTCATGCATGCGCAGCAGCTCCGGGGCCGCATGGCGCGAGGGTTTGTCCAGCACCGCGGCGTCGAACAGCAGGGCGCAGTCCTCGGCGCCCAGGCGCACCGGGCAACCATAGACGGCCTGGTAGCGCTCGGCAGGCGCGCCCTCGGCATGCATGAAGCGCACCTCACGTGGGCGGAAGTCATTTTCGGTCAGCGCAGCGAACAGGCGGATCACCGCACCAGCCAGCATCTCCGGGAAATGTCGCGGTGTATCGGCCTCCACGCCCAGAGTCAGCACGGCCATTTCGCCATCCACTACCAGACGTGCACTGAGGGTGTCGGAAAGCAGGCGCACGTAGCGCAGGGCATGGCGCAGGCCTGCGCCAAAGGTTTCGCTGGAGAGGAACAGGTATTCCAGCAGCAGGCCATGAAATGCCGGCAGGTGCTGGGCCAGGTAAAGGCCGACATGCTCCTCGCCGCACTCGTCACTGGCAGCCTTCCAGAAAGCCGCCTGGGCAGCATGAGGGAAACGGCCGGCCGGCAGCCCGCCAGGCGGCAGGCCGACACGCACCAGCACGCGGTCAGGGTCGGTTCCGCTGGCACGCAGGGCATCGATTACCGGGCGCATCAGCGCCACATCGTCGGTCAGATCACGCATGATTCCTGCTGTTCTTTTTATTCGTGAGCGGCGCTCATCTTAGGGGCTGCGGGCCATGCCGCGCAAACAGCGCAGCAGACCGATTGACTGCCCTGCGCAGACCCGAGGCAGAACAGCCAATGCCAGCGCTGGTCTGAGGGTTAAGCTGCTGCCATCCATTCGCCAAGGAGCTCGCCAATGGCCATCGACTGGCTCGATCTCGATACCCCACCGGCCCTGCCCGGTCTGTTCCTGCGTGCCGCGCTGCGGCGCAAGGTGACAGGCCGTCAACTACCCAACCTAGGCCTGCGTTGCCGAGTGGACGTGGCCCCGAAGCACCTGGCGCGCTATCGCCAGGTATGCGGCCTTGCCGAGAGCGCCTATCTGCCGCCGGTCTATCCGCATATCCTCGCCTTTCCACTTCAGATGCAGCTGCTCACCGACCGCCGCTTCCCCTTCCCGCTGCTGGGCCTGGTGCACCTGGAAAACCGCATTCGCGTGCTACGCCCTCTGGGCGGTCTGGGCCCGTTTCAGGTCAGCGTGCAGGTGAGCGATCTGCAGCCGCACGACAAGGGCGCCACCTTCAGCCTGATCACCCGTCTGGAGGACCAACTTGGCCTGCTGTGGGAGGGCGATAGCCGCATTCTCTGCCGAGCGCTGCGTCTCGACGGAAAGCCGCAACCACACCCTGAGCACGAACCTTTGCCGCTGGCACCGCTGGCCGACTGGGCCGCCCCCGCCGATACCGGCCGGCGTTACGCCCGCGTGGCTGGCGACTACAACCCGATTCACCTGTATGCGCTGACGGCGCGACTGTTCGGCTTCCCTCGTGCTATCGCTCACGGTCTGTGGAACAAGGCGCGCAGTCTGGGCGCACTACAGGCACACCTGCCGCTGGCCGGCTACGAGGTGCAGGTGCGCTTTCAGAAACCGGTGCTGCTACCCACCCACCTTGCCCTGCAGGCCAGCGAATCCGCCGCCAGCGGGCAGTTCCGCCTGATCGGCGAAAACGATACACCGCATATGACCGGGAGCTGGCAGCCGCTGCCTGCCTGACGTAGCCCGGATGCAATCCGGGGTGGATATTCTCGATACGCGCCCCCGGATTGCATCCGGGCTACGGAGTAAGCATTTGGTGTAGGAGCGAGCTCTGCTCGCGAATCTGGCCAGCGCAAGCGCTTCGCGAGCAGAGCTCGCTCCTACAAAACCGCTGTTTGCCCGCCAACGACTTGCAGCGCCCTCCTTTCGGGCCGAAGCTATGCGGCTCGACAGGAGCCGCACCATGAACATCGCTGCACTCACCGCGCGCATGCACGCCATTCGCGATCACAACGACTGGCGCCGATACCAGAGCCCAAAGAACCTGGCCATGGCCGCCAGCGTGGAAATGGCCGAGCTGGTGGAAATCTTCCAGTGGCTGAGCGAGGAACAGTCCCGCCAGTTACCCCCAGAGCAGCTCGCCCATGCCGGGCAGGAAGTGGCCGATGTGGTGCTCTACCTGCTGCAACTGTGCAGCGAGCTGGGTCTCGACATGAATCAGGTGGTGCTCGACAAGCTCGCCGACAACGAACGGCGCTTTCTCAAATGAGCGACCGCCACTTCGACGAACTCGCCACCCGCTTCGCTGAGAAGATCTACGGCGGCGCCAAGGGTGCCATCCGCCTCGCCGCATTGCAGGCCGACCTGGCCGAAGCGCTGCCGGACCGCCCACTGCGCGTGCTGGATGTCGGTGCAGGGCTTGGCCACATGAGCCTGTGGCTGGCCCAGCACGGCCATCAAGTGACCCTGGCCGAACCTGCCGAACCCATGCTCAGCGGGGCACGCCAGCGCTTCGCCGAAGCCGGGCAAAGCGCCACCTTCATCCAGGCGCCCTGGCAGGAGCTGCTCGGCCAGTTGCAGGAGCCGTACGACCTGGTGCTGTGTCACGCGGTGCTGGAATGGCTGGCCGAGCCGGCGGCCATCCTGCCGGTACTGCACCAGCTGACGGCCAATGAAGGCTGGCTGTCGCTCGCCTTCTACAACAAGGACGCGCTGATCTATCGCAACCTGCTCAAGGGCCACTTCCGCAAACTGCGCAAGGAACGCTTCGCTGGCGAAGGCCAGAGCCTGACACCGCAGCGCCCGCTCGACCCGCGTGAGCTGGACACGCAACTCGGCGAGTACTGGCAGGTCGAAAGCCGTAGCGGCGTGCGCGTATTCCACGATTACATGCCGCAGGAATTCCAGGCCAAGGCCGAGCTGATCGACCTGCTGGAAATGGAGCTGGCCCACCGCCGCCACCCGACTTTCGCCGGTCTGGGCCGTTACCTGCACTGGATCTGCCGCCCCCGCTGAGCGTATTGGACGAGGCCGGCAGCCCGGCGTAGCCTGAAGCCATCGGGGATGTCGCGCGCGACCACGGAGACGACCATGCGCACCGCCATAGCCATACTCATCCTGCCGCTGCTGGCTGCCTGCCAAAGCCAGAACCCCTACCAGGCCGAGTCGCTACCAATGCCACTAGCGCCGCCCGAAGCAGCCACCACATTCGACCGCAGCGCCTACCCGGCCGCGCCGCGCGATTACGGCCGCTACCGCAGCTGGAGCTGGCTGGACGGCCGCGCGCCCAGCAATGAACTGGCCGACAGCGTCAGCGCCGGCCTCGATCAATATGGCCTGCGCCCAGCGCTCAATGGCCCCGGCGATGTACTGGTGCGCGCCTACATCAGCCAGGAAACCCGCCTGCGCCAGTATCAGGACAACGTCGGCGGTTACTACGGCACCGGCAGCCACTGGGATCGCCGCTACGGCGCCTACGGCAGCGTGCCCATCGTACGTACTTACGAGCAGAAGGTAGCCGTGGTGCGCATCGAACTGATCGACCCACGCGACCGCCAGGTGGTCTGGTCCGGTAGCGGTGAGGCCATGGCCGGCAAGGGCCAGGCGGCACAGGCCGAGGCCATGCGCGCGGCCATCCGCGCCGCACTGGACGGCTATCCTCCTTATTGATCGACTGCGCTGGAGAACGACATGCGTACCCTGCCCTACCTGCTTCTCGCCTTGCTGCTGAGTGGTTGCGCCAGCGTCAGCCTGGAGCGCGACTTCGACCCCAGCCGCGATTTCGCCGCCTACCGCACCTGGAGCTGGATGGACGACAAGCTCGCCTACCAACCCGATGATGCCCGCCTGAAAAGCGATATCACCGAGGCCCGCATCAGCCAGGCCGTGGCCGAACAACTCGACCAGCGCGGCCTGCGCCAGGCAGCCGATGGCAAGGGCGATCTCAAGGTGCAGAGCGTGCTGATCGTCGATGAGCGTCAGGATCAGATCACCACCCAGTACGGCGGTGGCTGGGGCGGTTATTGGGGCGGTTACTGGGGAGGCCCGGCGTTCACCGAAACGCGCCGCGTCGACTACAAGGTCGCCACCCTGCAGATCGACCTGTACGACGCCAAGGACGGCAAGCTGGTGTGGCGCGGCAGCGGTGAACAGATCATGCGCAGCCAGCCGCCGACACCTGCCGAGCGCGAACGGGCGATCCGCGAAACCGTTACTCAGGTGCTCTCGCAATATCCACCGCGCTGAACAAGGACCGTCCGCTTTGAATGCGAACCTGCAACACCGCCCGGCCACGGCCGCCGACCTTGGCGCCGTGGCCGGTTTCCCGCAGAACGTTGACGAACTGTTCTTCTGCTATCCCAAGGCCATCTGGCCGCTGGATGTCGGCCAGCTTGCCGCCGCCCTCGCCGAGCGGCGCGAAAGCACCGTGGTCGAACTCGGCGGCAAGGTCGCCGGCTTCGCCAATTTCTACCAATGGCAGCATGGCGAATTCTGCGCCCTGGGTAACCTGATGGTAGCGCCCTGGGCCCGCAGCCAGGGCGTGGGCCAATACCTGGTGGAAGTGATGGAGAACCTCGCGCGCGAGCGCTACGAGGCCCCGCTGATGAAGGTGTCCTGCTTCAACGCCAACGCCGGCGGCCTGCTGCTGTACACCCGACTGGGCTACCGTACCGTCGGCATCGTCGAGCGCCGCGCGCCGGACGGCAGCCGTGTCGCCCTGGTGCAGTTGGAGAAGAATCTGCAGCCAGGTCGTACCCTGGCGGATGCGACTCAGGCGCCCGTTACGGCCAGGTGATTGGCGGAAGGCAGTGAGAGTCGAACTCACCCAGGAACGGATGCCGTCCCCCACCGGGTTTGAAGCCCGGCCACGCCACCGGGCGTGATTGCCTTCCCTGTTCGGCGGCTGCGTGTCGCTCGGCAGCCGTTGCATTGGTTGTGCAGGTTAGCCCATGGCTACCGTTGGTCGTCAATCGCCATCGAGTGTGTCTTGTGCCCGACCGCAGCACCCTCCTGTTGGTTGCCCATCAGTTGAATCGCCAGCGCCGAGTCGCTACGGATACGCCGCTCGTTGGCCAGGCGACGGGTGAAGCCGATTCGGTCGAAGTACTCCAGCAACTGGATGGCACGCTTGCGGCCGATGCCGATACGGTCTCGCCAATCGATCACCCGCAGACTGCCATGCTGCCCCACCAGTTCCAGCGCATGGGCGGCGAGAATGCGCAGGGTTTGCTCGGGATAGAACAGGTCGCGGACCACTTGATGCAACAGGCCCAGGCGCGCCAGTTTGCGCAACAGCAGGCGCACGGACGCCTCATCCCGTTGCGCGGCGCCAGCCAGGTCACGAACCCAGGGTGGGTCGAAGCCGCCATCGAGCAGCAGCGGCCAGAGTCGTTCGCGCAGGGCCTCGTCGTCCGGGCTGAGCTGCACGCGGTGGTCCGGCAGGTGCAGCCAGGGGCCGCTGCTGGCGATGCGCCCATCGGCCAGGGCCTGGTCAAGCAGGGCGATGAATACCGGGCGCTCCAGTTCGCTCAGTGCATAGCGGCGCAGGCGGTCGCGGTCGGGGCCGAGTTCGTCCGGCGATTCGTCATGGAAACGGCGCAGGCCCTCGACCAAGGCGTCGCGTAGCGTCTGCAGGCGTACCGCGTCGAACAGTCGCGTGCCTTGACGGGTTGCCAGTTCGCACGCCCCGTCCGGCAGTGCCCAGCTCTCACGCGGACGATTGAATTGCCGCTCCAGTAGGGCGGGATCGAGGCCGTTATCGGCCGACTGCAACAGCACCGGCAGGGCCTGTTCCAGGCCGGCGCCCTGCAGCGCCTGCAATTGCCGCAAACGTTGCGGCGCACGGCGGCCGCGGGCCGGGGCGAAGGGATCGAGCACACGGCCGCCACCCAGCGTGCGTTGCGCCGACTGGTCGCGCAGCACCAGGGTGTCGCCGTGCACCGCGTGCGCCGGAGCATTGAGCACTAATTGCGCCAGGCAATGCTGGCCGGGGGCGAGGCTGTCGGTGTCGAGCAGGGCGATACGCCCGGTGACATCCTGCGCGCCCAGGTGCACGTGCACTGGCGTCCAGTGCGCCAAAGCCCGCGGCTCCGCGGCGAGCAGGTGCAGCTCGATATCCAGCCGGGTGGTCGGCGCCAGCAAGGCCGGCGCCAGCAGCCAGTCGCCTCGGTGCAGTCGCTCGACCGCCAGCCGCTCGCCGGCCAGGTTCAGCGCCACCCGCTGGCCGGCGACGGCGCTGTCGGCCTGTCGATTTTGCGCGTGCAGGCCGCGCACGCGCACACGGCGCCCGGACGGGCTGAGCAGCAGTTCATCGCCCAGCGCCACACGGCCGGCAAAGGCGGTGCCGGTCACCACTACGCCAGTGCCCTCGACGCTGAAGGCGCGGTCGATGGGCAGACGAAAATGGCCATAGCTGGTGCGCGCCTGGTGCACCGCAGAGATAGCCAGCAGGCGTTCACGCAGGAGTTCGACGCCTCGCCCGCTGAGACTGTCCACCGCCAGCAGTTCGGCGCCCGCCAGCGGCCCGGGGGCGAGCAGGTTTTCCACCTGCTCGCGCACCTGTTGCACCCGCCCGGCATCGACCCGGTCGATCTTGGTCAGGGCGACGAGCGCCTGACGGATGCCCAACAGCTGGGCTATCGCCAGGTGTTCGCGGGTCTGCGGCATCACCCCATCGTCGGCGGCCACCACCAGCAACAGCAGGTCGATGCCACTGGCGCCAGCGAGCATGTTGTGGACGAAGCGTTCGTGTCCAGGCACGTCGATAAAACCTGTGAGCTGGCCGTCGCCGAGGTCGGCATACAGATAACCCAGGTCGATGGTGATGCCACGGGCGCGCTCGGCCGGGCGGCGGTCGCCCTGCTGACCGGTCAGCGCCTGCAGCAGCGCGGTCTTGCCATGGTCGATATGGCCGGCGGTGCCGACGATCACGCCTGTACCTCGCGCAGCTGCACCAGTTGCGCGACGAAGGCGGGTTCGTCGTCGAGCTGGCGCAGGTCGAGCCACAGGGCGTCGTCGTCGATGCGGCCGATCACCGGGATCGGCAGCTCTCGCAACTGCCCTTCCAGTTCGCGCAGCGCACGGCCACGCAGGCGTTTGGAGGTTTGCGGGCGGATGCACAGCGCCGCACTGGGCAGGCGTGCCACCGGCTGCGCGCCGCTGCCGATCATGCCCAGAGCATTTTCCACGCTGACCTGCCAGTATTCGCCAAGCCTTGCGGCCATTGCCGGAGCGACACGCTCGGCCTGGGCGCGGATATCTGCCTGCGGACGGCTGAGAAGGCGCAGGCTGGTGAGGCGCTCGCCGAGGCGATCCGGGTCTCGGTACAGGCCGAGCACTGCTTCCAGCGCGGCGAGGGTCAGCTTGTCCACGCGCAGGGCGCGCTTGAGGGGGTTCTTCTTGATACGCCCGATCAGTTCCTTGCTGCCGAGGATGATGCCGGCCTGCGGGCCGCCGAGCAGCTTGTCGCCGCTGAAGGTGACGATATCCGCGCCGTCGCGCAGCGCTTCCTGCACGGTCGGCTCCTTGGGCAGGCCCCAGCGCGAGAGGTCGACCAGGCTGCCGCTACCCAGGTCTTCCAGCAGCGGCAGGCCGTGAGCGTGGGCGATGGCGGCCAGGTCACGGGTGGCGACGCTGGCGGTGAAGCCCTGCACGCTGTAGTTGCTGGTGTGCACGCGCATCAGCAGGCCCGAACGCGGGCCGATGGCCGCTTCGTAGTCCTTGGCGTGGGTGCGGTTGGTGGTACCGACTTCCACCAGTTTGACCCCGGCACGGGCCATGATGTCGGGAATGCGGAAGGCGCCGCCGATCTCGATCAGCTCGCCACGGGAAATGATGCCCTCCTTGCGCGCGCCCAGGCTGTTGAGCGCCAGCAGCACGGCCGCGGCGTTGTTGTTGACCACGGTGACCGCCTCTGCGCCGGTCAGCTCGCGGATCAGGCCGATGATCAGGTCGTCGCGGTCACCACGCTTGCCGCTGGCCAGGTCGAACTCCAGGTTGAGCGGGTAGCGCGCAGCCTGGGTTATGGCGTCGATGGCCTCCTCCGGCAACAGGGCGCGCCCCAGGTTGGTGTGCAGCACCGTGCCGGTCAGGTTGAACACGCGGCGCACGCGACTGGCGTGGCGCGCGGCGAGGCGTTCGCCAGCTCGACCGGCGAGCACCGCCTCACTGAGCTCCACGGCGGCAAGTTGGCCGCTGCGGGCGGGTTCGCGCAACTCGTCGAGCAGATCACGCAAGATCGCCAGCAAGGCATCGCGACCGTAGCGCTGCTGCAGGGGCGCTACGCTTTCGCAACGCAGCAGGCGGTCAATGGAAGGAAGACGGGCAGCATTGGCATTCATCGTCAGCGCCCTCAGTCGGAACTGCCGGGTGCCAGCAGCAGGTTCGGCGCCCGGCGCAGGTGCCCCTCCTCGCTCAGGCGCATGTCCAGGTCGAGACTGGCCAGATCATCGGCGACAGCATCGGCCTGATCATCGAATTCCAGGTAGCACTGTTTCAGGTAGCTCTGGCAGCTCGGGCAGGTCTCGGCGCGGATCGCCGAGCGCTCGGGCGCCACGCCCTCACGTTCGAGCGACAGGTAGGCCAGGTGCTTGGAGGATTCGCAATGGCTGCACTTGACCCGCACGTGGTGCCATTCGCAGGCGCACAGCGAGCAGCTCAGGTAGCGCAGCCCGGCGTACTTGCCGCGATGGCGCAGCATGCCGGCCACCGGTGGCGAGCCGCAGGCCGGGCACAGGGTCTGGCTGGAGGTTTCCACCAGCCGCTCGCTGGGCAGTGCCAGCAGCCAGTGGCTGAAGGCGACCTGCAGGGCGGCGCCGAGAAACGGCACCAGCGCCGCCGGCAGCAGATCGAACTGGCCACCCAGCAAGGCAATGGCCCAGGCCTTGCGCTGGCCGCTATCGGCCTCGCGCAAGCCTGCCAGAGCGGCGCCTACCGACGGATTCCCGTCGGCCTTGATCTCGGCTAGCAAGGCGTCGAGGGCGGGCTGCCAGGCATCGCCGCGTACCAGGGTGTCGAATGCCAACGGCGGCATGCGGTGCTCGAAACTACGCGCCAGGGCTTCGACCGATGGGCCTGGCAAGGGCGGTGGTGCATCCAGCACACGCTGCTGCGCCTCGCACAGATCGGCCATCAACAGCAGGTAGGCCGCCAGCGGATGATCGGCCGCCAGGCTGCGCAGGCGCCGGGCGCGGCGGCTGAAAAGGTCGGGCTCGGGCAGGTGGAGAAAAGGCGGGATGTTGGCCGCGGCTTCGATCTGCCCCGGCTCGAGAATCTGGCCTGACACGCAGGACTCCTTAGGGACTGCTCCCGTGGTTTTCGCTAGATCAGCCTAGACCAGGCTGAAGGGGTTTGCCGGCTGTGGTTCAGGCCCCTGTAGCCCGGATGAAATCCGGGGAATGGCGAGAGCCGCGCTGGTTTGCCTCGGGTTACGCACGCCTTGAGAGGCGCTTTGCCGGCGAGTGTTTATCGCGGCTGAAGCCGCTCCTACGACCGACGCCATTACGTAGCCGGGCGAAATCCGGCGACCGACCGCTGCAAAAGCCCCGGATTGCATCCGGGCTACAGCAGAGCGGTCCGCCAGTTGGTGAGTTTCATCCGCTCTGCGAATGCCCTTGCTGTAGCGCAGCTGAGCGGTATTCCTACTCAGCTGCGATGCGCGCTTGCAATGCTCGCGACTGAAGCCGCTCCTGCATGAAACGACATCCCGTAGGAGCGGCTTCAGCCGCGATACAGTGATCATTCAGTGACGCTTGTGGTTGTCTTTGCTGACTTCCTCGTACCAGGCGGCGTGGTGCTTGCGCGCCCAGCCGCGGCTGACCCAGCCATTGAGCATGGCGCCGATCGAGCCCTTGACCCAGATACCTGCATAGACGTGCACGATGATGCAGATGATCAAGCCCCAGGCCGCCGCGGCGTGCAGCAGCGAAGCCAGGCGGATCAGCTCGATGCCGAACAGGTGGCTGAAGTACTGGCGCCACATGACCATGCCCGTGGCCAGCAACACCAGCATGCACAGCAGCAATACCCAGAACAGCAGCTTCTGCCCGGCGTTGTAGCGCCCTACCGGTGGCAGCCGTTCCTCACGGTTGCTGATCACGTCACGCCATTGCGCCAGCCACTGGCGATCACGCGCCTCGAGGCGGTTGTGCCCGGCGAAGCGCATCACCAGCCAGAGAAAGAACAGGAACATGGCCAGGCCGAGGAAGGGATGCAGAATGCGCGTCCACACCCCGCCGCCGAACAGGTTGCTGAGCCAGAACAGCGACGGGTGGAACAGCGCCAGGCCGGACAGGCCGGCTAGGACGAAGAGGATCGCCACCACCCAATGGTTGCTGCGTTCGCCGGCCGTGTAGCGTTGGATATCGTGTTTCATGCTGGTCTCCTACGGCCGCTGGTTCGGATCATAGGTATGCACGGCCGGGTCGACCTGATGCACGGCAGGGTCACCGGTCACGGGCTCGTCCTCCTCCACGCGGTTGCGCCCGACGCGGATGTAGTGGAAGAACCCGATCAGCGCCGTGGCGCCCATCGCCAGTAGACCGAGCGGCTTGGTCACGCCCTTCCACAACGACACCAGCGGGCTGATGCTCGGCTCGTTGGGCAGGCCGGCATAGAGCGACGGCTGGTCGGCGTGATGCAGCACGTACATCACGTGGGTGCCACCGACACCGTCGGGATCGTACAGGCCGGCGTTGTCGTAGCCGCGTGACTTCAAGTCGGCTATGCGCCCATCGGCATGCTCCTTCATCGCCTCCTTGGTGCCGAAGACGATGGCGCCGGTCGGGCAGGTCTTCACGCAGGCCGGTTCCATGCCTACGGCGACGCGGTCGGAACACAGGCTGCACTTGTAGGCCTTGTGGTCCTTCTGCGAGATACGCGGGATGTTGAACGGGCAACCGGTGATGCAATAGCCGCAGCCGATGCACTTGTCCTGGTTGAAGTCGACGATGCCGTTGGCGTACTGGATGATCGCGCCCGGGCTCGGGCACGCCGCCAGGCAGCCGGGCTCGGCGCAGTGCATGCAGCCATCCTTGCGGATCAGCCATTCCAGCTTGCCAGCTTCGTCCTCGTGCTCGGTGAAGCGCATCACCGTCCAGGAGCTGGCGGTGAGGTCGGTCGGGTTGTCGTAGGTGCCGTGGTTCTGACCGACCTCGTCACGCAGGTCGTTCCATTCCGAGCACGCTACCTGACAGGCCTTGCAGCCGATGCATTTGGAAACGTCGATGAGCTTGGCCACCTCGCCGACCTGCCGTACGGAGGGCATCGGCGTGGTGGTGGCGGAGCGGGCGATGATGTCTTGTGAGGCCATGGCGCTGCTCCTATGCCTTTTCCACGTTGACCAGGAACGACTTGAATTCCGGGGTCTGCGTGTTGCCGTCGCCGACGAAGGGCGTCAGGGTGTTGGTCAGGTAGCCATTGCGCGCCACACCGGCGAAGCCCCAGTGCAGCGGGATGCCGATCTGGTGCACGGTCTTGCCGTCCACGGTCAGCGGCTTGATCCGCTTGGTCACCACCGCCACCGCCTTGATGTAGCCACGGTTGGACGACACCTTGACCCGCTCGCCCGCGACGATGCCCAGTTCCCTGGCCAGCGCCTCGCCGATTTCGACGAACTGCTCGGGCTGGGTAATGGCGTTGAGCCGACAGTGCTTGGTCCAAAAGTGGAAGTGCTCGGTCAGGCGGTAGGTGGTGGCGGCATAGGGGAAGGCGTCCGCCTTGCCCAGCATCTCCATATCGGCCTTGAACACCCGCGCCGCCGGGTTGCTGATGGCCAGCGCATTGTCCGGGTGCATCGGGTTGCGCCCGATCGGCGTCTCGAACGGCTCGTAGTGCTCGGGGAATGGCCCTTCGGCCATCTTGTCCACGGCGAACAGGCGCGCCACCCCTTCAGGGTTCATGATGAAAGGGTTCATGCCCTCGGCAGGTGGCGAGTCGGCCTTGAAGTCGGGCACGTCGGTGCCGCCCCAGGCCTTGCCGTTCCACCACACCAGACGCTTCTTCTCGACGTCCCAGGGCTTGCCGCTGGGGTCGGCCGAGGCGCGGTTGTAGAGAATGCGTCGGTTCGCCGGCCAGGCCCAGGCCCAGCCAAGGGTCTGGCCCATACCGTAGGGGTCGGCGTTGTCGCGCCGCGCCATCTGGTTACCCTGCGCCGTCCACGAGCCGCAGAAGATCCAGCAACCACTGGCCGTGGACCCGTCCGCGCGCAGCAGGCCGAAACCACTGAGCTGCTCGCCAGCCTTGGCCTGCAGCGCTCCGGTGGCCGGATCATGGAGGTCTTCCAGGGCCTTGCCGTTGAACTCGCGGGCGATCTCGTCCGGCCCGGGCTCGTCCGGTTTCAGATACGACCAGTCGAGGTTGAGGATCGGATCGGGGAAGGCCCCGCCCTCGCTGGCATAGGCCTGGCGCAGACGATGGAACAGCCCGGCCATGATGGCGATGTCGGTGCGTGCCTGGCCGGGTGGTTCGGCGCCCTTCCAGTGCCATTGCAACCAGCGTCCGCTGTTGACCAGCGAGCCGTCCTCCTCGGCGAAACAGGTGGTGGGCAGGCGGAAAACCTCGGTCTGGATGCTGGCGGTGTCGACGTCGTTGAACTCGCCGGCATTGCGCCAGAACTCCGAAGTCTCGGTTGCCAGCGGGTCCATGATCACCAGGTACTTGAGCTTGGCCAGCGCCGCGCTGACCTTGGCCTTGTCGGGGAACGAGGCGATGGGATTGAAACCCTGGCAGAAGTAACCGTTGACCTTGCCCTCGTACATCATGTCGAAGACCTTGAGCACGTCGTAGCCGGGCACATCCAGCTTGGGCAGCCAGTCGAAGCCCCAGTTGTTCTCCGCCGTGGCGTTCTTGCCGTACCAGGCCTTCATCAGGCTGACGTGGAACTTCTCGTAGTTTTGCCAGTAGGACAACTGCCCCGGCCGCAGCGGCTTGGGCGAGCGCCTGGCGATGTAGGCGGCGTAATCCTGCTCGGCGTCCAGCGCCAGGCTGAGGTAGCCCGGCAGCAGATTGGAGAGCAGGCCGAGGTCGGTCAGGCCCTGGATGTTGGAGTGACCACGCAGGGCGTTCATGCCGCCACCCGGCATGCCGATGTTGCCCAGCAGCAACTGCAGCATGGCGCCGGTGCGGATCATCTGCGAACCCACCGAGTGCTGCGTCCAGCCCAGGGCGTACATGATGGTCATGACCTTGCCCGGCGCCGAGCATTCGGCGACGGTTTCCCACACCTGCAGCATCTGCGCCTTGGGCGTGCCGCAAATGCTGCTGACCAGATCCGGCGTGTAGCGGCTGTAGTGCTTCTTCAGCAGGTTGAACACGCAGCGCGGATGGCTCAGCGTCGGATCGACCACGGCATAGCCGTCTTCACCGATCTCGTAGCCCCAACTGCTCTTGTCGTAGCGCCGCATCTCGGCGTTGTAGCCGCTGAACATGCCGTCTTCGAAGGCATAGTCCTCGCGCACCACAAAGCTGACGTCGGTGTAGTTGCGCACGTACTCGTGCTGGATCTTGTCGTTCTCCAGCAGGTAGTTGATCAGCCCGCCAAGGAAGGCGATATCGGTACCGGTACGGATCGGCGCATAAAAGTCGGCCACTGAAGCCGAACGGGTAAAGCGCGGGTCGACCACCACCAGCTTGGCCTTGTTGTGCGCCTTGGCCTCGGTCACCCACTTGAAGCCACAGGGGTGGGCCTCGGCGGCATTGCCGCCCATGATCAGCACCAGATCGGCATTCTTGATGTCGGTCCAGTGGTTGGTCATGGCTCCACGGCCAAACGTCGGGGCAAGACTTGCCACCGTCGGGCCATGTCAGACACGTGCCTGGTTATCGAACCCCAGCATGCCAAGGGAACGCACCACCTTGTGGGTGATGTAGCCAGCCTCGTTGCTCGACGCCGAGGCGGCCAGGAAGCCCGAACTCAGCCAGCGGTTGACCGTCTGGCCCTGCTCGTTCTTCTCGATGAAATTGGCGTCGCGGTCGGCCTTCACGTGCCGGGCGATGCGGTCCAGCGCCTCGTCCCAGTCGATACGCTTCCACTCGTTGGAGCCGGCTTCGCGTACTTGTGGGTATTTCAGGCGGTTGGGGCTGTGAACGAAGTCCAGCAGGCCGGCACCCTTGGGGCAGAGGGTGCCGCGGTTGACCGGATGGTCGGCGTCGCCCTCAATATGGATGATGTTCTGCGCCACGTTCTTGGCCGCATCCCCCTGGCTGTAGAGGATCAGGCCACAGCCGACCGAGCAGTAGGGGCAGGTGTTGCGGGTTTCCGTGGTGCTGGTCAGTTTGAAGTGCCGTACCTGGTCGGCGAAGGCTTCCGGGGGCGCGACTCCCAGAGCCGCCAGGCTCGATGCTCCAAGGCCTACGCCGCAGACCTTGAAGAACTGTCGACGGTTCATGTCCATCGTGGGTCTCCCAAATCAGGCTGACGCCCGGTGCGTTGCCGAGCGTATCGCTTTCAGCCTAGACCATGACGTCACGTTCGCCAGCTTCATGTGCAGGCGATGCGAGACCAACGGCGAGCAAATACTGGCAATTGGACATGCCAGCCAGAGAAAAAAAGCGCTATGCTGCACACATCCTTTTCTGTGATCACAAAAGCTTTGGAGAGCTTTGACGTCGCCCCAACAGCCCGGACGCTGGCTATCAGCGACAGCAGGCTTGCGACATGACCGACGCCGAAGTACCGCGCCAGCCCAATACCTTCGCGCTCTGGCGCGAAGTGGACGACACCCGTATCCGCACGCGCCTGGGCGGTTTCTTCTACCTGCTCGCCTGGCTGCTGACCTGGGCCTTCAGTCATGCACCGGACGAGCGGCTTCTCAGCGGCGTGCTGGGTTGTGCACTGTTCGGCGCACTTCTGGCAGCGCGACTGCTGCACCGTCCCGATGGTCTCGACAGCCCCGAGCAGTTGCAGCGCTGGCTGGATCGGCATTGGGGGCTGATCCTGCTGACCGCGCTGTGCTGGGGTCAGGCGCATGCCCTGGCGCTATACAGCGATGCCTACAACGACTCGGAAATGATCGCCACCCTGGCCACGGTAGCCTTCAGCACGGCGATGACTTTCAACTTCGCCATGCGCCGTGGCCGCGCCCTGCTGGCCCTGGCTCTGCTCTACCTGCCGGGCCTGGCGGTGATGACGATGAACTGGCAGCAACAGCACGCGATGTTGATCACCCTGGCCTTTTACCTCAGCTATCTGGTTCTGGTGCTCGGTCGCAACCATCGCGAGTACCGCGCCACGCTGGACCTCGAGCTGAAACTGCTGGAACAGAAGAGCCAGCTCGATCTGCTCAGCCGCACCGACAGCCTGACGCAACTGGGCAACCGCTATCAGTTCAACAACCTGTTTCCCAGCCTGGTGGCCAACGCCGTGCGCCAGGGCGAACCACTGTCGCTGGTGCTGATGGACATCGACTTCTTCAAGAAAGTGAACGACGAGTACGGCCATGCCGGCGGCGACGCCTGCCTGAGTGCCTTTGCCGAGCGCATGCGCAAGGTGTTTCGCCGTGACGGAGACGCCTTGCTGCGCCTCGGCGGCGAGGAGTTCGGCGTGCTACTGCCGAGCACCACCCTGGCTCAGGCCTGGGATCTGGCCGAGCGCTTTCGCAAGGAGCTGGAAACGGAAGGCCTGCCGCTGGCCGGTCAGCGCCTGGCGCTGACCACCAGCCTGGGTGTCGGCTGTTTCAGCAGCCGTCATGATGGCGACGCTGATGCGTTCTTCCGCCGCGTCGACGGCGCCCTGTATCGCGCCAAACGCGAAGGCCGCAACCGCCTGGTCGCGGCAGATCATTGAAGTTCGCCGCGACAAGTCTGCGCGTTTCCTCTGCGCTGCTGGCCTGCGCCGCTCAAGTCAGGCGAAGCGGCAAACCGTCCTCTCAGCGGCGATAGGCAGTGCACCGGATTGCTGGCTGGATTCGACACCTGGACTGCGACAAGCGGCCCCCGTCGCTTTCAGACATGTGGACGATCGCCCCTTCACGGCAGCAGGTCCCGGTCGGCCTGCAATCCGGCGGGCGGCTCATTGGGAAACCAGCGCAGATGGATACGCGCGAAGCTGCCGTCGCGCTTCATCGCATCGAGCTCAGCCTGCCAACGCTGCACCCGCATCGGGTCGGTGCCGAGTGAGAAGGCGATATAGCTGCTGGTGCGCATGAAGGTATGCACAGGCTGCAAGGCATCCGGCGCCGCGCCCACCTCCTGCAGCAGGCCGGGCAGCAGCTGGTCCTCGTAGACCATCAGAGGCACCCGCCCCAGCAGGGTCATGCGCACCATCTCGTGGGGTTTGGGTACCAGCTCCAGGTTGTTGAAGCCCAGCCGCACCAGCACCTGATGCGAATACCTGTCACGCGGCACGGCGATTCGCCCCAGTTGTCGGGCCTCTTCCAGGGTGGTGACCGGCAATGCCTCGCCGCTGCGTGCGTACAGGGTGGTGCTGGTACTGATGATCGGCCCAACCCAGCGGAACAAGGTCTCGCGCTCCGGGGTGCGCACTGTCACGAACAGACCGACATCGGGCTGGATGGTCGCCATCCGGTAGCCGCGCGCCCAAGGCACACTGAGAATCTGCGCACGGCTGTCGGTACGCTGCAGCAACTCCCTCACCACCTCGACAGCCATCCCCTCGAGCTCGCCGGCCTGGCTGTAGTTGATGGGCGGATTCTCTTCCGTATAGAGCACCAGCTCCCTCGCCGGGAGTTCGGCGCAGAGCAGCGACAACAGCAGCAGATGCAGCAACCTGGTCATCGCGTCCCACTCGTCCGGCCGGCCCGTTGAGTTTAGACAGCGAAACGCCACCCTGGCGACCGCTCAGTCGGTGATCTCGAACTGCACACGGGCGGTCTGCCCTGCCTCGTCGAGCACGCTGAGCTGATGTCTGCCGCTGTCGAAAGGCTGATTGAAGGGCTCATCCTGGGCGCTTTCGCCTAGTGGTCGACCATCGAGAAACCACCAGCGCCGCCCACCGCCCCCCAGAGCCGACAGGCTGAGGCGCAGCGGTTCATGATTGCCCTGCGGTCGGCGCAGGCGATCACCATCACGCACGCCGACGATGGACAGCGGGGCTACCTGGCTGCTGCCCGGCGGTGGACAGCCGGGATCGATACCCGGCATGCGCGCGGCACGCCGCTCCCGGCGCGGCAACCAGGGCTCCAGCGGAGCAGGCCACAACACCAGCTCGCGCGCCTCGGCGCCTGCGCAGGTGGGCCCGACACGATGCCCCTCGGCATTGACCCAATAACGTTCGCGCAGGCCGCTGCCCAGCGGCTGGTCGGCGGCCTGCAGGGTCGGCGGCGTGGTGCCCTCCAGCGTCCAGGCAAAGCGCAGGCGACGACAGTTGGAGTCATCCCTGCTCATCGGCTGCCCCAACGGCCAGCAGATGGCGGCCACGCCGACCTCGGCCGGCTGCGGATCGGCCGGTGCGGCGATACCGCGCTGACTGTCGCGATTGACCAGCAGATCATGCACCTGCAACAGCAGCGGCGCCGCCGATGCCAGGCCGAACTGACCGGGCACCGGGGTACCGTCCGGTCGACCGATCCAGACCCCGATCAGATGGCGCGGCCCGACACCAATGGCCCAGGCATCGCGAAAGCCATAGCTGGTGCCGGTCTTCCAGGCCAGGGTCGGGCGCTGCGCCAGCTGTGCGCGCGGGTCACGATCCGGTCGCGCCTGGCCGCTGAGGATACGGCGGATGATCCAGGCCGAACCGGGTGACAGCAGCCGGCGCTCACGCAATTCATCGTCTGGCTGCAAACGTGGCTTGGCCGCCATACCACCGCGGGCGAAGGCACTGTAACCGGCCACCAGGGATTCCAGCCGCGAGCCACCGCCACCTAGGATCAGCGCCAGGTTGGGCTCGGCCAGTGCCGGCAGACGGATCGGCAGCCCCGCGCTGCGCAGCTCGCCGGCAAAACGTTTCGGCCCGTAGGCTTCGAGCAGTTGCACGGCGGGCAGGTTGAGCGAGGTGGCCAGGGCTTCGCTGGCCGACACCGGGCCAATGAAACCGGAGGCGAAGTTGCCGGGGCGGTAGTCGCCGTAATGCCGCGGCACGTCCTGCAGCAGTGACTCGGAGTGGATCAGCCCGGCATCCAGCGCCATGCCGTAAAGAAAGGGTTTGAGCGTCGAGCCGGGCGAACGCAGGGCGCGAACCATGTCGACGTGGCCAAAGCGCGAGGTGTCGCCGATATCCACCGAGCCGAGATAGGCGCGCACCGCCATGCTTTCGTGCTCCACCACCAGGATCGCCGCCGAGGTGCGTTCCGGCAGTCGCGCTCGCCAGCCCAGCAGCAAGTCTTCCAGGCGCTGCTGCAAGCCGGCATCGAGGGTGGTGCGAATCAGCGGCGGGCTGCCGCCGCGGTTCAGCCGCCGCGCCAGCAAGGGCGCCAGGCTCGGCTCGCGGCGCGGGGCGAGGAATACCGGCTCTTCCAGCGCTTCGTCCACCTGCGCCTGCGGCCACACCTGAAACTCGCCCAGGCGACGCAGCACCTTGTCCCGCGCCGCCTGGGCACGCTCGGGATGGCGATCCGGGCGCAGCCGGCTGGGGGCTTGTGGCAGCACGGCAAGCAGCGCGGCATCGGCGCGGGTGAGCTGGCTGGGTGGCTTGCCCAGGTAACTCCAACTCGCGGCGGCCACGCCTTGCAAGGTGCCGCCAAAAGGCGCGCGATCCAGATACAGCGCGAGGATTTCGTCCTTGGACAGATGCCACTCCAGCTGCGCCGTGCGCCATAGCTGCTTGAGCTTGCCGGGCAGGTCACGGCCATGCGGATCAAGCAGCCGCGCCACCTGCATCGACAGCGTGCTGCCACCAGATACCACGCGTCCGCCGGTCAGGTTCTGCCAGGCCGCGCGCCCCAGCGCCAGCGGGTTCACCCCGGGATGATGGCGAAACCAGCGATCCTCGTAGGTCAGCAATGCCTCGAGGTAATAGGGCGACACTTCGTCCGGCGTCACCGGGTAGCGCCACACGCCGTCACGGTCGGCGAAACGCCACAATGGCGTGCCGTCTTCGGCCAGCACCACGCGGGCCAGGTCGTCCTCGGGCAGGGGCAGCGGGAAGAGGCGGTCGGCTAGCCAGAGCAGGGCCAGGGGGAGCAGGAGGATAAGGAGCCAGCGGCGGGTTAGACGAGGCATACAGGACCCTCTCCCCCAACCCCTCTCCCATAAATGGGAGAGGGGAGCCGATCTGCGTTTTGCCAAGACTTGTGGCGACACTCACAAGTCGCTTTGCTCGCCGAGTTCAAGGCGAATCTGTTCAAGTACGGCCTCGGTTTCCGCCAGTACCTGATGATTCCAGAAACGCAGCACACGATAGCCTCGACTCTCCAGATAATGCTCACGTTGTTGGTCGTATTCGGTCTGCTGCTGGTGTTGGCCACCGTCCAGTTCGATGACCAGCCAGCATTCGGTGCAGATGAAGTCGACGATATAGGGGCCAATGGGTTTCTGCCGTTTGAACTTCAGGCCCAGGAAGCGGTGGGCACGCAGGTAATACCAGAGCCGTAGCTCGGCATCAGTCATGTCACGGCGCAGGCGTTTGGCGTTGTCGAGTAGTGTCATGGTTCCTACTTGAACCGGGTTTGCCCTCTCCCCAACCCTCTCCACTAGGCGTGCCCCCAATAAATGGGAGAGGGAGCTTGTCCGTGCAATGTCTCAGGGCCGCGCGCTGATGTGCTCCCCTCTCCCGCTTGCGGGAGAGGGGCTGGGGGAGAGGGCCGCTTTTACTGCCCCCTCACCACCAACGACGACGGCGCACTACCCAGCGCCTGCCAGCTCGGCCGGTACATGGACTCCACCTGCGGTGGCGGCACCCGGTAGCTGCCGGGCGTTACCGCACGGGCCAGGTAGAGAAGATGAGTGGTGCCGTAACTATCCACGTCCACCGCTGCCACGTAGCGATCGCCACGGTACTCCTGGTGCTTGATCCGCGCGTTCTGCATCGACTGGCGCCACTCCTTGACGTTGCTACCGGCGTCATCGAGGCTCGCCGCGCTTTGCGCGAGGTTCTGGTTTTCCAGCTCCAGGCCGGCCGGCAGCAGGTCGACGACCAGCGCGTCCGGTACGCGCTGCTTGGCCCGCACGGCCAGGTGCACCAGCACCAGCTCGCCGCTGTCCAGGCGCTGCAGATCGAGCGGACGGCCGTCCATGCCAAGGTATTCGCGCTCGATGCTGAGGTTCTCGCCACCGGCGCGTGGCGCCTGGCTCGGATAACCAGACAGGGTCAGTTGCTGATACAGCTTGGTGCTGCCGGCATTGTTCACGCTCAGTGGTTCGGCCAGTTCGTCACGCTCCAGCTTGATACCGGGCTGCTGGTTGCTCAGCTCGAACTGAAAGGCACCGCTGGCCAGCTTGGCGCTCCAGGCCTGCTCGGGTTTGCCGAGAATGCCGCGACCGGCGAGGAACAGCGAATTGCGCTCCTGAGTCGATAGCCAGCGCTGGCCTGCCAGTTCGTCTGCCAGGTTGAACAGACGCTGCTCGCGCTGCCCGGCCGCCAGGTCGTGCTCTTCCAGCAGGGCGAGGATCAGCGCCTGGTCACGCAACGGGCTACCGTAGTCGGCCATCCAGCGTTCGCCATCGCGCTGCTGGATCAAGCCCTGGTTCAGCGCCTGCTCGGCACGCGGCGCATCGCCCATCAGCTTCAGCGCGGCGGCCAGTTGCACCAACGGCATGCCGGAACGCGCTTCGCTGCGGCGGTCGAACAGGCTGCGCAGGGCGCCCAGCGGCGCCTGCTGGCTGCGCGCCAGAACGTAGCCGGCATAGGCCTGCACGGCGAAGCGGGTGTGGGCGAAGTCCTGGCTGTAGCTGGCCTCGATCAGGCTGCTCTGTTGCAGGTAGCGCAGCAGGCGATCATTGGCCTTCTTCAGCGCCTCCGGTGGCACGCCGAAGCCCTGCTCGCGGGCACGCAGGAGGAAATCGGTGACATAAGCGGTAAGCCAGTATTCCTCTTCGCTCTCGGCGCTCCACAGGCCGAAGCCACCGTTATACCGCTGCATGCCGAGCAGGCGCTCGATGCCCAGCTCGATGCTCTTGCGCCGCTGTTCGTCCGGCTCGCCTTCCAGTCCCAGGCGCTTGAGGCTCGCGGCGTCGGCGTAGAGCGAGGGGTACAGGCCGCTGGTGGTCTGTTCCAGACACCCGTACGGATAGGCCTTGAGTGCACGGATCTGCTCACCGAGGTTCAGCGGCGGGCGGCTCGACAGCGCCAGCACCGCCTCCAGCCCGGCAGGCTCGAACTGGTCGAGGGTACCGGCCGGCATGGTCCAGGGCTCGCCCTCCCCCAGTACCGCACGGAAGTGTTGCAGCTGCGCCGGGTAGGCCGGGCGAATGCCCAGCGTCCATTCGCGGCTGAAGTCAGCCAGATCCTCGTTCGGCAGCGCCAGGCCCTGCACCTCGACATGGATTCGCCCCTGCCCCAGGCCGCCTTCGGCGCGCACCGGAATGCGCAAGGTGGTGCGCTGGCCATCCTTCAGGCTGATCGGCGACTCACCCTTGCCGAGCAGGCGCAGCTGGCCCTCCACGCCGACCTGCACGTCGAGACTCTGCTCACTGCCGGACAGGTTGGTCAGGTCCAGCGCCAGAGTGGTTTCGTCACCGCCAGCGAGGAAGCGCGGCATCGACAGTTCGGCGATCAGCGGCGCGGCCACCACCGTCTTGGCCTCGGCCATGCCGAAGCGTTCGTCGGTCCAGGCCTGGGCCATCAGACGCAGTTCACCGTTGAAGTCGGGAATGTCCAGGCTGACTTCGCCCTCGCCCTTGTCGTTCAGTTTCAGCGCATCGCTCTGCAGGGCGACGATCAGCACACTGGTATCCGGGCGTTTGCCACCGGCGGCAAGGCCGGCATCACCACCGAAGGCCAGGCTGGCGACACGCCCCTGGGCTTCGATCAGCTGACCGTAGATATCCAGCTGGTCAGCGCCATAGGCCTTGCGCCCGAAGAAGTTGGCGAAAGGATCGGGCGTGGCATAACTGGTGATATTGAGGATGCCCACGTCCACCGCGGCGACCAGTACATGCACCTTGTCAGGGATGCTGCCGTCGGCATTGCGTGCGCTGACCTTGACCTTCAGCGGCTGCTTGGGCCGCATCTTCTCTGGCGCCTCCAGGCTCACCGCCAGCTTGCGCGGGGCGCGTTCCAGCGGCAGGTGCAGCAGGCCGACCGCGCGTTTCGGAGTGACCTGCGCCTTGCGCTCACCCGGACGCACCACCAGGGCGCTGAGGTAGAGGTCGTGGCGCGCCCATTTCTTGTCGATGGGTAGCTCGAAGGTCTTGCCTTCGGCCGGCACGCTGATTTCCTCCCACCACAGCGGCCCGTCGCTGGACTCGACCAGCAGGTAGCCGTTGCCGGCAGCCGGCGGGGTGACGGTGATCTTGGCCACCTCGCCGGCGGCATAGGCCGGCTTGTCCAGCGCCAGCTTGACCTGGTCCGGGCGCACCGCGCCGCCATCGGCATTGTCCTGCCAGCGGTAGCCAGCCCAGAAACGCAGGCTGCTGACCAGGCCGGTCTGGCTGTCCACCACCTCGACCCGATAAGGCCCCCACTCCACCGGGAAGCTGACCTTGGCGGTGCCACCAGCGGCGATTTTCAGCGGCTCGTCGCTGAGGGTGAGGAATTTCTCGTTGTAGTTGTGGCGCCAGCCTTCACCGTCGGAGAAGCTCCAGAAGTAGTCGCGGCGCTCACGCACCAGGCGCACGTTGAGGTTGTCGGCGGCCAGCTTGTTGCCGGAGGCATCGGCCACCAGGATTTCGAATTCGGCCAGGCTGTCGGCGTCGACTTCCTCGCCATCGAACAGCCCGCGCACACCCGGCAGGCGCTCGGCTGGCCATACCGGCTGGACGATGCGGCGGGTGATCGGGCGGCCGCCGGACTCCTGCAGGCTGGCCTGGAGGATCAGACGCAGCGGCGACTTGGCGTCACCCCAGCGGTTTTCCGGGCGCAGCACGGCGCGCCCCTGATCGTCGAGATTGACCGCGTCGAGCTCCTGGTCCTGGCTCAGGTCGGGCTCGGTGATATCGCCGAACTGGTAGCCCGGCAAGCTCGCCACTGCCTCACGCAGCGGGCGCACGTAGAGTTGCCCGGTCAGGCGATTACCGGCGGCCGGTGCGCCGTAGAGGTAACGTCCGGTCACCGCGAACTCGGCGCTATCACCTGGTGCGTAGGGCTGGTCCTGGCCCTTGAGCTCCAGGGCCATGCGCTCGGGCAGGAAGTCTTCGACGAGGAATTCGTAAAGCTGCGGGTTGCCGTCGCCCAGATCGAGCAACAACTGCCAGCGACCGGTCGGCGCCTCTTCGGCCAGCGGCAACTGATATTGATAGAGGCCGTTATCGCCAGCATTCCAGACGAACTTGCGGCTGACCTGCTCATCCGGACGGCGCACCTCGACGCTGACCGGCTGAGCCTTGACCGGGCTGCCGTCGGCATCGCGCAGCAGGCCGTTGAGCAGCACGGTCTCGCCGGGGCGATACAGATCGCGCGGGCCGAACACGAAGAACTGCAGGGCATGCGCCTTGGGCCCGGCGATATCGAACTCGGCCAGGTCCAGCGCCGGGGTGTTCAGGCGCAGCAGGCTGGTCTGCTCGTCCTGCTTGGCCAGCAGCACCTGGGCCTTGGCCGGCAGCGGCAGTTGCGCATGGCCGGTCGAATCGGTCTTGCCTTCGGCGAGTAGCGCACCACTGCCATCGAGCAGTTCCAGCTGCACCCCGGACTGCGCCTTGCCACCTTCCAGCGCCTGGGTGAACACATCCAGACCGTCACGATAACGATGTGCGGAAAGGCCGATATCGCTCAGGGAAAACAGCGTCGCCGGCTGCGAGTAGCTGTAGCTGCCGGCCTCACGCATCACCGCCAGGTACACGCCCGGCTGCTTGAACGGCTCCAGGCCGGCGATGGGCAGCAGCAAGGTTTCACGGGTGTTGCGCGCCGGGTTGAGGTCGAAGCGCCCGCCATAGACCAAATCGGCCATCGGCAGCAGTTCGCGCGCCTCCCAGGTGTCCAGGTTGCTGGCCCGGCCCCAGCGGGACAGGAAGCGCGGCAGCGCCTCGGGCTTGATGCGGAAGAACTCGACGTTGACCTTGTCGACGTTCAGCGCGATCACCGGTAGGCCTTCGGCCAGGCGGGTCGGCAGCAGCGAGCCACGGCTGGCGAAACCGACGCTGGCCTGCAGGTCGCGGGTTTCGAAACGGCTGACATGCTCTTTGGCGAGTTTGCCACCACTGATCGACTTCAGCCCGGCATCGATGGTCAACGAGAGCTTGCGCTTGGGCTCCAGGTGACGCATGCGCAACTCACTGAGATTGTCAGTCAGCTCCCAGGCGCCATCGACCTTGCCCGAGACGCTGTCGACCAGATGCAGGCGTTCGGCGAAGGGCTGGTCGGGGTCCAGCGGGATGGAGAAGGTCACCGACAGCGCGCTGGCACCATCGAGCTGTACTTCGGAAACATCGACCACCTCCAGCTCGCGCCCGGCGTAGCGCTTGGCCAGCGCCTCGCGGTCGACCGCAGGCTTGGGCGCCTGCGGCTGTTGCGCGGCCGGAGCGGCTGGGGTCACTGTGGCAGGGGGCTGGGAGGAATCACAGGCGCTGAGCAGGGTCAGCACCAAGGCCAGAAGCAGTCCTTTGTTCGGCATTGCGGGCTCCGGAGAGTGGGGGCGCGAAGGCAGATACTATAGCTGAGCGGCCAATGCGCCGACGAGGCGAGGCGAGAAAATCCGCCAAGCTGCGCACACTCCGCAGGGCGCCTATAATCGGCGCTTTGCCGGAACCCCACGCCCCATGTACGCCCTGTTCGAAGCCTGGCGCCACACCCCAACCCAGCGCAAGGTCTGGGCGCTGGCGGCGCCGATGATTCTCTCCAACCTCTCGGTGCCCATGGTGGCGCTGGTCGACACCGCCGTGGTCGGCCATCTGCCGCATGCTCACCAGCTCGCCGCGGTCGCAGTCGGAGGCAGCCTCTATACCCTGCTGACCTGGGCCATGGGCTTTCTGCGCATGGGCAGCACCGGTTTCGCCGCCCAGGCGGCAGGTCGCGAAGATGGTGGTGCGTTGCGCCAGGTGCTGGTGCAGGGGCTCGGCCTGGGCGTATTGCTGGCCCTGCTCCTCGGTTTGCTGGCCTTGCCCTTCAGCAGTGCGGCGCTGAGCCTGATGCAGCCATCCGCCGAACTGGACCAGCTCGCGCGTCAGTATTTCCAGATTCGACTACTCGGCCTGCCCGCCAGCCTGGCGACCTATGCGCTGATCGGCTGGCTGCTGGGCACCCAGAGTGCCCGTGGCCCGCTGGCCATTCTGCTCACCGCCAACCTGATCAACGTGTCGCTGGATCTGCTGTTCGTGCTCGGCCTCGAATGGGGTGTGGCCGGCGCGGCCTGGGCCTCGGTGATTGCCGAATGGAGCGGCGCCCTGCTCGGTCTGTGGCTGGCCCGCGGTGCACTCGCACACTATCCCGGCCGCCTCGACAGTAGCGCGCTGAAACGCTGGAGCACCTGGCGTCCGCTGCTGGCAGTCAACCGCGACATCTTCATCCGCACCCTGGCGCTGCAACTGGTGTTCTTCCTGATCACCGTGCAAGGCACACGCCTGGGCGATGCCACGGTGGCGGCCAATGCCCTGCTGCTCAATGGTCTGACCCTGACCGCTTACGCCCTGGACGGCCTCGCGCATGCCGTCGAAGCCCTGTGCGGCCATGCCCTTGGCGCGCGAGATCGCGATGCGCTACGTCGCTCGCTATTGGTGGCCGGCACTTGGTCACTGCTGGCCAGCGCCGCCTTTGCGCTGTTCTTCCTACTCGGCGGGCACTGGTTCGTCGGCATGCTCACGAACATTGCCGAGGTCCGCGAACTGGCTCTGAACTTCCTGCCTTATCTGGCTTTGTTGCCTTTGCTGGCGGTTTGGAGCTATTTGCTTGATGGCCTGTTCATCGGCGCCACCCGCGCCCGGGAAATGCGTGACGCCATGCTCATCGCCCTGGCGTTGACGCTGCCGCTGGGCTGGTGGCTGCAAAGTCTGGGCAACCACGGGCTGTGGTTGGCATTTCTGGCGTTCATGGGGCTGCGCAGCTTGGTATTGGCTGGCTATGCTTGGCAATTGAGCCGTCGCGACCTGTGGTTCCCTTCCCAGAATTAGCAGGCCGTTGAAAAACGTAGGCGAGGTAGGTAAGACAAGGCAAAAACGGCCGAAAAAGCGCAGTTTACAGGTGTAAATGAGCATTTTGAGGCCGTTTTTAACGCAGTATTGCCAACGTAGGTAGTTTTCAACAGCCTGCTAGGAGAGATCGCCCCATGCTCAGCGTGCCAATCCCACCGAATGAAGCCGAGCGCCAGGAAGCCCTGGATCGCATGGAGCTACTCGACACGCCCGCCGATCCCTATCTCGATGCGCTGACCCGCCTGGCACGCGACCTGTTCCAGGTGGAGATGGCGCTGATCACCCTGGTCGACCGTGATCGTCAGTGGTTCAAGAGCCGCCAGGGGCTGGACGCAGCTGAAACGCCGCGCAGCCTCTCGTACTGCTCGCATGCCGTGCTGGATGACGCACCGCTGATCGTCGAGGACAGCCAGGTGGATGTGCGTTTCGCCGGCACCGAACTGGCACGCAACACACCTGACGTGCGTTTCTATGCCGGCTGGCCACTGCATGACACCGATGGCATGCCGCTGGGCACGCTATGCCTGGCGGACCCGCAGCCGCGCCAGTTCGACTATCAGGATCGATTCAAGCTAAGCGACCTGGCCTACCTCACCGAAAACTACCTGCATCTGCAGCATTGTTCGCAACAGGCCAGTGACCTGCGCGAAGCGCTCGGCCGCGAGCAGCGTAAAGGCATGCTCGATGCGCTGACCCAGCTGTGGAACCGCGCCGGGCTGCTGCACTTTCTGCCACTGGAGCAAGCGCTAGCCGAGCGCCACCGGCTGCGCCTGGGCCTGATCTACTGCGACCTGGACCACTTCAAACAGGTCAATGACAACCATGGCCACGATGGTGGCGACCACGTTTTATGGGAAAGTGCCCGGCGCATGAGTGCAGCGGTGCGCCCACAGGATGTGGTGACACGCAATGGCGGCGAGGAATTCGTCATCCTCTCCCAGGTGCACGATGAACAGGAGCTGCTGCAAATTGCCGAGCGCATCCGCCTGGCCATCGCCAGCCAGCCGATGCAGCTGGAAAAGGCGGCGCTGCATCAGACCGCCAGCCTCGGCTGCACGCTGATCGGCTCCAGCGAGAACGCCATGGACGCGCTCAAACGTGCTGATCAGGCGCTTTATCGAGCCAAACACGGCGGTCGCAACCGCACTGAACTCGCCCCCAGCGCTCCCTGAAAGGAAACACACATGGCTGCCGCGTTCGTCGCTTACCTGCACTACCTGTCGATCTTCGCCCTGTTCGCCCTGCTCAGCATCGAACATGTGCTGTTCAAGGCGCCGCTGGATCTTTCCCGGGCACGCAGCCTGATGATCACCGACCTGGCCTATGGCATCTGCGCCGGCCTGGTGCTGGTCACCGGTATCGCCCGGGTGCTGTGGTTCGGCAAGGGTGCGGCCTACTACATGAGCAATGGCCTGTTCCACGCCAAGCTCGGCCTGTTCATCCTGGTCGGCTTGCTGTCGATCCTGCCCACCCTGGTGTTCATCAAATGGCGTAGCACGGTGAAGGCCGGCCAGGTACCCGAGCCGAGCGCCCGGCTGGTTCGCCTGGTGACCTGGAGCATTCGCATCGAGCTGCTGCTGTTGCTGGTCATCCCGCTGCTGGCGACGCTGATGGCGCGCGGTTATGGCGTGATTGGCTGAACCGTGGGAGGCGCCGCTAAAGCCACCTCCCACAGAGCACCACCGTAGCCCGGATGCAATCCGGGAACGATGCCCGACATTGCGCCATCCCCGGAGAACGTCCGCACAGGCGGCTTACGACGCCAGGTAGGACGAACGGGTCAGGCCCAGACGCAGCGCATCGAGGAACTGGGTACGCTCACGCGCACTGATCTTGGCGCTGGCCACCTTGTCGCGGTAGTGGGTCATCAGCTCCTCGGGCGACAGGTGCACGTAGCGCAGCATGTCCTCGATGGTGTCGTGGGTCTCGATACCGGCATGCACCACACTGCCATCGGCGGCCTGGTAGATGTTCACCGAATCGGTATCTCCGAACAGGTTGTGCATGTCGCCGAGAATCTCCTGATAGGCGCCGACCAGGAAGATGCCCAGCACGTAATCCTCGCCTTCACGCAGTTCGTGCACCGGCAGGCTGGTTTCGATGGACTGCTCGTCGACGTACTGACGGATCTTGCCGTCGGAGTCGCAGGTCAGGTCCTGCAATACGGCGCGGCGCAGCGGCTCTTCGTCCAGGCGCGACAGCGGCAGAATCGGCAGGATCTGGCCGATGGCCCAGGTGTCCGGCAGGCTCTGGAACACCGAGAAGTTGCAGATGTACTTGTCGGCAAGCTTGTCGTTGAGTTCGTCGAGCACCGCGCGGTGCGAGCGCTGACGCGCCTTGAGCTGGTTGTGCAGGCGACGGCAGATAGCGAAGTAGCACTGTTCGGCCAGCGCCTTCTGCGCCAGGCTCAGCTTGCCGGCCGAATACTGCGCGGCCACTTCCTCGATGTAGTGGGTGGCGCGCCAGTAGGTCTCGGCGACCATTTCCGGGTCGCTGTCGTCGAGCAGTTCGATCAGCCACTGCAGCACCTCTGGCTGCTCGATGCTCGGATCGATCTCCGGCACCTTGTCGTTGTGGCGCTCGACGTCGGTGACCTGCACCAGCAGCACGGCGTGGTGCGCAGTCATCGCCCGGCCGCTCTCGGAAAAGATGTGCGGATGAGGGATTTCCTGGCGGTCGCAGAATTCCTTGAGCATGTCGACCACGGCATCGGCGTAGTCACGCATGTCGTAGTTGATCGAGCTGGCGTTGCGCGAGTGGGTGCCGTCGTAGTCCACGCCGAGGCCGCCACCGACGTCGATATGATCGACCGGCAGGCCCATGGCGCGCAGCTCGCCGTAATAGCGGATGGCCTCGCGGAAGCCCTTGCGGTAGTCGGCGATGTTGGCGATCTGCGAGCCCATATGGAAATGCAGCAGGCGAATACCCTGATCCAGCCCGGCGGCACGGAAGCGCTCGACCACCTGCAGGATCTGCGCGGCGGACAGGCCGAATTTGGACTTCTCGCCACCGGTGTCGGCCCACTTGGAGGATGCCAGCGAGGACAGGCGCACGCGCAGGCCGATCTGCGGCGCCACCTTGAGTTCGGCGGCCTCCTCAATCACCAGGGCGACTTCCGATTCCTTCTCGATGACGATGAACACGTTGTGGCCAAGTTTCTGCCCCATCAGCGCCAGGCGGATGAACTCGCGGTCCTTGTAGCCGTTGCAGACGATGGTGCCGCCCTTCGGCGCCAGCGCCAGCACCGCCAGCAACTCGGGCTTGGAGCCAGCCTCGAGGCCGATGGAGACGTTCTGCGTGGCGATGATGTTCTCGATCACCGCCTCCTGCTGATTGACCTTGATCGGGTACAGCGCGGTGTAGCGGTTCTGGTATTCCAGACGCTCGATACTGGCGTCGAAGGCCCCGGTCAGGCGGCGCACGCGATCCTGCAGGATGTCCGGGAAGCGCACCAGCAGCGGCAGCGACAGGCCGCTCTGACGCAGCTCATCGACCTGCTGATAGAGGTCGATGGGCTGGCTGTCCGGACCATTGGGCCGCACTTCGATACGCCCGGCATCGTTGATCGAGAAGTAACCGGCGCCCCAATGGCGAATGCCATAGACACTGCGGCTATCGGCTACGGTCCATTGGCTGCCGTCGTCTTTGCGGGTGCGTCGTGCGGACATCTAAGTCTCCCTGGAAATGGGTTTGCGCAACCGAAGGTCGCGTCAGAAATTAAAGGCGATAGATGACGGTTGCTCGGCGGTCGACCACCGAAACTCGTCGAAAGTTTAGAAAAAGCTGGCTCAGCCGCCGGACTTCTTCGCGGTAAACCCGCGTTTGCTCAACTCGGCAAGCAACAGATCGACGTGATCGCCCTGAATCTCGATCACGCCGTCCTTGAGCGCGCCACCGGTGCCGCAGCGCTTCTTCAGCGCACTGGCCAGCTCCTTGAGCGGCTCCTCGGCCAGCGGCACGCCGCTGATGGTGGTGACGGTCTTGCCGCCTCGCCCCTTGGTTTCACGACGTACGCGGGCGATGCCATCGCCCTCGGGAATACGCGTTTGTTTGCAGATGCAGGCATCCACCGGCTGGTTGCAGTCCGGGCAATGGCGACCGCCATCGGTGGAATAGACGAGACCGCTCAGGGCGGAGAATGAAGAGGCTTTCTTGACCACCGGCTTGTCCTCGTAGGGGTCAGGATAGCGACTGGCTGAACGGGTTCAGCCGCGAAGCCCCACTCAGGCAGGGGCAGCGCAGGCGGACAGGCGTCCGCCGAAAAGGCCGCGCAGTGTAACGGCAAAGGCCGGGCTTGCTAAGACCATATTTGCGTCATTGTGCGGCACTTTGGCGACGCTGTTCGTTATCGCGCACGGGGCGCTCGGAATCGGCGACGCGGCCTAAGAGCCAAGCTCGACGAAACAAAAGGAAGCGAGACAACCACCCTCCCCCGACCTTAGGGCACCCCCTCCCATAAATGGAAGAGGGCCATCAGCCGGCCGCAAGCGGCTTGTTTATGTAGCGCTCCAGCGCTGCTAGCGAATCCGGGCAATACGGCAGGTGTCGGGTTTCCTCCAGTGCCTGCTCGATGCTGATGAAGCGTGCCTCCAGTACCTCTTCAGGCTGCAGCACCAGCGGCGCATCGGACACCGCCGAGTAGGCCATGCACCACAGGCGGCTTTCCGGTGCGTCGTAGAGAAAGTGCGCATGTTCGACCAACTCGGCATCGACGATGCCCAGTTCCTCGGCCAGTTCGCGCTCGGCGGAAAGCCGGTAATCCTCGCCTTCCAGCACCATGCCACCAGCCGCCACATCCCAGTAGCCGGGATACAGCGCCTTGCTCAGGGTGCGCCGGTGCACGCACAGCAGACCGGAGGAGTTGAACAGGAGAATGTAGGTGCCACGCCCGATCAGGCGGCGCTCGCGCAACTCGGCGCGAGAGACGCCGCCGAGCGGCCGATCATTCTCGTCGACCCAGGCGACCCGCTCCTGATCCGAAGCGGCGCGATGCGCCGCCTCGGTCGCCGAAATCGCTTCCATCAACCCTGGCTCAGCAGTTGACGCAGGTCGATCAGGCCGGCGTTGGCGCGGGAGATGTAGTTGGCCATGACCAGCGAGTGGTTGGCGAGAATGCCATAGCCACTGCCGTTGAGGATCATCGGGCTCCACAGGGTGGCCTGCGCCGCCTCCAGCTCACGGATGATCTGGCGCACGCTGACGGTGGCGTTCTTCTTCGCCAGCACGTCGGCAAAATCCACCTCGATCGCGCGCAGCAGGTGAGCCAGCGCCCAGGCCTGACCGCGGGCTTCGTAGAACACGTTGTCGATCTGCAGCCAGGGCGTCTCGTATACGCCATCTCGCCCGACCAGGCCGGACTCTTCGGCGTCGTTGCCCACCTGCACGTTCTCGTTCAGACGCACCTGACCCACGCTGGCGGACAGGCGTTGGGACAGCGAGCCAAGGCGGGTGCCGGCATCGCCCAGCCAGTTGTTGAGGTTGTCGGCACGGGCATAGAAGCGTGCATTTTGCTGGCTCAGGTCGGCCAGATAGCGATCCAGCGACTTGATACCTTCACGATACTCGGACTCGGACGCCGGCAGCGCCCAGCTCTTGTTGTCGAAGTGGAAACGCGGCTCGGCCCTGGCCAGGTCCGAGTTTTCCGTGGACTGCGACTGCGAGCGGGCGAAATCCTTGCGCAGCGCGCGGGAGAAATCTCGCACCTGCACCAGCACGCCGTATTCCCAGCTCGGCATGTTGTCCAGCCACAGGCCGGGCGGAGCAAGGTCGTTGGACAGGTAGCCGCCCGGCTTGTCGAGCAGCGTGGTGGCGACCTGCTTGAGCGTCTCCACCGTGGTGTAACCCGTGACCATCTGCCGCTGTGCCTGCTGCGCCGCACTCTGCGCGTGCTGCTGTACCTGGAAGGCAGACGGTTCCTGACTCCAATACCAGCCGACCACCAGGGCGATCAGCAGATAGACACCGATCAGGCCGCCCAGCGCTCGGGCGATCAGGCTGCCGCCGCTGCGGCTGCCTGCTGTGGCCTTGTCGGCACCGTCTTGCGAGTTCGTCGCGCGATTCTTCCAGTCCAGCATGACAGTGTCCTTTTCAAGCGAATTCGAGTGTTCGACCACAACCCGGCCAACGGGTTGCGACCTGCTGCGCACTATAAGACAAGCCCGGAGCAAAACGCAGGGAACCGAGGCAAACTTACCGTTGGTACGGGAAAACGATATTTCTGTCGCTTATTCGACAGAAATACCGACGTCAATTGATCGGCGGCACTGTCAGCGCCGCCACCAAGTGATAGCATAAGGCCACCACCAACTTAACCTTTTATAGAAGCCGGCCCATGCCCGAGCACCTAGATCCCAGCCGCGATCGCCTCAAGCATCATTTCGCCCAGCGCGTGATCCATCAGGCACGCCAAGTGCTGGAAGTCTGGCAGCGCCTGCAACGCAGCGAATGGACAGACGCCGGCATGGCCGAGCTGACCGAGGCCAACGCGCGCCTGCTGCGCTACGCCGAACGCTTCGAACAGGTCGAACACGAGCAGCTGGCACAAAGCATCGCTTCCAGTCTGGGTGAGGTGGTGGAAAATCGCGGCCGCCTCAACAGTAGCCTGATTGCCCGGCTCAATCAGGTCATGCAGCGCCTGTCTCGTACCGGCCTGCGTCATGGCGACGCTTTCGAACAAACCTTCCTGCCGCCGCTGCGCAAGCCAGTGTACATCGCCCTGCAGGACGCCAAGCGTGCCGAACGCCTGGCCCAGCAACTGGAGTTCTTCGGCCTGGCCGCGCAGGCCCTGAGCGACGAACGTGCCTTCCGCGCTGCCATCGCCGAGCGCCATCCGGCGGCCATCGTCATGGATGTCGACTTCGCCGGTGCCGGGCTGGAACTGGCCGATTCGATGCAGGAAGGCCTGGAACAGAAGATTCCCATACTGTTCTTCAGCCACTGCGACACCGATACCCCCACGCGCCTGGCCGCAGTGCGCGCTGGCGGGCAAGAGTTCTTCACCGGCTCGCTGGACGCCTCTAGCCTGCTCGAACGCATCGAAGTGCTGACCCACGTTTCGCAGTACGACCCGTACAAGGTGCTGATCGTCGATGACTCCAAGGCTCAGGCGACCCACACCGAACGCGTGCTCAACAGTGCCGGCATCCTCACCCACACCCTGACCGAGCCGATCCTGGCGATGGACGCGCTGGCCGAGTTCCAGCCGGACCTGATCATCCTCGACATGTACATGCCCGAGTGCAACGGCACCGAGTTGGCCAAGGTGATCCGCCACAACGACCGCTACGTCAGCGTGCCGATCATCTACCTGTCGGCCGAGGACGACCTGGACAAGCAGCTCGACGCCATGAGCGAGGGCGGCGACGACTTCCTCACCAAGCCGATCAAACCGCGCCACCTGATCGCCACCGTGCGCAACCGCGCAGCCCGCGCGCGCAATCTCAAGGCGCGCATGGTGCGTGACAGCCTCACCGGCCTGTACAACCACACGCATACCCTGCAACTGCTCGACGACGCCTGCTACCGCGCACGCCGTGAAGGGCAACCGCTGGCCTTCGCCATGCTCGATATCGACCACTTCAAGAAGGTCAACGACACCTATGGCCACCCCATGGGCGACCGGGTGATCAAGAGCCTGGCCCTGTTCCTCAAGCAGCGCCTGCGCAAGACCGACCATATCGGCCGTTACGGTGGCGAAGAATTCGCCGTGGTCCTGCCCGATACCGACGAGCAGTCGGCGCTCAAGGTGCTGGAGGAAATTCGCCAGCGTTTCGCCGAGATCAACTACCCAGCCCAGCCGCAGGACCTATCCTGCACGTTCAGTTGCGGCATCGCCATGCTGCAACCGGGGCTCGACGGCAATGCGCTGTCCAAGCGCGCCGACGAAGCGCTGTACAAGGCCAAGCATGGCGGGCGCAACCGGGTGGAGCTGTACCGGGAGGCGTGATTGGCCCGCTGCAGCTCGACGCAAAACGTGACAAAGCGCACGCCGTCATGAGCCTGTAACCAAACCGCAATAAGCTCGCGCGCATCGTTCAGTTGTCGATCGAGCCCGCCATGCGCCTCAAGCTGCTCACCAATCTCAATACCCTGCTGCTGGTTACCGTCTGCGTCGCCCTGGCAGCGATACTCTGGTGGTCGCAGCGCGCCTTGCAGCAGCCGGTGCAGTTGATGGAGCGCTACCTGGCGCTGTCCCAGCAGTTCCAGCACGACGTGGCCGACAACATCCAGGCTTACCTGGCCAGTGGCAACGCCGTGCAGCACAGCGCCGCGAGCCAAGCCATCGACATTTTCGACGAATCCCTCGAACAGCTGCCGCAACAGCTGGCCGATGAACTGCGCCCAAGCCTGGAACAGCTGCGTGATTTCAGTGCCGACCAGTTGCTCGCGGCCGGCAAGCTGGCCGGCGACCCGCAAGGGCTGCTATTGCAAGCCGAGCGCGAAATGCTCGCCACGCTGGAGCAACTGAGCCAGTACGTCGACAACGCCGGCAGCCCGAGCGCCGCGAACTATCGCAAGCCGTTACAGGAGGCAGGTTCGCGCCTGCTGAAGCTGGCTCATACCCGCGAGCGTTTCATCAGCCAGGGGCGCAGCGAGCTGCTCGGCGACGTCGAGCGCGAACTCAAGGCCCTGGGCCGGCAGGTGGAAACGCTCGACAGCCTGCCGCTGCTCGGCGTGCAACAGGCCGAAAGCTCCGCCAATATCGGCTTCGCCGCCCTGCTCGGGCTGGATGACGCCGAGCAGGAGCAGCAGGCGCAGGACCGCGGTATCGACCTGAAGCGCGAGCTGAGCACCCTGGTGCGCCGCTACCCCGGAGAACTGCAGCGCACCCGTGAGCTGGTCGAACAGCGCCAGCAACTGGCGGTGACCACTACCGAGCGCGTGCATCAGGTGCAGCAGGCACTGGCCGCACTGGAGCCGCTGGTAAAAGCTGAGTACGCACGCATCCAGGGCGAAGTGCGGCTGATCCAGGGCCTGATGATCGGCCTGATCCTGCTCATCGCCCTGGTCATCGACCGCATCCAGCGGCGCCTGTCGCAGGTGCTGAGCAATCTGGTACCGGCCTTGTCGCAATGGGCCAGCGGCGATTTCGCAACACCGGTCTCGATCAACTCGCGCACCCGCGAACTGCGCGACATCGAGGACTCGCTCAATCATCTGCGCCGCTATCTGGTGGACCTGGTCGCCAGCATCCGCGGCCATGCTGAACAGGTCGCAGGTTCCAGCCGCACCCTGGCCGACCTCAGCGGCGGTCTGCATGGCGGCGCACAGCGCCAGGCTGGAGATACCGCGCTGATCCGCGATGCGCTGGGCGAGCTGGAAGCCACCATCGGCCAGGTCGCGGAAGATGCCAGCCAGACCGCCGACGCCAGCCGCGACGCTGACCGCGCCCTGATTCACGGCCAGCAAGTCATCGGCCAGAGCCTGGAGGGCCTGCATGCGCTGGTCAGCGAGGTGCAGGACAATGCCCAGGCCATCGAACGTCTGGCCGATGAGACCGCCACCATTGGCAGCGTGCTGACGGTGATTCGCGGCATCGCCGAACAGACCAACCTGCTGGCCCTCAACGCCGCCATCGAAGCCGCGCGTGCCGGTGAAGCCGGCCGTGGTTTCGCTGTGGTCGCCGACGAGGTGCGCTCGTTGTCGCAACGCACCGGCAGCGCCACCGCGGAAATCCAGGAGGTCATCGGTCGCCTGCAACAGGCGGCACACCAGTCCGTACAGGCGATGCGCGCGCAGGTCGAGCACGCCGAGGCGACCGCCGACAAGGCCGAGGCCGCAGACGGCGCGCTGGATGAAATCGTCAGCGCCATACGCACCATCGCCAGCATGGCCCAGCGCATCGCCGAGGCCACTGCCCAGCAGAGCGGTGCAGTCGGTGAGATTCGCGAACATGGCGAACGCATCCACCAACTGGGTGACGACAACCTCGGTCTGATCGCCAGCGGACGCAACGAGAGCGAACGCCTGCTGCAGCTTGGCGGCCAGTTGCACAGTGCCGTGCAGGCGTTTCGCGTCTAGGCCTGACGAACAGGCACTGCGACAAGGCAGCGCATGCCCATTACGCTCGGGAACTCGGTAAAGACGGTACTTTCCAAGGCTCCGCTCATCCCCGGCATTCGACGCTCCAGCGTGGCGACGGCGATGCGGCTGGGCGCTTTCCGGTATCATGCCGCCACCTTTCGCCGAGATATTCGCCCGATGTCACTGCATCGACTGTTATTTCCCCTGCTTCTGCTCTGCCTGAGTCTGCCTGCCAGCGCCGGCCTGTTCGATCAGCGCCCGGCTGCCTCGCTGCTTGGCGCTCCGCTGAACAACAGCAGCGACTTCCTGCCCGTACGCGAAGCCTTCAAGCTGAGCCTGGTCAGCAGCGATGCCCAGGCGGTGACCCTGCGCTTCGTCGCCGCCGAGGGTTACTACCTCTACCGACACCGCTTCAACTTCAGCGTCGAGCCGGCCGATCTGGTCCTCGGCGAGGCCGAGCTGCCCGCCGGCCAGGCCAAGCACGACGAGTTCTTCGGCGATGTCGAGGTTTATTACGGCGTACTGGATATCCGCCTGCCGCTGGACAACCCGGACGAGCGCCCGCTGCGCCTGCAGGTCGGCTACCAGGGCTGCGCCGACAAGGGCCTGTGCTATCCGCCGGAGACCGAGTTCATCGAGATCGGTGATATGCCGGCCGCCAGCGGCGATGCAGCACCTGTCGGGGCCAACTGGAACTGGAAGGAGCTGGCGCTGTTCTTCCTCGGCGGCCTGGCACTGACCTTTACCCCTTGCGTACTGCCCATGCTGCCGATCCTCTCCGGCGTGGTGCTACGCGGGCAACTGGGGGGCTTTCGCAGCCTGACGCTATCACTGGCCTATGTCCTGCCGATGGCCGCCTGCTTTGCCATACTCGGCACGCTGATGGGGCTGTTCGGCGCCGGCCTCAATTTGCAGGCACGCCTGCAATCGCCCTGGGTACTGGTGCCCTTCGCCGCCTTCTTCGCCGTTTTCGCCCTGGCCATGTTCGGCCTGTTCGAGTTGCGTCTGCCACGCTTCATCAGCGAACCGCTGGATCGCCTGGCCGGCAAGACTCACGGCGGTTCGCACGTGAATGCCGCACTGCTCGGCGTCCTTTCCAGCCTGTTGGTCAGCCCCTGCGTTTCCGCACCGCTGGCCGGCGCCCTGCTTTATATCAGCGCCAGTGGCGATGTCCTGGGCGGCGGCCTGAAGCTGCTCGCGCTCGGCCTTGGCATGGGCACACCGCTGGTCCTGTTCGCCGTGGGCGGCGGCGCATTGCTGCCGAAAACCGGCACCTGGATGGTCACCGTGCGCAACGCCTTCGGTGTGCTGCTGCTGGCCGTTTCGGTCTGGCTGCTCGAGCGCGTACTGCCGGGCAGCCTCAGCCTGGCGCTATGGGGCCTGCTGGCTGGCGGCGTTGCGGTTTTCCTCGGCGCGCTGGAGTTCGGCCCCAAGACGCATCGACAGAAGCTCGGTCAGATCGCCGGTCTGGCGTTGCTGGTCTATGCCCTGGCCGCCTGGGTCGGTGCCCTGCAGGGTGCGAGCGATCCGCTCAAGCCGCTCGGCCAGTTGCAGGCCGGTGCCAGCCAGAGCAGCGCCAAGAGCGGTGCCTGGCAAACCCTGAGCAGCCCCGCCGAACTGGACGCCGCACTGGCCGAGGCCAAAGCCGACGGCCAGCCGTTGCTGCTGGACTGGTACGCCGACTGGTGCATCAGTTGCAAGGTGATCGAGCGCGAGGTGTTCGGCAATGCCGAAGTGGGCAGCAAACTGGCCGGCTGGCGCCTGATCCGCTTCGATATCACCGAAAGCAACGCCGCCCAGCGCGCCCTGCTGGACCGCTACAAGCTGTTCGGCCCGCCCGCCATCCAGCTGTTCGCCGCCAATGGTGACGAATTGCTCGATCTGCGTGTCGTAGGTGAGGTAGACGCCGCCACCTTCGCCACCCGCCTGGACCGGGCCACCAGCCGCCAGGCCGACCGCTAGAGCGGCCGGCGCCCTCATCGTGCGCAGCCAGGCGGCCTGGCAACGACCAAAACCAGCGCTATAGTCATATTTTTGCCGCTAACGCCGGGCATCGTGTCGCCTATTGCCGACATCGGGCCAGCTACGGCATAGTCCGGCGCAGCCCGAACAACAAGGAACGCGACCATGGCCACCCTACTGGTGCTGCACGGCCCCAACCTGAACCTGCTGGGCACCCGCGAGCCCGACAAATATGGCGCCACCACCCTGGCCGAGATCAATCAGGATCTGGAACAGCGCGCCCGTGAAGCAGGTCATCATCTGCTGTACCTGCAGAGCAATGCCGAGTACGAACTGATCGACCGCATTCACGCCGCAAAGGGTGAAGGTGTCGACTTTATCCTGATCAATCCCGCCGCTTTTACCCATACAAGCGTCGCATTACGTGACGCGTTGCTGGCGGTGAGCATCCCATTCATCGAAGTGCACCTGTCCAACGTGCACAAGCGTGAACCTTTCCGCCATCACTCCTACTTTTCAGACGTTGCCGTAGGGGTGATCTGCGGGCTTGGCGCCAGCGGTTATCGGCTGGCCCTGGAAGCGGCACTCGAACAACTGACCGGGCGCGCCTGACGCGTAGCCTGGTAGACAAGTCCTACCTCACCTCTGGGAGTTGACCATTCATGGATATCCGTAAAGTCAAGAAACTGATCGAGCTGCTGGAAGAGTCCGGTATCGACGAGCTGGAGATCAAAGAGGGCGAAGAGTCCGTACGTATCAGCCGTCACAGCAAGCAGCCGGCCTACGCCGCGCAGCCGGTCTACGCCCCGGCACCCGCTCCGGCCGCCGCGCCTGTAGCTGCTGCCGCTCCGAGCGCTGAAGCCGCTCCGGCTGCCGCACCGAAGCTGAACGGCACCGTGGCTCGCTCGCCGATGGTCGGCACCTTCTACCGCGCCGCTTCGCCGACCTCTGCCAACTTCGTCGAAGTCGGTCAGACCGTGAAGAAAGGCGACATCCTGTGCATCGTCGAAGCGATGAAGATGATGAACCACATCGAAGCCGAAGCCAGCGGTGTGATCGAATCCATCCTGGTGGAAAACGGCCAGCCGGTTGAGTACGACCAACCCCTGTTCACCATCGTTTGATGCACGGGGAGCCTGCAATGCAGAAGCTGGAAAAAGTCCTTATCGCCAACCGTGGCGAAATCGCCCTGCGTATCCTGCGTGCCTGCAAGGAGCTGGGTATCAAGACGGTGGCCGTGCACTCCACCGCCGACCGCGAACTGATGCACCTGGGCCTGGCCGACGAGTCCGTCTGCATTGGTCCGGCAGCTGGTGCGCAGTCCTACCTGAACATCCCGGCGATCATCAGCGCGGCTGAGCTGACCGGCGCCACGGGCATCCACCCGGGCTACGGCTTCCTCGCCGAGAACGCCGACTTCGCCGAACAGGTGGAAAACTCCGGTTTCGCCTTCATCGGCCCGACCGCCAACGTGATCCGCCTGATGGGCGACAAGGTGTCGGCCAAGGACGCCATGATCAAGTCCGGCGTACCGGTGGTACCCGGCTCCGACGGCCCGCTGCCGGAAGACGAGGAAGAAGCCCTGCGCATCGCCCGTGAAGTGGGCTACCCGGTGATCATCAAGGCCGCCGGCGGCGGTGGTGGTCGCGGCATGCGCGTGGTGCACAAGGAAGAAGACCTGATCAAGTCGGCCAAGCTGACCCGCACCGAAGCCGGTGCCGCGTTCGGCAACCCGATGGTCTACCTGGAAAAGTTCCTCGGCAACCCGCGTCACGTGGAAGTCCAGGTGCTGTCCGACGGCCAGGGCAACGCCATTCACCTGTATGACCGCGACTGCTCGCTGCAGCGTCGCCACCAGAAGGTGATCGAGGAGGCTCCGGCCCCGCTGATCGACGAGAAGGCCCGCGCCGAAGTGCTCAAGCGCTGCGTCGATGCCTGCATCGAGATCGGCTACCGTGGCGCCGGCACCTTCGAGTTTCTTTACGAAGATGGTCGCTTCTACTTCATCGAGATGAACACCCGTGTTCAGGTGGAGCACCCGGTCACCGAGATGGTCACCGGCATCGACATCGTCAAGGAGATGCTCAGCATCGCCGCCGGCAACCCGCTGTCGATCAAGCAGGAAGACGTGAAGATCCTCGGTCACTCGGTCGAGTGCCGGATCAACGCCGAAGACCCGGACAACTTCATGCCCAGCCCCGGCAAGGTCAAGCACTTCCATGCTCCGGGCGGCAATGGCGTTCGCGTCGACTCGCACCTGTACAGCGGCTACAGCGTTCCGCCGCACTACGACTCGCTGATCGGCAAGCTGATCACCTTCGGCAAGGACCGCGACGAAGCCATGGCGCGCATGCGCAATGCCCTGGACGAGATCGTGGTCGACGGCATCAAGACCAACGTGCCGCTGCACCGCGACCTGACCCGCGACAAGGGTTTCGTCAAAGGCGGCGTGAACATCCACTACCTGGAAAAGAAACTGGGTATGGACAAGCACTAAGCTTCAGGCTTCAGGCTTCAGGCTTCAGGCTTGCCAGATTATGATGTACCACCTCGGAGCGGCCTCGGCCGCTCCTTTCTTTTTCCTGCGGCCTGCAGCCTGACGCCTGCAGCCGCTCCCGAAGGGAGCCCGCCATGCCCTGGTTACAAGTCCGTCTCGCCATCACTCCCGAACAGGCGGAAACCTACGAGGACGCCCTGCTGGAAGTAGGCGCCGTATCGGTGACCTTCATGGACGCCGAGGATCAGCCGATCTTCGAGCCGGACCTGGGCACCACCCCACTGTGGTCGCACACCCATCTGCTGGCCCTGTTCGAAGCCGACACCGACGAGACCGCACTGATCGCCCATCTGCAACTGCTGTGTGGCGGCTCGCTGCCGGAGCATCATGTCGAGCGCATCGAGGATCAGGACTGGGAGCGCAGCTGGATGGACAACTTCCAGCCGATGCGCTTCGGCCGGCGCCTGTGGATCGTGCCGAGCTGGCATGCCGCACCGGAGCCGGACGCCGTGAACCTGCTGCTCGACCCAGGCCTGGCCTTCGGCACCGGCACCCACCCGACCACCGCGCTGTGCCTGGAATGGCTCGACGGCCAGGAGCTGCAGGGCTGCAATGTGCTCGACTTCGGCTGTGGCTCGGGCATCCTCGCCATCGCCGCCCTGCTGCTCGGCGCGCCGCAGGCGGTGGGCACCGATATCGACCCACAAGCCCTGGAAGCCTCGCGCGACAATGCTTCGCGCAATGGCATCGACCCGGCACGCTTCCCGGTCTACCTGCCGGCCGATCTGCCGCAGCAGCCGGCGGACGTGGTCGTCGCCAACATCCTCGCCGGCCCGCTGGTTTCCCTGGCACCTCAGATCACTGCGCTGGTCAAAGGCGGTGGACGCCTGGCGCTGTCGGGCATCCTCGCCGAACAGGCTGAGGAAGTCCGCGCTGCCTATGCCGGCGCCTTCGACCTCGACCCGACCGCCACCAAGGACGGCTGGGTGCGCATCAGCGGCATCAAGCGCTAGGCACGCGGCAAGACTGAAGGCCGCAACCTGCAAGCGAACCCGGATGAAGGCCGGGCTGCTTTGCCCTTACTTGCGGCTTGTGGCTTGCAGCCTGAAGCCGCTCCTTTAGACTAGCTGCTTGGATTTTCCGGACCCGCGCATGAGCGAAAGCCACGTCACCCAGTGCCCCCATTGCCGTACCAGCTTCCGTGTCAGCCAGGCACAGTTGGCTGCTGCCCATGGCGCAGTACGCTGCGGTGCCTGCCTGCACGTGTTCAATGCTGCCGAGCAACTCTTCGGCCCACGCGCGGCAGCAGCTGCGCCAGCCAAAGCGCCAAGCACCCAGCTCAGCAAGGCTCAAGCCGAGGTCGGCAGCAAGCCTCCGGCAAAGAGGCCGATTGACGATACGCTGTGGATCCACGACGACCTCGATCTGGACAGCCTCGACCTTGACGAGGAGCTGGCCAAGCTGGAAGAGCAGGAGCAGCAGCTGTCGCAGCAGTTCCTCGCCCTGGAACAGGCGCCCCGCTACACCGGGAACTTCGCCAGCAGCGCCGCGGATGAACCCGAAGAAGCCCATGACGAAGCCTGGGCCGAAGCCCTGCTGCGTGATGAGCCGCTAAAGCGCGAGCGCGACAGCCTCAGACTGCAACCGGCTGAAGAACAGCCCGAACCGATTGCCGCACCCGAGCCTAGGGTCTCTGCCGAGCTCGCCCCATCCGTCACGACTCGCAAGCAGCCAGTCGCCGATGATCTCGACGAAGCAGACGAGCCGCGCCTGGGTAATCTCGACGACGAGCCGGACGAAGAGCAGCAACAGGACGAGGACCCGCGCGACGAGCGTGAACAGCCAAGAGTGACGCGCAACGAGCCTGGCCTGCGCGAGGAACGACTGTTCGAACTGGACGACGAACCTCTGCAACTCGAATGGCGTCAGCCACAGGGCATCGCCTGGGGGCGCGTGTTCGGCTGGGGCCTGCTCAACCTGTTGGCTGCAGCCGGCCTGCTGGCGCAGTACGTCGCGTACAACTTCGATGAACTGGCGCGTCAGGAGCGTTATCGCCCCTGGTTCGAACAGCTGTGTCCGAACATCGGCTGCACATTGCCATCGAAAGTCGATATCGGCCAGATTCGCAGCAGCAACCTGGTGGTGCGCAGCCACCCGGAGTTCTCCGGCGCGCTGATCGTCGACGCCATCCTCTACAACCGCGCACCCTTCGCCCAGCCCTTCCCGCTGCTGGAAATGCGCTTCGCCGATCTGGGCGGCCAGCTGGTCGCCAGCCGCCGCTTCAAACCCAGCGAATACCTCGCTGGCGAGCTGGCCGGGCAGAGCGAAATGCCGCCGCAAACGCCCATCCATATCTCGCTGGACATCCTCGACCCGGGCCCCCGTGCGGTCAACTACAGCCTCAGCTTCCACTCCCCCGAGTAGCCTGCAGGCTCTGCGACCCGTGGTCGCAGAGCTTCCATCTAACTGCTGGCGATAAGCCCATAGCTGTTCAGAATTTGTTCAAAACGACCTTTATCCAGTCATCCAGAGCGGGTATCATGCCCACCCTTTCGCGAGCACCGACCCACCATCGTTTCCCCTGAGGACACAGTGGAGGACAGGTGTCGATCGCCCTTTGTCTCAACTGCGCACCAACAAGCAGGGACGCCCCATGTCGGCCCCACGTATTGGCCCCTACACATTGCCCAATCGGTTGATCCTGGCCCCCATGGCCGGCGTCACCGATCGCCCGTTCCGCCAGCTGTGCCGTCGTCTCGGTGCCGGCCTGGTGGTGTCGGAGATGGTCACCAGCGATGTGCGTCTGTGGAACAGCCGTAAATCCAGCCTGCGCCTGTTGCATGCCGGTGATCCCGAGCCGCGCTCGGTGCAGATCGCCGGTGGCGACCCGCAGATGATGGCCGACGCGGCGCGCAAGAACGTCGAGCTGGGCGCGCAGATCATCGACATCAACATGGGCTGCCCGGCCAAGAAGGTCTGCAACAAGGCCGCCGGTTCCGCCCTGTTGCGTGACGAGCCGCTGGTGCGCGAGATTCTCGACGCCGTGGTCGGCGCGGTGGACGTGCCGGTGACTCTGAAGATCCGCACCGGCTGGGATCGCGAGAACAAGAACGGCATCACCGTGGCGAAGATCGCCGAAGATGCCGGTATCAGCGCGCTGGCCGTGCACGGCCGCACCCGCGCCGACCTGTACACCGGCGAAGCCGAGTACGAGACCATCGCCGCCATCAAGCAGGCGGTATCGATTCCGGTGTTCGCCAATGGCGACATCGACTCCCCGGAAAAAGCCAAGGCCGTGCTCGACGCCACCGGCGCCGACGCCTTGCTGATCGGCCGCGCCGCTCAGGGCCGGCCGTGGATCTTCCGCGAAATCGAGCATTACCTGCGCACCGGCGAGACCCTGCCGGCACCGAGCCTGCTCGAAGTGGAACGCATTCTGCTGGAACACCTTGCCGCACTGCACGCCTTCTATGGCGAATTGATGGGCGTACGCATCGCCCGCAAGCATGTCGGCTGGTATCTGGCAACCCTGCCGGGCGCCGGGGAGTTTCGCGCCCAGTTCAACCGTCTGGACAGCACGGACGCACAGTGCGCCCACGTTCGCGCGTTCTTCCGCGAACGGCACAACGATGAAAACGAGGTGGCCGCATGACGTTGATGACAGAGACCCTAGTGAGTGGAATTGCACCCGTGAGTGACAACACCAGCCTTAAACAGCACCTGAACACGCCAAGCGAAGAGGGTCAGACCCTGCGCGGCGCCGTGGAGAAGGCGCTGCACAACTACTTCGCCCATCTGGAGGGCGCGGACGTCACCGACGTGTACAACCTGGTGCTCACCGAAGTCGAAGCACCGCTGCTGGAAACCGTCATGAATCACGTGAAAGGTAACCAGACCAAGGCGTCCGAGCTGCTCGGCCTGAACCGCGGCACGCTGCGCAAGAAGCTCAAGCAGTACGACCTCCTCTAAAAGCGGCGGCAGGCCACAGGCTCCAGGCCGCAGGCCGAGCCGCTTTTGCCTGCCGCTTGTAGCCTGAAGCCTATAGCCCGTTAGGAAAATCATGACCGACCAGACCACCCTTCTGCCCGTCCGCCGCGCGCTGATCAGCGTTTCCGACAAAACCGGTGTCCTCGAGTTCGCTCGCGAGCTGGCCGCCCTCGGTGTCGAGATTCTCTCCACCGGCGGCACCTACAAGCTGCTCAAGGACAACGGCGTAGCCGCAGTGGAAGTCGCCGACTACACCGGCTTCCCGGAAATGATGGACGGCCGCGTGAAGACCCTGCACCCGAAGATCCATGGCGGCATCCTCGGCCGTCGCGCGCTGGACGGTGCGGTGATGGACGAGCACGGCATCAAGCCGATCGACCTGGTCGCGGTCAATCTCTATCCCTTCGAAGCCACCGTGGCCAAGCCTGATTGCTCTCTTCCCGACGCCATCGAGAACATCGACATCGGCGGCCCGACCATGGTCCGTTCGGCAGCGAAGAACCACAAAGACGTGGCCATCGTGGTCAACACCGGCGACTACGCCGGCATCATCGCCTCCCTTAAGGCCGGCGGTCTGAGCTACGCCCAGCGCTTCGACCTGGCGCTCAAGGCCTTCGAACACACTGCCGCCTACGACGGCATGATCGCCAACTACCTGGGCACCATCGACCAGGCCCGCGAAACCCTTTCCACCGAAGGCCGTGGCGCCTTCCCGCGCACCTTCAACAGCCAGTTCATCAAGGCGCAGGAAATGCGCTACGGCGAGAACCCGCACCAGAGCGCGGCCTTCTACGTCGAGGCGAAGAAGGGCGAAGCCAGCGTCTCCACCGCCGTGCAACTGCAAGGCAAGGAACTGTCGTTCAACAACGTGGCTGATACCGACGCCGCGCTGGAGTGCGTGAAGAGCTTCGTCAAGCCGGCCTGCGTCATCGTCAAGCACGCCAACCCCTGCGGCGTGGCCGTGGTACCGGAAGACGAAGGCGGCATCCGCAAGGCCTACGACCTGGCCTACGCCACCGACACCGAATCCGCCTTCGGCGGCATCATCGCCTTCAACCGCGAGCTGGACGGTGAAACCGCCAAAGCCATCGTCGAGCGTCAGTTCGTCGAAGTGATCATCGCCCCGAAAATCAGCGCCGCCGCTCGTGAAGTGGTGGCTGCCAAGACCAACGTGCGCCTGCTCGAATGCGGCGAGTGGCCGGCCGAGCGCGCTGCGGGTTGGGACTTCAAGCGCGTCAACGGTGGCCTGCTGGTACAGAGCCGCGACATCGGCATGATCGCTGCCTCCGACCTGAAGATCGTCACCCAGCGCGCGCCGAGCGAGCAGGAAATCCACGACCTGATCTTCGCCTGGAAAGTGGCCAAGTTCGTCAAATCCAACGCCATCGTCTACGCCAAGAACCGCCAGACCGTCGGTGTCGGCGCCGGCCAGATGTCGCGCGTCAACTCCGCGCGCATCGCTGCGATCAAGGCCGAGCACGCCGGCCTGCAGGTGCAGGGCGCGGTGATGGCGTCGGACGCCTTCTTCCCCTTCCGCGACGGCATCGACAATGCGGCCAAGGCCGGTATCACTGCGGTGATCCAGCCGGGTGGCTCGATGCGTGACAACGAGGTGATTGCGGCTGCAGATGAGGCCGGCATTGCCATGGTGTTTACCGGCATGCGCCACTTCCGTCACTAACAGCGGGCCACAGGCTGCAAGCTGCAAGCTTCAGGCAAGAGCGCCAAACGCCTTAGCCTGCAGCCTGCAGCCTGCAGCCTGCAGCCCTCTCCGTAGGAGAGACTTATGAACGTACTGATCATCGGCAGCGGCGGTCGCGAACACGCCCTGGCCTGGAAAGTGGCGCAGGACAAACGCGTCGAGAAGGTCTTCGTCGCCCCGGGCAACGCCGGCACTGCGGTGGAAGCCAAGTGTGAGAACGTCGCCATCGACGTGCTGGCCATCGAAGAGCTGGCCGATTTCGCCGAGAAGAACGTACAACTGACCATCGTCGGCCCGGAAGCGCCGCTGGTCAAAGGCGTGGTCGACCTGTTCCGCGCACGCAAGCTGGACATCTTCGGCCCCACCGCTGCCGCCGCCCAGTTGGAAGGCTCCAAGGCCTTCACCAAGGATTTCCTGGCCCGGCACAAGATTCCCACCGCCGACTACCAGAACTTCACCGAGATCGAGCCGGCGCTGGCCTACCTGCGCGAAAAAGGTGCGCCCATCGTGATCAAGGCCGACGGCCTGGCCGCAGGCAAAGGCGTGATCGTCGCCATGACCCTGAGTGAGGCCGAAGACGCCGTGCGCGACATGCTCGCCGGCAACGCTTTCGGTGACGCGGGCTCGCGCGTGGTGATCGAGGAATTCCTCGATGGCGAGGAAGCCAGCTTCATCGTCATGGTCGATGGCGAGAACGTGCTGCCGATGGCCACCAGCCAGGACCACAAGCGCGTCGGCGATGGCGACAGTGGCCCGAACACCGGCGGCATGGGCGCCTATTCGCCGGCTCCGGTGGTCACCGCCGAAGTACACAAGCGCGTGATGGACGAGGTGATCTACCCCACCGTGCGCGGCATGGCCAGCGAAGGCAACGTCTACACCGGCTTCCTCTACGCCGGCCTGATGATCGACAAATCCGGCGCGCCCAAAGTCATCGAATTCAACTGCCGCTTCGGCGACCCGGAAACCCAGCCGATCATGTGCCGCCTGGAAAGCTCCCTGGTGCTGCTGGTCGAGGCCGCGCTGGCCAAGGCGCTGGACAAGGTCGAAGCGACCTGGGACCCGCGTCCGACCGTGGGCGTGGTGCTGGCCGCTGGCGGCTACCCGGGCGACTACTCCAAGGGTGACGTGATCGAAGGTCTGGAGGAAGCCGCCAAGCTCGACGGCAAGGTGTTCCACGCCGGCACTGCGCTGAAAGACGGCCAGATCGTCACCGCCGGCGGTCGCGTGCTCTGCGCCACCGCCATCGGTGCCAGCGTCGCCGATGCCCAGCAGCAGGCGTACCGCCTGGCCGAGAAGATTCGCTGGAACGGCATGTTCCATCGCAACGACATCGGCTATCGGGCCATTGCACGCGAGCGCGGCGAAGGCTGAGGCCGCTCAGGGAATACGGCACGACAGGCATAAAAAGCCCCGCCGCGCCGTATTCCCGCGAACAAATGCCTGGCTATAATCCGGCCACTCATTTAGAAGGATTTTGCCCGTGCGTCGGCTCAGGATTGCCATCGGATTACTCGCCAGTTTGCTGTTGCTCGGCCTTGCCCTGACAGCGACTGCGAACACCGCCTCGCAAAACGCACACGCCTGGTCCTATCTGGTCGACGCCAGCGCCCGCCTGGGCCTGGAGGAGGTACGTGCCCAGCGCCAGCAGTTCAAGCCGCTGAACAAACAATCCTTCACCTTCCCGCCCAGTGATCACGCCGTCTGGCTTCGTGCCGAGTTGGAGCCACAGGAGCAGCCGGCCTGGCTGTGGATCTTCTCGCCACGGGTGCAGTACCTCGATTACTACCTGCTCAAAGACGGCCAGCTGGAGCAGAACCTGCACACCGGCGAAGCCATGCCGCTGGACTCGCGACCGCTACCGTCGCGCTTCTACCTGATGCCGTTGCCGAATGACGGCCAGGCCCGCGTCGCCTATGTCCGCCTGACTTCCAACCACCCGCTGATGACCTGGTTCAAGGTGATGGATCAGGCCGAGCTGGTCAGCCTGGAAAAGCCCGCCTACCTCTACGGCATGCTCTTCGGCGCCCTGCTGCTGCTGACCCTGTACAACCTCATCCGCTTCATCTACAGCCGCAGCGCCAGTGGTCTGTGGCTGGCCGGGGTGAACATCGGCCTGGCCGTATGCTCGTCGGCCAACCTCGGCATCTTCGCCCAGTGGCTGCCCAGCCTGGGCTACAACCAGTCCCTGATCGCCGACCTTTCTGCCCTGTTCGCTGCCTTCAGCGCCCTGGCCTTTGGCCTGAGCTTCATGCACGGCACGCCAGTACAGCACAGCCCGCTCAATCGCCTGTTGCAGGGCAATGCCCTGCTGATTCTGGTCTACGCCCTGTGCATCGCCGCCACCGGTCTGCTCTGGTACAGCTCGCTGGTCTACCTGCTGGTGGCCCTGAGCGCGATCAACCTGCTGCTGGTGAGCGCGCTGCACTGGCGCTCGGGCTATCAGCCGGCGCGCCTGATCACCGTCGGCATGATAGTGTTCAACCTCGGTTTCGGTTTCTTCGTACCCGTGCTGCTCGGTTTCGACCAGCTCAATCCAGGCTGGCTGGTGCTCGGTGTGTTCAGCGTCGCCACCCTGGCCGGACTGATCCTCAGCGTGTCATTGACCGAACGCCAACGGCAGATCCAGCGCGACACCCTGCACGAGCGCACCGCCATGGCCGCCAGCAGCGCCGAGCTGCGGGCCAAGGCCGAGTTCCTGGCCAAGATTAGCCACGAGATCCGCACGCCCATGAACGGCGTGCTGGGCATGACCGAGCTGCTGCTGGGCACACCGTTGTCGGCCAAGCAACGCGACTACGTGCAGACCATCCACAGTTCGGGCAACGAGCTGCTTACCCTGATCAACGAAATTCTCGACATTTCCAAGCTGGAATCCGGGCAGATCGAGCTGGACGACGTGCAGTTCGACCTCGGCGCGCTGATCGAGGATTGCCTGGATATCTTCCGCGCCAAGGCCGAGCAGCAGAAGGTGGAGCTGATCAGCTTCATCCAGCCGCAAGTCCCGCGCGTGATAAGCGGCGACCCCACGCGCCTGCGCCAGGCCCTGTTGAGCCTGCTGGACAACGCCTTCAAGCAGACCGACGAAGGCGAGATCCTGCTGGTCGCGGCGCTGGACAGCAGCGACGGTCAGCATCACCTGCGCGTCGCCGTGCAGGACAGTGGCCGCCCACTGCTGCCGGAGGAACGCGACGCGCTGCTCAACGCCGAACTGCAGAGCCGTGACTTCCTTGCCGCCACGCAACTGGGCGGACGCCTCGGCCTGATCATCGCGCGCCAGCTGGTGCGCCTGATGGGCGGCGAGTTCGGCATCCAGGGCAGCGGTAACCAGGGCACTACCCTGTGGCTGACCCTGCCGCTGGACGCCGCCCGCCTGGAACAGCCGGAAACCGACCTCGACAGCCCGCTACAGGGTGCGCGCCTGCTGGTGGTGGACGACAACGACACCTGCCGCAAGGTACTGATGCAGCAGTGCAACGCCTGGGGCATGCAGGTCAGTGCCGTCCCTTCCGGCAAGGAAGCTCTGGCGCTACTGCGCACCAAGGCGCACATGCGCGAGTACTTCGATGCGGTGCTGCTCGACCAGGACATGCCCGGCATGACCGGCATGCAACTGGCGGCCAAGATCAAGGAAGACCCGAGCCTCAATCACGACATTCTGATCATCATGCTCACCGGCATCAGCAATGCGCCGAGCAAGGTGATCGCACGCAACGCCGGGATCAAGCGCATCCTGGCCAAGCCGGTGGCCGGCTACACGCTCAAGACCACCCTGGCCGACGAGCTGGCCCAACGTCCCAACGACACCCCGGCCCAGGCCGCGCCGACGCCGGTGAGTACGCCGCTGAACGTGCCGGCCGACTTCCGCATTCTGGTGGCCGAGGACAACAGCATCTCCACCAAGGTGATTCGCGGCATGCTCGGCAAGCTCAACCTCAAGCCCGACACCGCCAGCAACGGCGAGGAAGCCCTCAGCGCGATGAAGGCGCAGCCCTACGATCTGGTGCTGATGGATTGCGAGATGCCGGTGCTCGATGGTTTCTCTGCCACCGAACAGCTGCGTGCCTGGGAAAAGAGCGAGAAACGTCCGCGCACGCCGGTGGTGGCGCTGACCGCGCATATCTTGAGCGAACACAAGGAACGCGCGCGCGCCGTGGGCATGGACGGTCACATGTCCAAGCCGGTGGAGCTGTCGCAGCTGCGCGAGCTGATCGAACACTGGATCGCCGAGCGCGAGCTGCGCCGCCAGCGTGACGCGCTGCCACACTGATAGTCTTATTTACCTTCTCTGCCTTTCTGCGAGCCTGCCGCCATGGCGTCCGAGTTGTTCAGCCTGTACCTGAAGATGCTGGTGCTCTACAGCCCCTTCTTCGTCCTCTCCTGCTTTATCGGCCTCAGTCGCGGCTACACCCTCAAGGAACGCAAGCGCCTGGCCTGGAAGGTGGCGCTGGCCACGCTGATCGCCAGCGTGCTGCTCTATCTGTTCGGCAAGCACATCTTCACCCTGTTCGGCATCACCATCGACGCCTTCCGCATCGGCGCAGGCTCGGTGCTGTTCATCTCCGCCCTCGGCATGGCCCAGGGCAAGTCGGCGGTGCAGAGCGACAACGTGCAGCAGGACGTGACCATCGTGCCGTTGACCATCCCCCTGACCGTCGGCCCCGGCACCATCGGTGCGCTGCTGCTGATGGGCGCCAGCCAGCCGCACTGGGACGACAAGCTGGTGGCGGTGGCGGCGATCTTCCTCGCCAGCCTCACCGTGGGTGTGGTGCTGTACCTGTCCAACCAGTTCGAGCGCCTGCTCGGCGACCAGGGGCTGCAGATCGTCAGCCGTTTGATGGGCCTGTTCGTCTGCGCCCTGGCCGCGCAGATCATCTTCACCGGGGTGAAGAATTACCTGGTGCCGTAACGCCGCGACAAGCGTATGACCTGCCCCGGATTTCATCCGGGCTACGCCGCTCCTTCTGCACCATATGCTTGCAACAACGCTCTAGCTCGGTGCAATGCAACCGACCCAGCGCTTTTCTCGCGCCTCATAAAACTCATAAGCAGCTGAAAAATAAGGCTTTATAAGACCTGGCATCCTCATTGCTCTAGCGATTCCAACTTGGATACAAGATGGAATCTCGAAGCATGTCCAACGCACCTATCGCTTTCACCCTCGCGCAATGGCAACAGGCCTACCGTGACGGCCAATCCCCTGCCGAGCTGCTGCACGCCCTGCGCCTGGAACTGCGCAGCGATGACAGCGCCTGGATCGCCCTGGCCAGCGAAGCTCAACTGAACGCTCAACTCGATACACTGACCTGTACGCTGGAAAACGCCGCCGGCGATCTGAGCAAGCTGCCGCTGTACGGCGTGCCCTTCGCCATCAAGGACAATATCGACGCCGCCGGCTGGCCGACCACGGCGGCCTGCCCCGAGTTCGCCTACCAGGCCCAGGCCGACGCTACCGTGGTCGCCCGCCTGCGCGCCGCTGGCGCCATCCTTATTGGCAAGACCAACCTCGACCAGTTCGCCACCGGCCTGGTCGGCACCCGCTCACCCCATGGCGCGGTGCCCAACAGCTTCAACCCGGCTTACGTCAGTGGCGGTTCCAGCTCCGGCTCGGCCAGTGTGGTCGCCCGTGGTCTGGTGCCCTTCTCACTGGGCACCGACACCGCCGGCTCGGGCCGCGTGCCGGCTGGTTTCAACAATATCGTCGGGCTCAAGCCGACCAAGGGCTGGCTGCCCAATACCGGCCTGGTACCGGCCTGCCGCACGGTCGACTGCATCTCGGTGTTCGCCCTGACTGTCAGCGATGCCCTGGCCGTGGCCAATATCGCTGGCGGCTATGACGCTGCCGATGCCTACAGCCGCAAGAACCCGAACAGCGCCAAGGTCGGCATGCCGGCCCAGCCGCGTCTGGCCGTGCCGGCCACCCCCGAGTTCTTCGGCGACAGCCAGAACCAGACCGCCTATGAGGCCGCCCTGGGCAAACTGCGCGAACTGGGCGCCGAGCTGGTGGAGATCGATTTCGCGCCCTTCCAGCAACTGGCCGAGCAGCTCTACTACGGCCCCTGGGTCGCCGAACGCACCGTCGCGGTGGAAGGCGTGAACCCCGAGCACATCAACCCGGTGGTGCGCGGCATCGTCGAAAACGGCCACAAGTACAGCGCCTGCGACGCCTACAAGGCCGAATACATTCGCGCCGAGCTGAGCCGCGTGATCAACGACGCCCTGGCCGGCTTCGACGCCATGGTGGTACCGACCTCACCAACCATCCGCACCCTGACCGAGATGGACGCGGAACCTGTGCTGTTCAACAGCCAGTTCGGCACCTACACCAACTTCACCAACCTCGCCGACCTGGCCGCCCTGGCGGTGCCGGCTGGCCTGCGCGCCGACGGTCTACCGGCCGGCATCACCCTGCTCGCCCCAGCCTGGCATGACCAGGCACTGGCGGCCTTCGGTCAGCGCTGGCAGCAGGCAGTCGATCTGCCGCTGGGCGCCACTGGCAAGCCGCTGCCAGCGCAAACCGCCAGCGATAAACCAGCGCCGGGCTGCATCCGCGTCGCCGTAGTCGGCGCGCACCTGACCGGCATGCCGCTGAACTTCCAGCTCAGCACCCGCGACGCCGTGCTGGTGGAACAGACCACCAGCGCCGCGCATTACCGCCTCTATGCCCTGCCCGGCACCGTGCCGCCCAAGCCGGGCCTGGCACGGGTCGCCGAAGACGGCGCGGCGATCATCGTCGAGCTGTGGGACATGCCGCAGGCGCGCTTCGGCGAGTTCGTCGCCGAGATCCCGCCACCGCTGGGTATCGGCAACCTGGAGCTGGCCGACGGCCGTTGGGTCAAGGGCTTCATCTGCGAGCCCTATGCGCTGGATGGCGCGCGCGACATCACCAGCTTTGGTGGCTGGCGCGCGTTCATCGCCAGTACCAAGGCCTGAGCACAGTCATGCCTCGTGCTGCTGAGCGTCCGCAGAGCCTGGCCGAGCGAATCTACGCGCAGCTCAAGGACGATATCTTCGAGTTCCGCCTGATGCCTGGCGACCGCTTCTCCGAAGGCCAGGTCGCCGAGCGCATGGCAGCCAGCCGCACGCCAGTGCGCCAGGCGCTACATCGCCTGCAACGCGAGGGTTTTCTCGACGTGCACTTTCGCAGCGGCTGGCAGGTTCGCCCACTGGATTTCGTGCAATTCGATGAATTGTGCGAGCTGCGCATCGTCCTCGAACTCGACGCCGTACGCCGACTTTGCCAGCGCCCCAAGGACGAACATCCGCCTGCACTGCAGGATCTTGCACGCACCTGGATGGTGCGAAAGAACGAGCAACTGCAAGACGGCAGCGCTGTCTCGCGACTCGACGAAGCCTTTCATTGCCAGTTGCTGGAAGCCGCCGGCAATCGCGAAATGGCCAGAGTGCACCGCGATGTCAGCGAGAAGATCCGCATTCTAAGGCGGCTGGATTTCACTCAGGCCCGACGCATCGACCTGACCTATGCCGAACACCAGCAAATTCTCGAGGCAATCCTGACCCGTCGCTCAGAAGAGGCACAGCAATTGCTCAAGGCTCATATAGAGGTCAGCAAGGCAGAGGTGCATTCGATCACCTTGCACAAGCTGTACGGCGCTCGCAAGCGCGTAGAGCCGATGCCGGAATAACCGGGCCATGACCTTCACTGCCTGACCAATAACAACGCTGTCCACTTACTCACAATTGTGAATGGAGATCGCACCATGCAACGTCGCAGCCTGATCAAGGCCTTTACCCTTTCCGCTTCCATCGCCGCCATGGGCCTGAGCTGGTCCATCCAGGCCGCCGAAACCATCAAGGTCGGCATCCTGCACTCGCTGTCCGGCACCATGGCCATTTCCGAAACCTCGCTGAAAGACATGGCGCTGATGACCATCGACGAGATCAACGCCAAGGGCGGCGTGCTCGGCAAGCAGCTCGAGCCGGTGGTGGTCGACCCGGCCTCCAATTGGCCGCTGTTCGCCGAGCGTGGCCGTCAATTGCTGACCCAGGACAAGGTCGCGGTGACCTTCGGCTGCTGGACCAGCGTGTCGCGTAAATCGGTGCTGCCGGTCTATGAAGAGCTCAACGGCCTGCTGTTCTACCCGGTGCAGTACGAAGGCGAAGAGATGTCGCCGAACGTGTTCTACACCGGTGCAGCGCCAAACCAGCAGGCCATCCCGGCGGTGGAATACCTGCTCAGCGAAGACGGCGGCGCCGCCAAGCGCTTCTTCCTGCTCGGCACCGACTACGTCTACCCGCGCACCACCAACAAGATCCTGCGTGCCTTCCTACACAGCAAGGGCATCGCCGACAAGGACATCGAAGAGGTCTACACCCCCTTCGGTCACAGCGACTATCAAACCATCGTCGCCAACATCAAGAAGTTCTCCGCGGGCGGCAAGACTGCCGTGGTTTCCACTGTGAACGGCGACTCCAACGTGCCGTTCTACAAGGAACTGGCCAACCAGGGCCTGGAAGCCACCGAGGTGCCGGTGGTGGCCTTCTCCGTGGGTGAAGAAGAACTGCGCGGCATCGACACCAAGCCGCTGGTCGGCCACCTGGCCGCCTGGAACTACTTCCAGTCCGTGGAGAACCCGGTCAACGCCGCCTTCGTGAAGAAGTGGAAGGCCTACGCCAAGGCCAAGGGCCTGCCGAACGCCGACAAGGCGGTGACCAACGACCCGATGGAAGCCACCTACGTGGGCATCCACCTGTGGGCGCAGGCGGTCGAGAAGGCCGGCACCACCGACGTGGACAAGGTGCGTCAGGCCCTCTACGGCCAGACCTTCCCCGCGCCGAGCGGTTACACCCTGACCATGGAAAAGAACCACCACCTGCACAAGCCGGTGATGATCGGCGAAGTGCAGGAAGACGGTCAGTTCTCGGTGGTCTGGCAGACCGAAGGCCCGCTGCGCGCCCAGCCGTGGAGCCCGTACATCCCCGGCAACGACAAGAAGCCGGATTACGCGGTGGTGGGTAACTAAGACCCCAGCACGCCCTGCCAGCGCCGTAGGGTGGGCAACGTCTTTCTTGTCCACCAACCCGCCGGCACGGCGGGCCGGGCCCGCGCGGCGATCCACCCAACGCGTCATCCATTTGCCCATTGATGAAGGGGCTTCACCATGCCCACTGCCTTGTACCGATTGCTGCTGTCGCTGGCCCTGCTG
>JAEYXX010000166.1 GCA_023431055.1 Pseudomonadota bacterium
CGGTAGGTGAAAGCATCGCCGCCGCACCAATGATTCGCGCGTTGCAGGCGCGCTACCCGGAACTGCCGATCACCGTGACCTGCATGACCCCGACCGGCTCCGAGCGCATCCAGGCGCTGTTCGGCGATAGCGTGCAGCACTGCTACCTGCCCTACGACATGCCCTGGGCCGCCGCGCGCTTTCTCGATCACACCCAGCCGCGCCTGGCCGTGGTGATGGAAACCGAGCTGTGGCCGAACCATATCCACCAGTGCGCCAAACGCGGCGTTCCCGTCGCCCTGGCCAATGCGCGCCTGTCCGAACGCTCGGCGCGCGGCTATGCACGCTTTGCCAGGCTCACCGCACCGATGCTCGCCGAACTGTCGCTGATCGCCGTGCAGACCCAGGCCGAAGCCGAGCGTTTTCTCGATCTGGGTGCCCGCTCCGAGTGCGTGAAGGTGACCGGCTCGATCAAGTTCGACCTGAAGATCGATGCTGAACTGCTGCAACGCGCAGATGCCCTGCGCCAGCAATGGCAGGCCACGACTCGACCGATATGGATCGCCGCCAGCACCCACGCCGGCGAGGACGAGATCATCCTCGCCGCCCATCACCAGTTGCTGAAGTCTCGCCCGGATGCCCTGCTGATCCTGGTACCGCGTCATCCCGAGCGTTTCAACACGGTGCATGAGCTCTGCATCAGCCAAGCGCTGACCACTCGCCGCCGCTCCACGGGAGAAGCCGTGCAAACCAGCGATCAGGTGCTGCTGGGCGACACCATGGGTGAGCTGCTGTTTCTCTACGCCCTGGCGGATATCGCCTTCGTCGGCGGCAGCCTGGTAGCCAACGGCGGCCACAATCTTTTGGAGCCGGCGGCACTGGGTAAGCCTGTGCTGAGCGGCCCGCACCTGTTCAACTTCCTGGAAATCGCCGCGCAACTGCGCGAAGCCGGTGCCCTGAGCGAAGTGGAAACTGCCCAGCAGTTGGCAGGCAGGCTTGCGACGCTGCTGGAAGAGCCTGGCGAGATGCAGCGCATGAGCCAGGCCGGCCTTGCCGTACTCAAGGCCAATCAAGGCGCGCTGGAGCGGCTGCTGGAGGGGTTGCGCCGTCTGATGTAACCCTCAGTGGCCCCGGATTGCATCCGGTTACGGCTGCCACAGGCAGGGTACTTACGCACAGCCAAACACGCCGCGCAGAACGCCCTGCGCGGGACAAATGCCACAAACAAAAAAGCCCGACTCATGTCGGGCTTTTGATTCCTGGCGAACGACTCAGAAATCCTGATTGTTCTGCAGGCGTGCTTCGGCGGCAGAAGCCAGATCCGGTGGCAGGAAATCCTTGTCCGGGTTGTAATCCGGTTTGAGGAAGCTGCCCAGCGCTTCCAGGTCGGCCGGGCTGAGGGTGCCAGCGGCCTGCTTCAGGCGCAGGTTGTTGAGGATGTAGTCGTAGCGCGCATCGTTGTAGTTGCGCACGGCGCTGTACAGCTGACGCTGGGCATCGAGCACGTCGACGATATTGCGCGTGCCGACCTGATAGCCGATCTCGGTGGCCTCCAGCGCACTCTGGTTGGAAATGATCGACTGACGACGCGCCTGCACGGTTTCCACATCGGTGTTCACCGCGCGGAACAGGTTGCGGGTGTTTTGCACCACCTGGCGACGCAGGCTTTCGCGCAGCTGCTCAGTCTGCCCGAGACGCTGGTAGGCCTCGCGCACCTGCGAGCTGGTCAGGCCGCCGCTGTAGATCGGGATGTTCAGCTGCAGGCCGATGGAACGCTGCGAGACATCACCACTGTAGCGCGGCGACAGCGACGAACCAGAGTTGGTGAAGCCCAGGCTGTCGTTATCGCCCTTCTGATAGCTGGCCACGGCGTCGAGGGTCGGCGCATGGCCGGCCTTGCGCTGGCGCAAGCTCTCTTCGGCGGCCGTCACGGCGTACAGGCTGGCCTGCAGGTTGAGGTTCTGCGCCGCGGCGGTATCGACCCAGGACTTGGCATCGTTCGGCGTCGGCGCCAGCACCGGCAGGGTGTGGACGATGCCTTCGACCGCCACATAATCGCGATTGGTCAGGGTCACCAGGGCTTCGAAGGCATCATCCACCGCACGTTCGGCGAGCAGGCGGTTGGCCCGAGCGGTGTCGAACCCGGCCTGCGCTTCGAGCACATCGGTCTTGTCGGAAAGACCGACATCGAAACGCTCGTTGGCCTGATCCAGCTGACGCTTGAAGGCCGCTTCCTCGGCTCTGGTGGACGCCAAATTGTCCTGAGCACGCAGCACGGCGAAGTAGGTCTCGGCGCTCTGCAGGATCAGGTTCTGCTCGGTAGCGGACAGTTCAAGCGCAGCTTGCTCGCTGGTAGCCTCGGCCGCCTGCAGCTGGAACCAGCGGTCGGCGCGAAACAGTGGCTGGCTGAGGTTGGCCTGATACACCAGACCACTGCGCGAGACAGTGGCACTGGGCGAATCGACTTCGGTGCGCGTGTCACCGTAGTTGGCGCCGGCAGACAGGTTGGGCAACAGGCCGGCTCGCGCCTGCGGTACCACTTCGCGGCGGGCCTGATAATCGGCGCGCGCGGCGGCGATATCGGCGTTGTTTCTCGCCGCTTCCTGATACACGGTGACCAGGTCGGTCTTGCTCGACAGCGGGGCCTCTTCGGCCTGAACCAGGCCCACCGAAGCGGCGGCCACGGCGATTGCCAGGGAAAGTCTGCGCAACATGATGGATGTCGATCCTTGAATAGGCGGTAATCGGCAAGGCTACGGGGCGCCACAGGCGGGGGTCAAGCGCGCCGCGAGCGGCATAAGTCTAGCGTGCGGCAAGCTATGTTGCGCGCCTGCAACAATCCGCGCGATGTGGCGATAGCGGTCGCTTTCCGACGCACGGGTCGATCTCGAGTGACCGCCGGGTTGGTTTTCTCCCCCCAGCTTGTTTAGACTGCCCGAGTTCTTGTCGGGGTGCCCCATATGCGGGGCTGAGATTGGCAGCTGCCGGATCCCGTTGAACCTGATCAGGTTAAGGCCTGCGTAGGGAACAAGATGTCCTCGCCAGCATACCGGCGAGTCCTCTCGGCACCGCCCATGGTGCATCTCGCGCCCTTCGTCCGCTCAGGTTCCAACTCCGACATCTATCCCGGAGAGAGCCTTGATGAGCGCACAACAACAAAAGAATCTGAGTGAGTCGGCACAGGTCGACCAGCAGTCGGTGCAACCCTTCCCCCGTTCGCAGAAAGTCTACGTACAAGGCTCGCGCCCTGACATTCGCGTGCCGATGCGCGAGATCAGCCTGGACGTGACACCCACAGACTTCGGTGGCGAGATCAACGCCCCGGTCACCGTCTACGACACCTCCGGCCCCTACACCGATCCGAACGTCACCATCGACGTGCGCAAGGGCCTGGCCGACGTGCGCAGCGCCTGGATCGAGGATCGCGGCGACACCGAGAAGCTGCCGGGCCTGTCCTCCGAGTTCGGCCAGCGCCGCCTCAACGACGCCGAGCTGTCGGCCATGCGCTTCGCCCATGTGCGCAACCCGCGCCGGGCCAAGGCCGGGCACAACGTCAGCCAGATGCACTACGCCAAAAAAGGCATCATCACGCCGGAGATGGAGTTCGTCGCCATCCGCGAGAACATGAAGCTGGCCGAAGCGCGCGAGGCTGGCCTGCTCAATGAGCAGCACGCCGGCCACAGCTTTGGCGCCAGCATTCCGAAGGAAATCACCCCCGAGTTCGTGCGCAGCGAAGTAGCCCGCGGCCGCGCCATCATCCCCGCCAACATCAACCACGTGGAGCTGGAGCCGATGATCATCGGCCGCAACTTCCTGGTGAAGATCAACGGCAATATCGGCAACAGCGCCCTGGGCTCCTCCATCGAGGAAGAAGTGGCCAAGCTGACCTGGGGCATCCGCTGGGGTTCGGACACGGTGATGGACCTGTCCACCGGAAAGCACATCCACGAGACCCGCGAGTGGATCATCCGCAACTCGCCGGTGCCGATCGGCACCGTGCCCATCTACCAGGCGCTGGAAAAGGTCGGCGGCATCGCCGAGGACCTGACCTGGGAGCTGTTCCGCGACACCCTGATCGAACAAGCCGAACAGGGCGTGGACTACTTCACCATCCACGCCGGCGTGCTGCTGCGCTACGTGCCGCTGACCGCCAAGCGTGTCACCGGCATCGTTTCGCGCGGCGGCTCGATCATGGCCAAGTGGTGCCTGGCGCATCACAAGGAGAACTTCCTCTACACCCATTTCGAAGACATCTGCGAAATCATGAAGGCCTACGACGTGTCCTTCTCCCTGGGTGACGGCCTGCGCCCCGGCTCCATCGCCGACGCCAACGACGCCGCGCAGTTCGGTGAGCTGGAGACCCTCGGCGAGCTGACCAAGATCGCCTGGAAACACGACGTGCAGTGCATGATCGAGGGCCCCGGCCACGTACCGATGCAGCTGATCAAGGAGAACATGGACAAGCAGCTGGAATGCTGCGACGAGGCGCCGTTCTACACCCTCGGCCCGCTGACCACCGACATCGCCCCCGGCTACGACCACATCACCAGCGGCATCGGCGCGGCGATGATCGGCTGGTTTGGCTGCGCCATGCTCTGCTACGTCACACCCAAGGAGCACCTGGGCCTGCCGAACAAGGATGACGTGAAGACCGGCATCATCACCTACAAGATCGCCGCGCATGCCGCTGACCTCGCGAAAGGTCACCCGGGCGCGCAGATTCGCGACAACGCGCTGAGCAAGGCGCGCTTCGAATTCCGCTGGGAAGATCAGTTCAACCTGGGTCTGGACCCGGACACCGCGCGTGCCTTCCACGACGAAACCTTGCCCAAGGACTCGGCCAAGGTGGCGCACTTCTGCTCCATGTGCGGGCCGAAGTTCTGCTCGATGAAGATCACCCAGGAGGTTCGTGACTACGCCAAGGAACAGCGTATCGACGCCGTCGACCTGGAGGCCGAGCAGGGCATGCAGGCCAAGGCCGAGGAGTTCAAGGCGCAGGGCAGCCAGCTCTATCAGCGCGTGTGACGGGCCGTCATGGAAGCTTGATCTGGCGGCACTATGCTCGCTAGTGTGACGGGTAACGGGCCGTGGTTAGGCCCGTTACGACCATCTGGGGAGTGCAATGAACAAAGACGACATCGACATCATCGAGCGCGAGAACTGCTTTCGCGGCTTCTATCGCCTCGACCGGATCAAGCTGCGCCATCGCCAGTTCGCCGGCAACATGGGCCCGCAGCTGACCCGTGAGCTGTTCGTGCGTCACGATGCCGTCTGCGTGTTGCCGTACGATCCGCAACGCGATGAGGTGGTGCTGATCGAGCAGTTCCGCGTTGGTGCCATGGACAAGGCGGCCAATCCCTGGCTGCTGGAGCTGGTCGCCGGACTGATCGACAAGGATGAACAGCCCGAGGAAGTTGCGCGGCGCGAAGCGGTCGAAGAGGCCGATCTGATTCTTGGCCCACTCTGGCCGATCACCCAGTATTTCCCTTCCCCTGGCGGCTCCGACGAGTTCGTCCACCTGTTCCTTGGCCGCTGCGACAGCAGCGGTGCCGGCGGCGTGCATGGGCTGCCGGAGGAAGGCGAGGACATTCGCGTGCACGTGATGCCACTGGCCGACGCCCTGGCAGCGTTAGGCGACGGCCGCATCAATAACGCGGCGAGCATCATCGCTCTGCAATGGCTGGCACTGAACCGCGACGAAGTGCGGGGAATGTGGTCGTGAATCTGCTTCGCGAGCGCTATCGGGTCGACCTGGTCGAGCTGCAAGCAGCTTGCGAGGCCAACTATGCACGGCTGATGCGCCTGCTGCCGCACATGCGCGAACGTACGGAAAGCCGCCGTGTCGCCCTGAGCCAGGGCGAGCACCTGCTCGGCGTGCTGGCCCTGGAAGTGCTGGAAAGCTGCCCCTATACCACCACCCTGTGCGTTCGCCAGGAGCACAGCCTGCCCTGGCTGCCGGTGCCGCAACTGCAGGTGCGGGTCTATCACGATGCGCGCATGGCCGAAGTGGTGAGTGCCGAAAATGCCCGTCGCCTGCATATTCGCTATCCCTACCCCAATGCGGCGATGCATCAACCGGACGAAAAAAGCCAGCTCAACCTGTTCCTCGGTGAGTGGCTGAGCCACTGTCTGAGCTGTGGGCACGAGCCGCAACCGGTGATGTAGAGCGTAGATCGCGCTTTTTCGCTGTATGACCGCCAGGCGGCGTTGTACCGTTAATCCCCGGTAGCTCATCGACAAAGAGGGCCAAAGGGCGCTCCAGACGTTTTTCTGTGATCTGCGTCCGCTTCCTGGGTTTTCCCTTTGTCGCGGCAACCACCATAATTCAGTCGTTTGCGCTCTAGGAGACGGTCTTGCCGAGCCTGCCTACATCCACAGCTGACTCTTCGGTACTGCTGGTGCAGTTGTCCGACAGCCATTTGTTCGCCGAAGCGGGCGGCAAGCTGCTGGGTATGGATACCTGCGACAGCTTGCGCCGGGTAATAGAACAGATGCAGCAGGAACAGCCCGGCATCGACCTGATCCTGGCCACCGGCGACCTCTCTCAGGACGGCAGCCAGGCATCCTATGAGCGCTTTCGCAGCCTGACCGACTCGCTCGGCGCGCCCGTACGCTGGCTCGCCGGCAACCATGACGAAATGCCACCCATGCAGGCGGTCTGCACTGGCACGCCGCTGCTGGAGCCGGTATTCGACATTGGTGCCTGGCGGGTCATCATGCTCGATTCGTCGATTCCCGGCGCGGTGCCCGGCTTCCTCGCCGAAAGCCAGTTGGCGCTCCTGGAGCGCGCCCTCGGCGAAGCGCCGCAACGCCATCATCTGATCTGCCTGCACCATCATCCGGTGCCGATCGGCTGCAAGTGGATGGACCCCATTGGCTTGCGCAACGCTGATGCCCTGTTCGCCATCCTCGATTGCCATCCGCAGGCCCGAGCCGTGCTCTGGGGCCACGTCCACCAGGAGTTCGACCAGATGCGCGGCAACCTGCGCCTGATCGCCTCGCCATCGACCTGCGTGCAGTTCGCCCCTGGCAGCGAAGACTTCCAGGTCGGCAGCGAGGCCCCGGGTTACCGCTGGTTGCGCCTGCATGACGACGGCAAGCTGGAGACCAGCGTCTCGCGCGTCACCGGCATCCATTTCGAAGTGGATTACAGCGTCAAGGGCTATTGAGGCCACAGCCTGCAGGCCTCAGGCCGCAGGAAAAGCGCTTTGCTCTTGCCTGTAGCCTGCCCGCCTGAAGCCTACCGCCGCTTTTTGTAGTAGCCTCCCGCTCCATGACCGCATCCATCCTCTATATACACGGCCTGAACAGCTCGCCAGCCTCGCACAAGGCCAGCCAGCTGAGCCGCGCCATGGCCGATCTCGGCCTGGAAAAGCAGTTGCGCGTGCCGGCCCTGCATCATCATCCGCGCCAGGCCATCGCCCAGTTGCAGGCGCTGATCAGCGAACTCGGCGCGCCGGTGCTGGTGGGCAGCTCGCTGGGCGGCTATTACGCCACTTACCTGGCCGAACAGCATGGGCTCAAGGCGCTGCTGATCAACCCAGCCGTAAAGCCGCACCTGCGCTTCGATGGCTACCTGGGCCCGCAGAAGAACTACTACAGCGACGAGACCTGGGACCTGACCGAAGATCACGTCCACGCCCTGGCCGAACTCGAAGTCCCGGCACCGAGTGACCCGACCCGTTATCAGGTGTGGCTGCAGACCGGCGACGAAACCCTCGACTACCGCGACGCCGAGCGTTACTACCGCGCCTGCGCCCTGCGCATCCAGGCCGGTGGCGATCACGGTTTCCAGGGGTTTGCCGAACGCCTGCCAACCCTCTTCGCTTTTGCCGGTATTAACGCCACACTCTGGCGTGATACCGACTTTTCCGCATTCAATTGACGAACAAGAGACCCTATGGCCCAGCAGAACGCCTATAACGCAGACGCCATCGAAGTCCTTTCCGGCCTCGACCCGGTGCGCAAGCGCCCGGGCATGTACACCGACACCACACGCCCCAACCACCTGGCTCAGGAAGTCATCGACAACAGCGTCGACGAGGCCCTGGCCGGGCACGCCAAGTCGATCCAGGTGATCCTCCACGAGGACAACTCGCTGGAAGTGATCGACGACGGCCGCGGTATGCCGGTGGATATCCACCCGGAAGAAGGCGTGCCGGGGGTCGAGCTGATCCTCACCAAGCTGCATGCCGGCGGCAAGTTCAGCAACAAGAACTACCAGTTCTCCGGCGGCCTGCACGGCGTCGGCATCAGCGTGGTCAATGCCCTGTCGACCCGCGTGGTGGTTACCGTCAAGCGTGACGGCAACGAGTACCAGATGAGCTTCGCCGATGGTTTCAAGGCCAGCGAGCTGGAAGTCATTGGCACGGTCGGCAAGCGCAACACCGGCACCAGCGTGCACTTCTGGCCGGACGCCAAGTACTTCGACTCCTTCAAGTTCTCGGTCAGCCGCCTCAAGCACGTGCTCAAGGCCAAGGCCGTGCTGTGCCCCGGCCTCTCCGTCACCTTCGAGGACAAGGCCGCCGGCGAGAAGGTCGAGTGGCATTACGAGGACGGCCTGCGCTCCTACCTGGTCGATGCCGTCAGCGAGTTCGAGCGCCTGCCCGCCGAGCCTTTCGTCGGCAGCCTGGCCGGCAACAAGGAGGCGGTGGACTGGGCCCTGCTGTGGCTGCCCGAAGGCGGCGATGCGGTGCAGGAGAGCTACGTCAACCTGATCCCCACCGCGCAGGGCGGCACCCACGTCAACGGCCTGCGCCAGGGTCTGCTCGATGCAATGCGCGAGTTCTGCGAGTTCCGCAACCTGCTGCCGCGTGGCGTCAAGCTCGCACCGGAAGACGTCTGGGAACGCATCGCCTTCGTCCTCTCGATGAAGATGCAGGACGCGCAGTTCTCTGGCCAGACCAAGGAACGCCTGTCGTCTCGCGAGGCGGCGGCCTTCGTCTCCGGCGTGGTCAAGGACGCCTTCAGCCTGTGGCTCAACGCCAACCCGGAAACCGGTCTGCAACTGGCCGAACTGGCCATCAGCAACGCCGGCCGCCGTCTCAAGGCCGGCAAGAAAGTCGAGCGCAAGAAGGTCACCCAGGGCCCGGCGCTGCCCGGCAAGCTGGCCGACTGCGCGGGGCAGAACCCGCTGCGCTGCGAGCTGTTCCTGGTCGAGGGCGACTCGGCCGGCGGTAGCGCCAAGCAGGCGCGCGACAAGGAGTTCCAGGCCATCATGCCGCTACGCGGCAAGATCCTGAACACCTGGGAAGTGGACGGCAGCGAAGTGCTGGCCAGCCAGGAAGTGCACGACATCGCCGTGGCCATCGGCATCGACCCGGGCTCGAGCGACCTCTCCGGGCTGCGCTACGGCAAGATCTGCATCCTCGCCGACGCCGACTCCGACGGCCTGCACATCGCCACCCTGCTCTGCGCGCTGTTCGTCCGTCACTTCCGCACGCTGGTGGATGCCGGCCACGTCTACGTGGCCATGCCGCCGCTGTACCGCATCGACCTGGGCAAGGAGATCTTCTACGCCCTGGACGACGCCGAGCGCGACGGAATCCTCGACCGCCTGGTGGCCGAGAAACGCCGTGGCAAGCCGCAGGTCACCCGCTTCAAGGGCCTCGGCGAGATGAATCCGCCGCAGCTGCGCGAAACCACCATGGACCCCAACACCCGGCGCCTGGTGCAACTGACCCTGGACGATTTCGAGGGCACCCGCGAAGTGATGGACATGTTGCTGGCCAAGAAACGCGCCGGTGACCGCAAGAACTGGCTGGAAACCAAGGGCAACCTGGCCGAGGTACTGGCCTGATGCGTAATCATCTCCTTGCACTCGGTCTGTTGGCCGGCGTCGCGAATGCCGAGCCAGTGGTGCTGGAAGAACTGCAGTTGCAGGCCGAATATCCGGTCACGGACATGCCCAGCGGCAATCTGTCCGGCCTGGCGATGTGCGGCGAGACGCTGTGGGCGGTTTCCGACCGCGATGACGATCGCCTCTATCAATTGCACCGCGAAGACAACCTGCTGCGCGCCGAAGCGGAAACCTTCGTCGCCCCGGAACCACCCGAGAGCGCCCTGCCTTGGGGCCTGCGCATGCGCAACTGGGCCGCAGGCATGGTGCGCGGCGGCAAGCTGGATTTCGAGGGGCTGTCGTGCGACGCCCAGGGCAATCGCTACCTGGTCAGCGAAACCCGCGCCGCCGTGCTGCAGGTAAGCAGCAACGGCAACGCGCAGTGGCTCAACCTGCCCAGCGGCCTGGTACGCCAGGCGCGCGCCAGCGGCATGCTGCTGCATTTCAACCAGGGTTTCGAAGGCATCGCCATCGACCCGGCAGGCGAGCGCTTGTGGCTGGCAGCGGAACAGCGTCGTCGCGGCCTGACCGTATTGCATCGGCGCGGCAGCAGTTGGCGCTGCACGGGCGGTTGCGTGCTGACCAGCGAAAGCGGTGATGAACCCTCCCCGCAGGCACTCGGCGGCCATTCGGCCCCTCGCGACTTCTCCGGCCTGACCTATTTCGGCGAGAAACTCTTCACCCTGGAACGTCAGGCTCATCGCATCTGCCGCCGCACCCTGAGCGACGGTATTGCGGATATCTGCTGGTCATTCGCCGCCGAGGCACTGACCGAGCCACGCCGCTACACGCCCAACTATGGCATGGCCGAAGCGCTGTGGATCGACAAGGACGGCGCCTGGATCGGCGTCGACAACGGCAGCCAGACCCGCGCCGATGGTGAAGAACGCCCCGTCGTCTGGCGTTTCGCTGCGCCCAAGGGCGGCTGGAGCCGGCGCCCGTGAGCGAGCAGACGCCCGGCCGCCGTGCCGGACGCGTGATGTGGGTGCTCGCCTGGGGTGCCGGCCTGCTGCTGGCCACGCATTTCTTCGGCAACTGGGAAGATCGCCAGCGCAACCCGAACCAGACGCCGCAGTCGCTACATGGCGATGGTTTCGTCGAAGTGAGCCTGGCCAGCAGCCGCCAGGGCCACTACGTGGTCAATGGGCAGATCGATGGACAGGACGTGACCTTCCTGCTCGATACCGGCGCCACCCAGGTGGCGATTCCCAGCCAGGTCGCCCGCGACCTCGGTCTGCAGGCCGGCGCGCCGGTACAGATCCGCACCGCCAACGGCCTCGCCACGGCACACCGCACGCGTCTGGAGCGTCTGCAGTTGGGCGACATCGTCCTGCATGACGTTTCCGCGCTGATCGCCCCAGGCATGGACGGCGACGAGATCCTGCTGGGCATGAGCGCCCTGAAACAACTCGAATTCAGTCAGAAGGGCGGCACCCTGGTGCTGCGCCAATCAACCTTGCAATGAGGCCCGCATGAGCGAATCCCTCGATTTGAGCCTGGAAGGCGTTGAACGCCGGTCACTCGCCGACTTCACCGAGCAGGCTTATCTCAACTACTCCATGTACGTGATCATGGACCGCGCCCTGCCGCATATCGGCGACGGCCTGAAGCCGGTGCAGCGCCGTATCGTCTACGCCATGAGCGAGCTGGGCCTGGACGCCGATTCCAAGCACAAGAAGTCCGCGCGCACCGTCGGCGACGTGCTCGGCAAGTTCCACCCGCACGGCGACAGCGCCTGCTACGAAGCCATGGTGCTGATGGCGCAGCCGTTCTCCTATCGCTACACCCTGGTCGACGGCCAGGGCAACTGGGGTGCGCCGGACGATCCCAAATCCTTCGCCGCCATGCGCTACACCGAGGCGCGCCTATCGCGTTACTCGGAAGTACTGCTGTCCGAGCTTGGCCAGGGCACCGTCGACTGGGTGCCGAACTTCGACGGCACCCTGAACGAGCCGGCGACGCTGCCGGCGCGCCTGCCCAACCTGCTGCTCAATGGCACCACCGGCATCGCCGTGGGCATGGCCACCGACGTGCCGCCGCACAATCTGCGTGAAGTCGCTGCCGCCTGCGTGCGCCTGCTGGACGAGCCCGGTGCCACGGTCGAGCAGCTGTGCGAGCATATCCAGGGCCCGGACTTCCCCACCGAAGCCGAGGTCATCACGCCCAAGGCCGACCTGCTGAAGATCTACGAGAGCGGCCGCGGCTCGGTGCGCATGCGCGCCGTCTATCGCGTCGAGGACGGCGACATCGTCGTCACCGCACTGCCGCACCAGGTCTCCGGGGCCAAGGTACTGGAGCAGATCGCCGCACAGATGCAGGCCAAGAAGCTGCCGATGGTCGCCGACCTGCGCGACGAGTCGGACCACGAGAACCCGACCCGCATCGTCATCATCCCGCGCTCCAACCGCGTCGATGCCGACGAGCTGATGACCCACCTGTTCGCCACCACCGATCTGGAGTCCAGCTACCGGGTCAACACCAACGTCATCGGCCTCGACGGCAAGCCACAGGTCAAGGACCTGCGCACCCTGCTCAGCGAGTGGCTGGTGTACCGCGTCGGCACCGTGCGTCGTCGCCTGCAGTTCCGCCTGGACAAGGTGGAAAAGCGTCTGCACCTGTTGGAAGGCTTGCTGATCGCCTTCCTCAACCTGGATGAAGTGATACGCATCATCCGCACCGAGGATTCGCCCAAGCCGGTATTGATGGACACCTTCGGCCTCACCGACGTGCAGGCCGACTACATCCTCGACACCCGCCTGCGTCAGCTGGCGCGCCTGGAGGAGATGAAGATCCGCGGCGAGCAGGACGAGCTGGCCAAGGAACGCGAGAAGCTGCTGGCCCTGCTCGGCAGCGAAGCCAAGCTGAAGAAGCTGGTGCGCAAGGAGATTCTCGAGGACGCCGAGAAGTACGGCGACGACCGTCGCTCGCCGATCGTCGCCCGCGCCGAGGCCAAGGCACTCTCGGAAACCGAGCTGATGCCGACCGAGCCGGTCACCGTGGTGCTTTCGGAAAAGGGCTGGGTGCGCTGCGCCAAGGGCCATGACATCGACGCCACGGGCCTGTCCTACAAGGCCGGCGACGGCTTCAAGGCCGCCGCGCCCGGACGCTCGAACCAGTACGCAGTGTTTATCGACTCCACCGGCCGCAGCTATTCACTCGCTGCCCACAGCCTGCCGTCAGCGCGTGGCCAGGGCGAACCGCTCACCGGCCGCCTCACCCCGCCGCCGGGCGCGACCTTCGAATGCGTGATGCTGCCGGAAGACAGCGCGCTGTACGTGATCGCCTCCGACGCCGGCTACGGCTTCGTGGTCAAGGGCGAGGACCTGCAGGCCAAGAACAAGGCCGGCAAGGCGCTGCTCAGCCTACCCAACGGCGCCAAGGTGGTTGCTCCCAAACCGGTCACCAACCTGGAAGACGACTGGCTGGCAGCGGTGACGACCGAAGGCCGCCTGCTGCTGTTCAAGGTCACCGATCTGCCGCAACTGGGCAAAGGCAAGGGCAACAAGATCATCGGTATTCCAGGCGAGCGCGTGGCCTCGCGCGAGGAATATCTGACCGATCTGGCCGTGCTGCCCAGCGGTTCGAGTTTGGTTTTGCAGGCCGGAAAGCGTACCCTGACACTCAAAGCCGACGACCTCGAGCACTACAAGGGCGAGCGCGGCCGCCGTGGCAACAAGCTACCGCGCGGCTTCCAGCGCGTCGACCAGCTTCTGGTGGAATAGCGTCGGCAACGCCCCCGTTCATCCGGGATATCCGCGCTACCGGCAAGCAGTCAAGGCTGGAGTCGTAGCGCGGTTTGACGGATGATACGCGCCCTGGGTCATCCATGACCCCTGCATGATATGGGATCGATGTGCTGCTGCCCCACAAGCGGCTGCCTGGAATTGATGATGACTGTAGTACGCCCTCTGGCCCTGCTTCTGACCGCCTTGCTCGTGCTGAGCGGTTGCAGCCTGCTTGAGCAGAAGCCGGTGCCCCTATACCAACTCGATAGCGGCGAAGCCGTGACGCCGACCCGGGATAACGGTGTAACCGTGCTGGTCGGTCCGATCAGCGTGGCCGACTACCTGCGCCAGCAGCACCTGCTGCAGCGCCAGGCCGATGGCAGCCTGGTTGCCGCGCAGAACGCTCGCTGGGCCAGCGGCCTGGCCAATGACATCGATCAGCAGATGCTGCGCCAGCTGGCCTGGCGCCTGGATAGCCAGCGCCTGGTGCTGGCGCCTGCTGCACCCGGCTTCAGCGCCGATGCCCAGGTCATGCTGACCATTACCCGCCTGGACTCCGGCCCGACCCAGCCTGCCGTACTGGAAGCGCAATGGCGCCTGCTCGATCGCCGCGGTCAACTGCGCGACAGCCGACTGATCCGTCTGGAAGAAGCGCATGGCGGCCCACTGGCCGAGCAGGTCAAGGCGCAGAGCATTCTGCTGCATCGCCTGGCGGCGGAGCTGGCGGTGGCCATTGCACCTGTCGCGGCGGCTGAGCCGACTCCGGAAGCACCACGCAAGAGGGCACCTGTGGCCAAGGCCAAGCCAAGCGAGCCCGACACGCCCGGGCCGAAGATTCCGGTGGCAGAACCGATCAAGATCGATACCGAAGTCTTCCGTTTCTAGGAATATCCCCCATCCATTCAACGTCACTCCCGCAAACGCGGGAGCCTGAGTGGGGCGCCGCCTGTATGCCCACCTGTATGGGCATACAGGCGCTTTCAGTGTGCGCCCGAACGATTCTCTGCTGCCAACTGACAGACACTGCGCACACCAGAGCCGACGGGCGATGCCATAGGCAATGCGTTACTTGCTGCGGATCTTCTCGACGATGGCGGTGGTGGAGCTGTTCTCCACCAGCCCAAGCACGCGCACTTCGCCGCCATAGGCCTGGACGATATCGGCGCCGACGACCTGGTCAACGCCGTAATCGCCCCCCTTGACCAGCACATCCGGCTGCACCTGCTTGAGCAGGCGCTCGGGCGTGTCCTCGCTGAAGCTCACCACCCAGTCCACCGCACCGAGGCCGGCCAACACGGCCATACGGCGGTCAACCGCATTTATCGGTCGGCCTGGCCCTTTCAGGCGGCTGACCGAGGCATCATCGTTGATCGCCACGACAAGGCGATCGCCCTGGGCGCGCGCCTGCTCCAGGTAGGTCACGTGCCCCGCGTGGAGGATGTCGAAGCAGCCATTGGTGAAGACAATCTTCTCGCCATGGGCGCGGGCGTCCTCGATGGCGATCAGCAACTGATCCAGGCTCAGCACGCCGCGCTCGGAGCCCTCCTCGCGCTGCACCGCGCGGCGCAACTCCGGCGCACTGATGGCGGCCGTGCCCAGCTTGCCGACGACGATGCCGGCAGCCAGGTTGGCCAATGCCACGGCATTTGGCAGCTCTTCGCCGGCTGCGATGGAGGCAGCCAGGGTGGAGATCACCGTATCACCGGCGCCGGTGACGTCGAACACTTCGCGGGCCCGGGCCGGCAGATGCAGCGGCGCATGTTCGGGGCGCAGCAGGGTCATGCCGTGCTCGCCACGAGTGACCAGCAGCGCACCCAACTCCAGTTCACGCATCAGCCTGGCGCCCTTGCTGACCAGCTCGGCCTCATCGGCACAGCCACCGACTATGGTTTCGAACTCGTGCAGATTCGGCGTGATCAGGCTGGCGCCACGGTAGATCGAGAAGTCCTTGCCCTTCGGGTCGGCCAGCACCGGGATGCCCTTCTTGCGCGCGGCCTGGATCAGCGCCTGATGATTCTGCAGCGCGCCCTTGCCGTAGTCCGAGAGCACCAGCACCTTGACCCCCGCCAGCAGCGCATCGACATCACGCGCCAGAGCGGCGGTATCGGTATTGAAAGGCTCCTCGAAATCCATGCGCAGCAATTGCTGGTGACGGCTCATGACCCGCAGCTTGACGATGGTCGGCTGGTCGTCGAGGCGCTGGAAGTGGGTTTCCACGCCGGCACCACTGAGGCTGTCGCTCAAACTTTCGGCGGCTTCGTCTTCGCCGGTTACACCAACCAGCAGGGCGCGCGCACCGAGCGCCGCGATATTCAACGCCACGTTGGCAGCGCCGCCTGGGCGGTCCTCGATCTGGTCGACACGCACCACGGGCACCGGGGCTTCCGGGGAAATCCGCGAGGTGCCGCCATGCCAGTAGCGATCGAGCATCACATCGCCCACCACCAGTACGGCGGCTTGGTCATAGCGGGGCATGGTCAGTTTCATGGTGGCTCCAGAAGGGGAGAAAAACGGAAAAAATCATAACATGAGGGATTGGCAAGGCTCAGCGCGAGCGCATCCAGAACAACTCATGGCGGCGCACGGCCTTGCGAAAGAATTCATCTTCGCCGGTGGCAGGCCAGCGCCGCCCGACCAGTACTCGCTGAATTAACCGGCGCAAGCGCCTTTTCAGGGGCAGTGGGCCTTGCAGGTCATGCTGCATGCCAAGTGCCATGGCCTTGTCGAGTTGCCGCTCGGCGTCGAGCGACGGACTCCACAGCCGATCAGCAGGCAGTGCAGCGATAGCCGGAGGCAGGGCAATGCCATTGCCCGCCGGCCCCATCGGCCAGCGGTCGTTGTCATGCAGGTGGTTGGCGTAGAGCAACAGGGTTTGCGGCTGCCAGCTGCTGCGTTCGCAGGCTTGGAGCACGGCGCGGGTGCTGGCGACATGATCATGATGCGGGTCCAGCTCAGGGTGCGGGGTAAGCAGCACCTCAGGCCGATAATGATCGATCACGGCAGCCAGATCGGCGATCAGGTTGTGCCAGGTTGGCTGACCATCGGCATCAGCGGGCAAGCGCAAGGGGTTGTGGGCACGCACGCTGCGGATATCGCTCTCGCCGGACTCACGTGAGCCGAAGGGTTTGTCGGGCTGCTCGGCCATGGCCGGCAACTGCAGGCAGTAGTAGCCAAGCTGTACGCAGCGCGCCTGCGATACGCCGCCCCAGAGCGGCGCGGCCAGGCTGTCCCAGGCGCGCAGGCGCCCCTTGAGACGCGCAGCGGCGGCCTTGCCCAGACCCAGTCGCTGGTAATGCTCGGCTTCGATCTCGCCCTGGGTTAGGGTGACGATGGCCGCCTCGTGCGAGCGACTGTACTGACCGAAGGCAGCCAGTTCGGCGTCATCGGCATGCGGTGCGATGATCAGCATGCGTTGCTTACTGAAGTCCGGGTTATGCATAGCGTGCAGGCGCAGCTCGCCATTTATTCGGCAAAACCGTGGAACGATGCTTAGCCCGTTCGCCTGCTGCCCGGATAAATTGAGGTAACGACGCCCGGCAACGCCGCGCTCGAAATCCTGACGGTCATCGCCGAGCAGAACATGCGGGTCGAGCCAGCGCCCGAGCCATGTTGCCGTCAGACGCAGCTCGAGGAGCTGCGTGTCACGGCCCTCCAGCCCCTCCTCGACATACAGGACGCCTTGCTCGATGCGCGCCGGCACACTCAGACAGTCATCGGGAAAGTCATAGCGATAGTCGTCGCGCGGCGAATAGAACAGGTGATCGGCAAACCAGGCCTCGTGTGCCACCCAACCCAGCACCAGCAGCAGAGGCGGCAGCCACCAGGCGACGAGTACCCCTAGCAGCAGCAGAGCCAGCAGTGCCATCAACAGGGCGATGCGCTTGTTGCGCCGGTGGCGCCTGAGCAGTTGTTGCTTGCGTCCGTTCATCGCCTCACACCTGATAGACCGGCACCCGGTTGCACCAGCGATCCTTGTATTCGCGGTCGGCGCGGCCGAAGGAGTAGCGCAGCGGCTTACCCAGCGCTCGCGCATGCTCCCATTCACTCTGCGTATTGACGAAGCTGAGCACGCTGCCGGGGCTGAACTCGCGCTGCTGCGGGTCGACCCCACCGTTGATGTATTCCAGGCTGACCCATTGCGGCGCCTCGACGCGATAGAGCACCTGGATCGCCACCGGCTCGTCGTTGAGATAGATCAGCGCACCGGTCATGAACTCGCGCAGCAAGCCGAACACTTCGCCCAGATGATCCTTGCCGGTGGCCGCGAAGCCCCAGCGGCGCTGGAACAGATCGGCGTAGATGCGCGCCTGTTCCTCGGGCGTCAGCTCCAGCATCGGCCGGATCACCCCGCCCGCCTCCTCCAGCAAACGCTGTTCACGACGCTGGTTGTAGCGGAACTTCTTGCTGTACTGCTCCGGCTCACGGGCCAATGCCAGCCCTTCGGGCTGCTCGCTGATGCCGGTAAGTTGAGCGGCATTGAGCTCGGACAGGTAGCGCACCCGATGACGCAACGGCACATGCGCCTCGGCAGCCAGCGGCAGGATGATCTCGGCATTGCCCAGGTCGAACAGGCCACGCTTGCCCTGCTGTTTGAGCACATCCTTGGACAGGGCCAGGTGCCGCCCCCAGGTCGGGATAGCAGCTTTTAGCTCACCACCTGACTGCCATCCCAGATAGCGCACCGGGATACCGGCCAGATCGGCCAGCCGTGCCACCACCTCGGGGTGAGTGGCAACGCTGCCACCGAAGCGCGCCCAGGCCTCGGCGTAGTCAGCCGCATTGATTGGCGTCCAGCCGCGCTCACGCCAGAATTGCAGACGATTCAGCATCAGGTGTTCAGCTCAGCTACGACGGACTCGTCGCCGTCCTCGAACTGCTTGGCATGCAGTCTGGCGTAGTAGCCATTCTGTGCCAGCAACTCGGCGTGATTGCCGCGCTCGACAATCTGCCCCTGATCCATCACCAGAATCAGATCGGCCTTCTCGATGGTGGTCAGGCGGTGCGCGATAACCAGGGTGGTACGGCCCTGCATCACCTGATCCAGCGCGGCCTGTATATGCCGCTCGGACTCTGTGTCCAGCGCCGAGGTGGCCTCGTCGAGAATCAACAGCGGCGCATCCTTGAGCAGCGCACGGGCAATAGCCAGGCGCTGACGCTGCCCGCCGGATAGCAGCACGCCGTTCTCGCCGACCAGGGTGTCATAGCCTTGCGGCATCTTCTCGATGAACTCGGCAGCATAGGCATCGGCGGCCGCCTGCTGCACGGCTTCAAGTGGTGCACCGGCCAAGTCGCCATAAGCGATATTGTTGCGCACCGTATCGTTGAACAGGGTGACGTGCTGGGTGACCAGAGCGATATGGCGGCGCAGGTTACGAAGGGTGTAATCCTCCACATCCACCCCATCGAGCAGGATCTGCCCCTGCTCATGGTGATAGAAACGCGGAATCAGGTTGGCCAGGGTCGACTTGCCGCTGCCGGAACGGCCGACCAGCGCCACCATCTGGCCAGGCTCGGCGACGAAGGAAATGTTCTCCAGCACGGGCTTCTCCGAGCCTGGATAGCTGAAGCTCAGACCACGGACCTCGAGCCGGCCGCTGATGCGCTCACGCTCCTGAGTGCCACGATCAATTTCCGGTGCCTCATCCAGCTGTTCGAAGATGCTCTCGGCACCGGCGACGCCCTTCTGAATAGTCGAGCTGACCTCGGATAGCTGGCGAATGGGCTTGGGCAGCAAACCTGCCAGGGTGATGTAAGCCACGAGATCCCCTGCCGAGGCATCGCCGCGCAGCAACAGCACCAGGAACATCAGCACTGCCATGGCGCTGTAGATCACCAATTGCAGCGACGGGGTATAAACAGCGTTGGTCTTCACCATCTTCAACTGCTTGAGCTTGTTTTCCTCACTGGCGCCCAGAAAACGCTGCTTCTCGTAGTCCTCTCCACCAAAACTTCGCACAACGCGATAGCCCTGGATGCTCTCAGAGGTAACATGGGTGACATCGCCCATGCTGGTTTGAATTTTCTTGCTCTGCTTGCGGAATTTCTTGCTGGTGCTGGTCACCATCAGGCCGATCACAGGCAGGATCGCCACCATTACCAGCGTCAGTTTCCAGTTCATCCACAGCAAGGTGGCGAACAGGAATATGACCGTCATCCCCTCGCGCACCACGACCTTGATCGCGTCGGTGGCGGCACCGGTGACCATGGTCACGTTGTAGGTGATGCGCGAAATAAGATGACCGGAATTGTGGTTGTCGAAGTAACGGTTGGGCAGCGTCAACAGGTTGTTGAACAACTCGACACGCAGGTCCTGAACCAGCCCCATGGAAACCTTTGCCAAGTAGTAATTACCCAGGAAAGAGCCAATGCCTTGCCACAAGGCAATCAGCACGATCAGCAGAGGCACTGCCTGCAGCAGCTTTAAATGTGCCAGCCATGGAGCATGCTCCAGCAACCAGGGCACGCCTGCAAAGAGGCTCGCATCTGGATTGGACAATCCGTCGACGAAGTACTTAAGGATATAACCCAGCATCGGCTGAGTGGAGGCAAAAATCAGAAAGCCAGCCAGACTGAGCAAGAACAAACCGATGTAAGGTCTGACGTATCGTAGTAGGCGAAAATAGATCTTCAAACTGGAGGAGGCTTGAAGGTCCGCAGAGGTATCGGTCATGGAAATATGCCGCAGCCAGAACAGGGGCGAATACTATCACAGCCCCTCCCGCGTCATGGATGCGCGAAAAATCTACTGGTATCCCGTAGAATCGCGCCTCGAATCAGGATCTGGGGATACAGGATAAATGTCGCTTGCCTTGGGCGCATGGCCGCGCAATACATCGAACTTCATTAGCGAATGGATTTTACCAATCGGCTATTTCTGTTTGCTGACCGGTCTGACCTGGCTGGATGATCGCAGCCAGTATCACAAGCTCTTCTATGCTCTGATCGCAGCGCCGGCGCTGATTGCGATCGTGATGCAGCCCAAGCAGATTGCCCTGCAACTGAGTGAACCCGTCACTCTTTTGTTTCTTGCGTTCTCAGCCTGGGCGCTGATCAGCATCTCCTGGTCAGGCACCGAAGACTCCTTTGCCTCGCTAGCCAAGAGACCGCTGTATATCTTCATGCTTTTCACCGCCTGCATGCTGATGGCCCAACGCAACTGCTCCCGCCTGCTATTGATGCTGTCTCTGGCATCGCTGGCAATTATTCCTATAGCCGCATATGGATTAGTCGACTTCGCTACCCACTACACCCCCGGCGCTCGCCTGGTAGGTAGCGGGGCATTGGATAACCCACTGCTGAGCTCGCATGTATTTGGCTTGTTCTGCGTGATATGGCTTGGCTGGGTCATGACCTCCTCGTCGCGGTACTACTGCTTCGCGCTGATTCCGCTGGCGGTACTCTCAATGACTCTACTTGCAACGGGCTCCCGTACACCACTTGTTGCAGCTGCACTTACGGCGGCCTGGCTGACGCTTTGCTGCTGGAACAAACGCGCGCTCCTGCTGACCGGAGCCGGCGTTAGCGGGTTGATTATCCTTCTGCTGGCCTTCCCTGAAAGCCTGCTTAACCGAGGCACATCCTACCGCCTGGAAATCTGGCAATTGGCGCTGGAGCAGATACGCTCGCAACCATGGATCGGGCACGGCTTCGATGCGCATCTCGCGATCAATGTGCCCGGTACTCATTACTCATTTAGCGAACCTCATAGCTTCTTCCTAGGCGTCCTCTATTACACCGGCGTAGTCGGTGCCCTCTGCTGGGCTCTGATGCACGGCGTAGCTCTCTGGACCTGCTGGCGACGACGCGGTGACTTGTATTTCATCATCGCTGGCGCACTGGTTGTTTACGGACTGGGCGCAGGCCTTACTGAGGGAGGGGGAATTCTTCCCCGCCCCAAAGAACACTGGTTCTTGACTTGGATTCCGCTCGCACTGGTGGCGGCGCTGAGTATCGGACGCAAGCAGGAGCGCGCACTTTGATGCAGTGTCTCTCAAAGGAACAACTGCAGGCACTGATGCTCGACTCCAGCGTATTGGAGCAAGACGGGCTCGGCCCCAAAGTCCTTCGCCTGCAGGACAGCAGCTTTCTGAAGCTATTTCGCACACGTCGACTGTTTTCCAGCGAAACCCTGAAGCCCTATGCCAAGCGCTTCGCAGACAATGCCAGACAACTACAGAACCTGGGTTTTATCGCGCCACAGATAATCGAGGTATACCGCGTAGAGGACGAAGTGAACGGGACTGCCGTGCACTATTGGCCGCTTCCGGGCGAAACACTGAGACAGGCCCTGCAGCAGGCACAGCCGGAACAGCGATGCCTGTTGATTAATCAGTTCGGGCAACTGCTGGCGCGCCTGCATGAGAAGGGCGTCTATTTCCGCTCCATCCACTTGGGTAACGTACTGCTGCTGCCTAATGGCTCCCTCGGCCTGATAGATGTTGCTGACATGAAGCTTGGACGACGCCCACTCAACCTGAGCATGCGCCAACGCAATCTGAAGCACATGCGTCGCTACGAACAAGACGAGGAGTGGTTGTTCAAGTTGCACAGGGACGCTTTCAGCGATGGCTACTGCCAGTACGCCCCTCGCCTTGCTCAAGCGCTGCTACTGAGGACGGAGTGACGCAGCACGTCGCTCCACGTACTCAAGAAAAGAATCCAGCCGCTCACTGCACAGCAGCGCACTGACCTTACGCACCTCGTCTTCAGGCCATTCCCACCATCTCGCTGCCAGGAGCGCCTCCCTGACTGGCTCACTGAAACGCCAACGAATGTGCTTCGCTGGATTGCCAGCCACGATCGAGTAAGGAGCCACATCTCGACTCACCACGGCGCCAGCAGCGACTACTGCACCATCGCCCACCGTCACGCCAGAAAGAATCATTGCCCCAGTACACAGCCACACATCACTGCCAATCACCACATCACCGCGAGTGAAGGCATAGCCGGTAATCTCCGCAGCCTCGTCAATCATGACCGGGAACGGGTAGGTCGTAACCCACTCGGTACGATGATGCCCACCGAGGAATATTTCGACCTGCTCAGCGATTGATGTGTATGCGCCTATGCGAAGCGTAGCGCCCTCCCCCCAATCATGGACTATGGGTAGACCATAGCTCCCTACGCCTATCGAGTAGTGTGGGTAGCGCTGGAGAAAGCGGGCCTGACCGCGATACAGCTTCGGTAGCTTACGGATTGCACGCTTGCTCCGACGCTCTCGAAATCTTGCCCAGAAACCCATGATCAGTTCTTCTCCAGAGGCGAGAAAAGAAGACGCCCCAATCCACGCCAGGTTTTCTTGTTCCATTTACGCAACGGAATCTGCCTGAGCAACTGCCGCGCGTAATCACGGTCTCGATTGGAACACTTCAGGAACATTGAACTGAGGAACCGAGTCCTGACGAATTCGTATTGAGGGTGGTCCTTGAACAAGGCATAAGTACGCAGAATGCTATCCACCATGAACGGGGTGTTCTTGGAGGAATTACTGCCATGCTTGCGGTACTGGGCCAACACCTCGCCAAGACAGTCGATGTAATAACCTGCATGAGTGATCTTGAGCTCGATAAGCAGATCCTCTAACCGAATCTCAGGATCGAACCCCCCGACCCGCTCCAACGCCTCTTTGCGAAACAGTAGCGTAGGCGCCGGCGGATAGGGTTTACGCTCCATGAACACGTCATCGAAATCCAGTCGACGAAACGCTATATCTCGACGCTGACGAGACTCAGGAAAGAGATGGCCGTCCGAATCGATCAACTCGATATTGCCGGCACAGATCCCGACTTCCGGCTTATCCCGCATGTAAGCAACCTGCTTGGCTATACGCTCCGGTACCATGATGTCATCCGAGCCGAACGGAGCAATCAGGCTGCCTTGGGCACGTGAAACCGCGTCATTGAGCGTATGCGTCAACCCCCTGTTCTGCTGAACACGAAACTCGAATCCATATTCTTGCTGCAGACGTTCGATTCGCGCCACGCTGTCGTCCGTGGAGCCGTCATCGATAACCAACAACTCGATATTTGGGTATGTCTGCTGCACGACGCTGAGGATGCAATGCTCGATGTAGCGCGCATGGTTGTATGAAGCGATCACCACCGTGACCAATGGCAGTTGCTCCGTCATTTCCTCACCTCGTTCAGCGCAGATTCGATCAATTCCAGATACTGCTGGCGAAACACGTCAATATCGTGCTCTCTTTTCAAGTAGCTGTAAGACTGTTCACCCTTGATCCGAAGCTGCTCATCACTGAGGGAAAGATACTCATCCAAGGCTTTGCTCAATCCCTCGACATCTGCCGGAGCGACAGCGATACCACCAGCCCCCTGAATCAACGGGAGCATGGCGGGGACATCGCTCGCAATTACTGGTAGCCGCCCGCTCATCCCCTCAAGCAACGCCAAACCCAAGCCCTCCGCCAAAGAGGGCATGGCCCATATGTCGAACGCCCGAACATAGCGCAGAGCGTTATCTCGAAAGCCAAGCAAGTGAATACGCCCTTGCAAACTAAGAAGCTCCACCTCCTGTAGCAAGCGGTCGTGCTCGCGCCCCGCCCCAATGATTGCCAGCTGTACGTCCGGATAGCGCTGCGCAATCTGCGCAAAAGCACGGATCAGATGTATGTGCCCCTTTACCGGGACCAGTCGCCCCAATGCCCCGACAATCCGCACATTGGGCTCGAGCCCCAACTGAGAACGCGCCTGGTCACGTGATAACTGCAGACTTTCGGCCTGCACGATATCGATGGCATTGGTTATCGCAACGGTATTGTTAGGAGTGAAGCCGCACCGACAATCCAGGAGGTACTGCTTAACCGCAGGAGAAACACCCACGAAACGCCAAGCGGGGCTAACCAGGCGGGCAGTCTGCTGACGACGATAGGCCCGATCGTATTCACCAAAACCATGGGCGATACCGATACAAAGGGGGATCTTGAGCCAGCGATTGAGCATCAGCATCATGTTCACGGGCTTGAAGCGATTACAGATCACTACATCGAAGCGCTCACTGCGGCAGTACTGAAATAGCCGCCACATAGCACGAATACGCATACCCTTGAGCTGTGCATCGGAGAACTCGAAATAGACAGAACGCTCAGCACGACTCTCGGGCTGACCGGTAGTCGGCCGCCCTCGGAGAAACGCATTGATCGTCTCGAAGCGCTCCAAAGGCAGGGCATGAAAAATCTGCTCCCCCAAATCGGCAAAATCGTGCGTCTTGATGTTGTAGTCTGGATGCAACTGCAGAACCTTGATGCGACGCGCCTTACTCAATGCCATTGCGCAAATCCTTCTTCACTCACTATCCAGGCTCGCTTACCGGCCAATGCCTGCATCGCTTCCTGCGAGGGAGACGTCCTGTCAGACCACTCACCTCGTTTCCATATGGCGAAGTGAAAATAAGGAAACTGTCGATCACCGTTCTGATCGTTAGTCAGACAGCCATCTCGCCAGAACCAGCGAAGAGGAAAACGAAAGCCACCATCAATCCAAGGTATACAGCCGTTTGGGGTACTGAATGCTTCAACGAACTCACTACGTCGGCGCAAGGGGTTGAAACGCCCCACCAAGTTGAAAAGGGGTTCTGGAAAATTCTTTCGCCATAAGAACAGGCGACTGAATGCGCCCTCGTCAAGCGCATGATGTTCTTGATCCCCCAAGCGTTCCTGCCAAGACGGCATACGCATGAACACTCGACGCATCACCTCGGTATTACGAATCAGGCACAAGTGCCCCGACACACGCCGAGCATGGGTGGAGTAAAGGTCGTAACGTGCAAGTCGCTCGTCAGAAAAGTACTGACGTAAGCGCCCGTAGATCAGATCGAGATCGCCAAACGCCCAAAAATCATATCCCCGTAACTGCTCCTTATGGATATAGCCAAGAGCAGGTTTCAGGTCACAAAGCTTGTAGGGGTTATGCGGCGTAAACGTTATACCCAAGCGCTCCGACACCAGAGAGCAATAATCTACATACGTCACGGGCTCAACACGAACATTGGCCGGCAAGTTATCCGGCTCACCACAGTCGCTGAATAGCAACCAGTCGATATCCGGATTACTTCTGCAGCTTTCCAAGAACAAAGGCATCCAGAACGGCCAGCGCCCAAAATACGGAATGATGAAGCAAATGCTAGGGCTCACAGTAACGATCCGGGAATACAATCAGAACAAGACAAGTTATTGGAACAGCCAACCGAGCGCCCAGAAGCGCACTCGTGCTGCCTGATCACTAAAGCACAGACTCAATCTACGCGCAGATAACGAAGGGTCGACCGCTCCCCCGGAACAGTCACGAAGCGCCACGGCCAACGCGGCAGGTTGACCGAATGCGACCAGCAAACCTTCGCCATCCACCACCTCCCGACCACCACCACAATCGCTGCATATGACTGGCACTCCTGCGGCCATCGCCTCCAGCAACACCATGCCGAACGGCTCATGATCGGAGGTCAGCGCGAAGACATCGAAGGCCTTGAAATAGCGCCGTCCATTCGCTACCTGCCCAAGAAAACGCACGGACTCGCTGACGCCCAGTTCCAACGCCAGCGCCCGGAGCGCAGACTCCAGCCGACCAGTGCCCATGATCGCCAGCAAGCTGCCGTCCGGCAGCTGCGGCAGTGCCAGGGCGAAGCCACGGATCAGCGTGGCCTGATCCTTGTCCGGGTGCAGGCGGCCGACGTTGCCGACCACCCAGGCGTCCTGCGGCAAGCCCAGATGTTCACGGGCAGCCTCCCGAGATACCTGTTCAGCCTGCACGGCCTCGACATCGATACGGTTGTAGAGGGTTTCGATGCGCTCGACCGGCCAACTGGGCAAGCAGGCGCGCATGTCGTCACGCACCGCGTTGGACACGCCAAGCAACGCCAGGCGCTTGCGAAAGAAGTTGGCGAACAGCTGGCGTGAACGACGCTTGTAGTCGCCAAAGGCGTGATGCACGCCGATCACCGGCAGGTCGCTGCCGAGCAGGGCAACATAGATCGGCTTGAAACGGTGTGCGATGCACAGGGCAAAGTCGCGCGAGGCGGCGATACGCCGGAAATCGCGGATTGCCCCTAGTTTCAGACCACGCACCTGCGCGCTGGAATAGTCGAGAAAGATGACCTCGTCGGAAGCCGAGCCGCGCTCGACCTCCGCTGACGGCTTACCAGTCAGGTAGACGGTGCAAACCTTGTAGGGCGTGCCCTTGAACAACACGGCGTATTGCCGAGCGCAGTCCAGAAAGGGGCCGTCATAACCATGGCAGAACTGCAGAACCCAGCGCTGCCGCTGGTCAGCAGCCTGTTCAGACGTTGTCATACCAATCCTTGCCGTCCTTGATCACAAGAATGTCTTCCATGATCAGGTACTGCAGATCCGAGCCATAGAACATGTTCAGCGCGTCGGTGGGCGAGCAGATCATCGGCTCGCCACGACGGTTGAGCGAGGTATTCAGCGAGACACCATTGCCGGTCAGCTTCTCCAGCTCCAGCATCAGGTCGTACCAGCGTGGATTGAAGCGACGCTCCAACACCTGAGCGCGCGAGGTGCCGTCTTCATGTACCACTTCGCTGACGCGCTCTTTCCACTCCTCGTTCACCTCGAAGGTGAAGGTCATGAACGGGCTCGGGTGATCGACCTTGAGCATCTTCGGCGCCACGGTGTCGAGCATGGACGGGCAGAAGGGTCTCCAGCGCTCGCGGAACTTGATCTGCTCGTTGATGCGGTCAGCCACACCCGGAATGCTTGGGCAACCGATGATCGAGCGGCCACCGAGGGCACGCGGGCCAAACTCCATGCGCCCCTGGAACCAGGCCACCGGGTTGCCGTCGGCCATGATTCTGGCGATGCGCTCGGGGGTGTTGTCGATGCGCTTGAACACAGGCGCGTTCGGGTGTTTGGCACAGGCGGCGATGACCTCTTCGTTGCTATACGAGGGGCCGAGGTAGACGTGCTCCATCTTCTCCACCGGCACGCCACGCTTGTGCGAGACGTAGGCAGCTGCGCCGACAGCCGTGCCCGCGTCGCCAGAGGCCGGCTGCACGAACAGTTCCTTGACGTCATCGCGGGCGATGATCTTCTGGTTGAGCTTGACGTTCAGTGCACAGCCGCCAGCAAAGGCGATCTTGCCAGTTTCCTTGAGGATGTCGCCGAGGTAGTACTCCATCATCTGCAGCGCCAGCTTCTCGAACAGCGCCTGCATGCTGGCCGCGTAGTGGATGTAAGGGTCGTCGGCGATATCGCCCTCACGCTTCGGGCCGAGCCATTCGATCAGCTTGGGCGAGAAGTAATAGCCCTTGCCGTTTTCCTTGTAGCGACGGAAACCGATGACGTTGGCGTACTCGGTGTTGATGATCAGCTCGCCATTCTCGAACTTGGCCAGGCGCGAGAAGTCGTACTTGGCGGCATCGCCATAAGGCGCCATGCCCATAACCTTGAACTCACCATCGAGCATCTCGAAACCCAGGTACTCGGTGATCGCACCGTAGAGACCGCCGAGCGAGTCAGGATCGTAGAATTCCTTGATCTTGTGGATCTTGCCGTTCTCGCCGTAGCCGAAGAAGGTGGTGGCGTACTCGCCCTTGCCGTCGATGCCGAGGATCGCGGTCTTCTCCTTGAAGCCCGAGCAGTGGTAGGCGCTGGAGGCATGTGCCAGGTGGTGCTCGACCGGCTCGATCTTGACCTTCTTCAGGTCGAAGCCGAGCTGCACCAGGCACCACTCGATGCGCTTCTTGTAGCGCTTGTAACGACGGTTGCCGAACAGGATCGCATCCAGGGCACGATCCGGCGCGTAGGCGTAGCGCTTGGCGTACTGCCAGCGGGCCTTCTCGAAGATGCTGATGGGGGCGAAGGGAATCGCCACCACGTCGACGTCCGACGGTTTGATCCCGGCTTGTTCCAGGCAGAACTTGGCCGACTCGTAGGGCATGCGGTTCTTCGCATGCTTGTCGCGCACGAAGCGCTCCTCTTCGACCGCCGCGATCAGCTTGCCGTCGATATACAGCGCGGCGGACGGATCGTGACTGAGGGCGCCGGACAGGCCGAGAATGGTCAGTGCCACAGGTTTGAGCCTCTAATTCGGGCAGGTGCCGGGCACCTGCGGTAAACGTTGGTCGAGCAACTGGTACAGGGCGGAATCCGCCGGCCAGTTGCGTAAAAATCGGGCGCGGTCGCGGGCGTAGGCCCGGGCGAAACTGCGCGCATTGCGATGCTGGCGCATGGCGTCCAGGTCGATCAGCGACCAGGCGCCCTGCACGTCATCCCAGAACAGGTTATGCCCCTTGAAATCGCCGTGGCTGATGCGTTCGCGCAGCAGGGCAGCGAATAGTCGATCCAGCGCCAGCAGCTCGTTTTTCGGGGGTATGGCCTGCTTGTATGCCTCAAAACGCGCAATTATATCCTGCCCGCCACAATAGTCGGTAATCAGGTATGCGCGTCCCCGCAGCCAGCACCAGCGCCGCTCGATCACCACCAACGGACGCGGCGTGGCGATGCCGAGCAGCTCCAGGCGATTGCCTTCGATCCAGCTGTGCCACGCGCGGCTGGGTCGCCAGAAGCGCTTGAGCCAGTGCATCCAGCTCTTCACGTTGTAGCGCTTGACCACCAGCGGCCGGCCATCGAGCTCGACGCGCGCCACCGTGGCGGCGCCACCGGTCTTGTAGATATGCCCGGCCTCGATGCGAGCATCCAGGTCGTGCAGCAGCGGCTGCAGGTCCGCCTCGGCCTCGCGGCGCACCACGCGCAGGCCGAAGGCGCCGATGCGCGCGGCGAACAGGCTGCAGTCGCGCGCCGCTTTTTTCAGGTAATCGCGCAGACGCCAGCGACGCACCTTGGCGATCTCGGCCTGGAGCATTTCCAGAGGCAATGCGTGCTCGCCATTGGCCAGCAGATAGTGGATCAGCAGCTCTTCGAGAAAGGGATCCAGCTCAGCCGGCAGTTGTGCGAAGAACACGCCGAGGTTTTCCAGCACGCGCGCGCGGGACAGTGGCTGGCCCGGCGTTTCCCAGCGCACGCCGCCGCCATCGATCAGGTACAGGCTCCCCTCATGCCGCAGCAGGTTGTCCAGATGCAGGTCGTCCTGCCACAGGCCCTGAGCATGCATCTGCCCGATGGCGCTCAGCGCTTCTGCCAGCACCCCTTGCTGGCCATCGCCGAGCAGCGGCTGCTGCGCGACCTCGTGCCAGGCCTCCCAGAGACTTTGGGCACCATCCAGATACTCGAACAACAGCCAGCCACCCTGCCCCTCGACGAATCCGTGCGCCAGCAGTTCCGGCGTGACCAGCCCCTGGCGCGCCATCCGTTCGGCGCCCTCCAGCTCACGCTGGAAATGCCGCTGCGCCTTGCCACCCACCAGCACCTTGGCCAGTACGGGGCGGCCCTGCCAACGGGCCAGGCCGACGTATCGCTGCCCCGGCAGGACGCGCAGCAGCCGCTCAAGCACGAGCGCCTCGCCGACGACCTCCAGCGTCAACGGCAGCACCGGCGCGCGCCCTGCCTGGCTCAGCTCGCGCAAGCTCATCACCGTGCCTCCTTGTTACGCTGGCGCGCACCGAGCCGGCGCCACCAGGCGTCGACATCCGCCGCCCCGCCAAGATAGGCCGCCAACAGTTCACGCACTTCAGCCTCGTTCCAGATTCTGGCGCGACGCAACAGCGGTTCGAGATCCTTGATCCGATCACGCCGTCCCAGCAGCAGCGGCCGGGTCTTCTCCAGATCGATCAACTGCGCTTCGACACCAGCGCCCTGTTCACGCAGGAAGATATGCTTGGGGTAGAAACAACCGTGCATCTGCCCGGCCTGGTGCAGACGTCGCGCCAGCTCACCACAGGCGCGCAGGATCGCCCCGCGATGCAGAGCATCGAGCTCGTGCCAGCGGGGCAGCCAACTATCCAGATCCTGCCAGCCGTCCAATGCGCGGGTCAGGAGAACAGCACGCCGCTCGCCCGGAACTCGGCGCTCAGCAAAGAAAGCAGCCTGCAGGGCCGGTATGTTCAGCTCGGCATAACGGCGAATATTGCGGAACTCGCGGGCGAAGGTCGGCTCACCGAAAGGGTGCAGTAGGCTGCGTGTCAGATGATTGCTCTGCCGCTTGAGATAGAAGGCACGCTCATCCAGCTCAAGACGATAGACCGTACTCCAGCCACCACGCTCGGTATTGGGCTCGTCCACCGCCTCCAGCTTCAGCGCCCACAAGGCATCGAAGCTGGCCAACCCATGGCGTTCGAGCAGGGCGCGATCCTGCGCCGCGATAAAATCCGTCATTCACGTCCCTCGAAGAACTTGAGGATTTGCCGGACACGTTGCTTGTCACCGCGACTCAACCGACTGCGCTGGCGGTATTGCAGGTAGAAACGCAGGCGTTGCGTGCGCGACAGGTGGTACTTGGCGACCTTGTCCAGACAGGCCAGGTCCTTGACGATGCGGTAACGCAACAGGGGCCCCCACCAGAAGCTGCCGGTGGGGCAATCGATGAAGAACAGTTCGGCCTTGTCGTTGACCAGCAGATTGCGCCACTTCAGATCATTGTGGGTGAAGTGGTGATCGTGCAGCGTCCGTGTGCACTTGGCCAACTGCCGACTGATGGTTTGAACCCATGCCCGATCAGCTAAGCGCAGATCCCGGCGGTTGGCGACTTCAGCAAGATCGACTGTATTCTCCAGCTCACGCGTGATCAGCGCACCACGCACAAACGCTCCTGCCTTGCGCTCAAGACCATGCGCAACAATAGGCGCGGTAGGGACGCCCCATCCGGCGAACAATTTAAGGTTCTGCCATTCGGCCTTGACCCGCGGACGCCCCAGATAACGGCGCAGACCTTTACCCGCCCCCCAGTAACGCTTTACGTAATAGCGAACACCATCACGCTCGATGCGCACGACCTCCGACAGTGGATCCTTGGTCAAGCGCTCCCCTTCGATAGCAAAAACAGCCTCGAGAGATCCGAAGTCTGCTGCGAGCGCACGATATTCGGGGGCCAGGTTCCAGCTAGCCATCAGAGCGCATCCCCATAACGCTGCTTACGCTCATACAGTTTCGCCGCCTTGCGCTCCAGCCAGGCCAGCAGGCTTGCCTCTTCACGCAGCACCTCACGTAGCGGACGCTGGAAGTAGGTGCGCAGAAAACGCAGCTTGTCGCGGCGGGTCAGGCCGATATCCAGCGCCGAAAAGTACAGGGCCGCCAGGTCCTTGTCGCGCCAGCGGCGAGGTACTGCGTCACGCACCTGGGCGCGGTGCAGATCGATGACCGACAGGCGCAGGTCGCTGGCCTGGATAGGCCGATCAGTATGCAGCAGGAAGTGGCAGATATAGCAGTCGCGATGATTGACTCCGGCGCGGTGCATCTCGCCGGTCATCTGCGCCACTCGCTCGATCAGCGCCCACTTGAGCGCCGGCTTCGGCGGCTGCTGAGCCCAATTGAGACTGAGCTGCTCCAGGTCGACGGTCGGCGCCAGTTCCTCGGTGATGATGAACGAGTGCTGGCTGGCCGGATTGCTGCCACGCTCACCGTAGGCCACGGCGGTCATGGTTGGCACGTTGGCTTCGGTCAAACGCTGAATGGCCTGCCATTCCTGGCCGGCGCCCAGTACCGGGGCCTTGGCCGTGAGCAGGTTCTTGGCGATCTCGCCCCAGCCGATGCCACGGTGGATCTTGACGAAGTAGCCACGCCCGTCGACCTCGGTGCGCAGGGTGCGGCGGCCTTCCAGCTCGCGGTAGACCTGGCCCTGCAGCGCCTCGACGGCCTCAAAGGCATCGCGCCCCACCCACAGGCTCTTGAAGGGTTCGGCAAGAATCAGCTTCACGCGCGTCTCTCCGCGAGGATCACGTCGGCGGCCTTCTTCGGCATCGAATACAGGTCGGCGCTATCGGCATAGAGCAGGCCGTTGCGGCTCCAGAAAGCGCGGCGCTCAGGGTCAGCCAACATGTCGGCCAGGGTGCGGTTGAGATGGTTCTGCTCGAAAGGGCTGGGCAGCACGCGGCCGCAGTCGGCGTCGGCGATGTAGTGGGCATAACCGCAGACATCGGTGACCAGCACCGGCAAGCCGGATACCAGAGCCTCCAGCAGCACGGTGCCGGTATTCTCGTTATAAGCCGGATGGATCAGCAGATCGGCACCGAGCAGGAAGCGCGGAATGTCGCTGCGACCCTTGAGTATCTGCACCTGGTCGGACAGACCCAGCGCCTTGATCTGCAGCAGGAAGGGCTTGGGATCGTCCTGGCCGATGGCGATTAGCCGCGTGCGCTTGCGCAGCTCGCGCGGCAGCGAGGCCAGCGCCTTGAGACTGCGATCCAGCCCCTTGGTCTTGAAGCCGGAGCCGATCTGCACCAGCAACAGGTCGTCATCGGCCAGCTTGAACTCGCGACGGAATTCGGCGCGAATCTCGGCGGCATTGGCCGGTGCGCGGCGATCAAAGGCGATGCCCGGCGGCAGCAGATGGAAGCGCTGCAGCGGGGTCTTGTAGTGCTTGATGAACAGCGGCTGCTGCACTTCGGAGATCATCAGGATCTCGGTCTTCGATTCGGGTGCGAACACCGCTCGTTCGTAGTCGGCGAAGTGCTTGTAGCGGCCCCAGCGGCGATAGATCGGGTTGCGCAGGGTCTGCGCCTTGTCCTCGAAACAGCCGTCAGCGGCGTAGTAGAAATCCAGGCCCGGCATCTTGTTGAAGCCGATCACCCGGTCGACCGGGTCGCGCGCCAGATCGGCCTGCAGCCAGGCCGTGAATTTCTCGTTGCGGCGGTGATTGAACAGCGCCCTCACCGGCGCCACGCGCACGTCGAAGCCGCCGGGGTTTTCCCCTTCCCAGATCGGCGTGTAGACGCGAATGGCATGGCCGCGCGCCTGGCACTCCAGGGCGATACGCATGAAATCGCGCTGCAGCCCGCCGAACGGGAAGTACTTGTAGAGAACGAAGGCCAGTTGCATAGCCGCTCCTTAAAGGGTGCCGGGAGGCGCCAGCAGCAGCGCCTCCAGTTCCAGGCCGACGCGCTCGGCGCCGAGGCCATCGAAGCAGGGCTTGTCACGGTCACCGCTGCCGGCGTTCGGACCGCCGGCACACAGGTGAATCTGGCTACGACCGTACGCGCCCACCTTGCCGGGCTGGGTCGGGCCGTAGAGGGAAATATTCGGCACATCCAGCGCCGCAGCCAGATGGCCGAGACCGGTGTCGACCGAGACGCAGGCGCTGGCGCCGGCGATCACCTTGGCTACGCCGGCCAGGTTGAGCTTTGGCAGCACGGAGGCATGCGTTAGCCCAGCGACGATGCGCTCGGCACGTGCCTTCTCCGTCTCGTTGCCCCAGGGCAGGCGTACGGCCCAGCCCAGCTCGTCCATGCGCTCGGCCAGCGCACGCCAGTCGGATTCCGGCCAATGCTTGCTGGCCCAGGTGGTGCCATGCAGGAACACCAAGTACGGCTGCGCGGCGGCATCCATCATAGCCGCACGGTTCAGGCCGTAATCGCCGGTACCGGACGGCAGCGTGTAACCGAGCGCCTTGGCGAACAGCTGGCGCACACGCTCCAGGGCATGCTGATCCCTGGGTACCGTATAGCGGCGGTCATAGAAGTGACTGGCCAGCGGCTCACGCGCCGAATCGCGATCCAAACCGGCCACCGGCGCCGAGACGTAACGCGTCAGCCAGGCACTCTTGAGCAGGCCCTGGGCGTCGATCACCAGGTCGTAGCGGGTTTCACGCAGACGCTGCTTGAAGCGCGCCCATTCGCCACTGCGCCAGGTGCGCAGCGGGTGCTTGCGCCAGCGGCGGATCGCCACCGGAATCACCTGGGACACCGCCGGATGCCAGGCGGGAATCTCGGCGAAACCTTCTTCCACCACCCAGTCGAAACGGATGCCGGGAATGGCACGGGCTGCGTCGGTCAATGCCGGCAGGGAATGCACCACGTCGCCGAGCGACGAGGTCTTGATGATCAAAACCCGCAAATCATTCGCCCTCGACCAGGGTCAGAGGCTCACCGACCAGTCGATCCAGCGCCTCGATCACTGGGCGTGGCTTGAGCTCACGCAGGCAGTTGTAGTGACCGAAGCGGCAGGTGCGCTCGAAGCAGGGGCTGCACTCCAGACCCAGGCGAACGATCTCGACATGATCGGCCAACGGCGGGGTGAAACCCGGCGAAGTGGAGCCATAGACTGCGACCAACGGACGGTTCAGCGCCGCCGCCACATGCATCAGGCCGGAATCGTTGGACACCACCGCAGTGGCGGCCGACATCAGGTCGATGGCCTCGGCCAGGCTGGTTTGCCCGGAGAGGTTGCTGACCTCCTCGCGCAGGCCCGGAATCAGGCGCAAGCGGATGTCTTCACCACCGGCATGGTCGTTCTTCGAGCCGAACAGCCAGACCTGCCAGCCCTCACGGATTTTCACTTCGGCGACCTTGGCATAGTGCTCGGCAGGCCAGCGCTTGGCCTCGCCGAACTCAGCGCCGGGGCATAGCGCCAGCACCGGACTGTCCAACTGCAGGCCAAATTTGCTCAGAGCAGCGTCACGGCTCGATTCATCGATCTGCAAACGCGGCTGCGGATACGGCTTGGGAAGCTCCGTCCCGCCATCGTACGCCAGCGCCATGAAGCGCTCAATCATCAGCGGATAGCGATCTTTGTCCAGCGTACGAATATCGTTGAGCAGGCCATAACGCATCTCGCCTTTCCAGCCGGTGCGCTTGGGGATGCCGGCGAACCAGGGCACCAGCGCGGACTTGAGCGAGTTGGGCAGCATAATGGCCTGATCATACTGGCCGGCCAGTGACTTGCCGATGCGCCGGCGCGTGGCCAGATCGAGCACGCCATGCCCCAGCGGCAGGCTCAGCGCGGCACGCACCTCGGGCATGCGCTCGAGGATCGGCCGACTCCAGTCCGGCGCGAGCACGTCGATTTCGCACTCGGGGTGGCGCTGTTTCAGGCACTGGAACAGCGTCTGCGCCATCACCATGTCGCCTACCCAGCTCGGCCCAACGATCAGTATCTTCATATCTTTTCCAGAAACGACCGGGGAGGCTCAGAGCCCGCCTGCAATCAGCTGCGCGTCGGTCAGCGTCGTTGCAAAAGGGTCTTGGGCGTTCATTTACCGCAGTAAACTCACGCCCTCGCCCCTGTTGCGCCTAGCCTGACTCTAGCTCGCAAGATTACCGGCGGACTCTTGAGGCCTCCCCGTCGAGCCTTCGAACAATCGCTTATTTAACCAGCGTACGCCATTCGGCATGCGCGCTGGTCTTGCCGGTGACCAGGTCGAAGTAGGCCTTCTGCAGCTTCTCGGTCACCGGGCCACGGCGACCTGCACCGATCTTGCGGCCGTCGACTTCGCGGATCGGCGTGACCTCGGCAGCGGTGCCGGTGAAAAAGGCCTCGTCGGCGATGTACACCTCATCGCGGGTGATGCGCTTCTCGACCACCTTGATGCCGTGCTCTTCGGCCAGGGTCAGGATGGTGCTGCGGGTAATGCCGTTGAGGCAGGAGGTCACTTCCGGGGTGTACACCACGCCGTCCTTGACCAGGAAGATGTTCTCGCCCGAGCCTTCGGCCACGTAGCCTTCCGGATCCAGCAGCATGGCCTCGTCGGCGCCGCCGGAGATGGCTTCCTGCAAGGCCAGCATCGAGTTGATGTAGTTGCCGTTGGCTTTCGCGCGGGTCATGGCGATGTTGACGTGGTGACGGGTGTAGGAGCTGGTGCGCACCTTGATGCCGGCTTCCAGCGCTTCTTCGCCCATGTAGGCGCCCCAGTGCCAGGCGGCGACGATCACGTGCACCTTCAGACCGGCGGCGCGCAGCCCCATGCCCTCGCTGCCGAAGAACACCATCGGACGCAGGTAGGCGCTTTCCAGGCCGTTCTCGCGCACAGCAGCGCGCTGCGCTTCGTTGATCTCTTCCTTGGAGAAAGGAATCTGCATGTTGAAGATGTGTGCGGAGTCGAACAGGCGGTCGGTGTGCGCCTGCAGGCGGAAGATCGCGGTGCCGTCCGGAGTGTTATAGGCACGCACGCCTTCGAACACGCCCATGCCGTAGTGCAGGGTGTGGGTCAGCACATGGGTGTTGGCTTCGCGCCACAGCACCAGTTTGCCGTCGTACCAGATCACGCCATCACGGTCGGACATCGACATCTTGCCTGCTCCTCAAATTCGCTTCACGGTTCAAACAATCAGGTGGGGCCGCAGCCCCGTCATTCAACTCAGTCCCAACTCACGCCACAAGCGCATCACGGCGCGGCGCTCGTCCTGAAACTGATCGCCCGGCACCACTCCAGGCTGCTTCTGCAGCGCCTGGCGATGGGCGGCCGAGCGGTAATTTTTGTAGACCTCACGCAGCAACGCGGCATCCTCGGCGCCCATCAGACCGACCCGCTCCAGACCTTCCAGAATGCGGATGTTATCGGTGAACTCGAGTAGCTGCGGGTGTTGCCACGACCAGGCCAGAGCCGCGTATTGCACCATAAATTCGATATCGACGATACCACCGGCGTCCTGCTTCAGATCGAAGGAGGACGTGGCCTCGAAGGCA
>JAEYXX010000184.1 GCA_023431055.1 Pseudomonadota bacterium
CTACCGTCCCAGCCCGCAAATGGGGAGGCGGCCAGATCGCTCAATCGGGTCATGAGGCTCTCCAGGCATTTCTGCCTTGGAGCCGCGGGGCTACGCCTGAGTTCGCCCCGCGAACCGCCGCCCAATCACACCAGCGAGCGGGAAATGATCTCCTTCATGATCTCGTTGGTGCCGGCATAGATGCGCTGCACACGTGCGTCAGCCCAGGCTCGCGCAATCGGATACTCCCACATGAAGCCGTAGCCACCATGCAGCTGTACGCACTCATCGAGCACCTTGCACTGCAGGTCGGTGGTCCAGTACTTGAGCATCGCCGCAGTCGGCACGTCGAGCTTGCCCTGCAGGTGCAATTCCAGGCAGCGGTCGATGAACACCCGCCCAACCTGAATTTCCGTCGCCATCTCGGCCAGTTTGAAGCGAGTGTTCTGGAAATCCGCCACGGCCTTGCCGAATGCGTTGCGCTCACGGGTGTAATCCAGCGTCCACTTCAGCGCCGCCTCGGCCGAAGCCAGGGCACCGATGCCCACCGTCAGGCGCTCCTGCGGCAGCTCCTGCATCAGGTAGGCGAAGCCCATGCCGGCCTGGCCCAGCAGGTTCTCCTTGGGTACGCGTACATCCTGGAAGAATAGCTCGGAGGTGTCCTGCGCTTTCATGCCCACCTTCTCCAGGCGCTTGCCCTTGGAGAAGCCCGGCGTGTTGGCCTCCACCAGGAACAGGCTGGTGCCCTTGGCGCCGGCCTTGGGGTCGGTCTTGGCCACGACTATCACCAGATCGGCCAGCCAGCCGTTGGTGATGAAGGTCTTCGAGCCATTGATCACGTACTCGTCGCCATCGAGCACCGCAGTGGTCTTCACGCCCTGCAGGTCGGAGCCGGCACCCGGCTCGGTCATGGCGATGGCGGTAACCATCTCGCCGCTCACCAGCTTGGGCAGGTAGTGCTGCTTCTGCGCCTCGCTGCCGTAATGCAGGATATAGGGCGCGACGATATCCGAGTGCAGCGAAAATCCGATGCCAGTCAGCCCCAGGCGCCCGATCTCCTCGATCACCACGGTGCTATAGAGGAAGTCGGCAGCCATGCCGCCGTATTCTTCGGGGATATGCGAACACAACATTCCCGCCTCGCCTGCCTTGTTCCATAGCGCGCGGTCGATATGCCCGTCCTTTTCCCACTGATGGTGATAAGGCACGGCTTCCTGCTCGAGAAACTTGCGCACGCTGTCACGAAACAGTTCATGGTCGGAGCTGAATAGGGTTCTGGGGATCATGGCGCTACCTGTGGTCATCGAGGATTCAACGCTCGACTTTAGCCAAGCAAACGCTTGCTTACACTGGACACAATCGCCAAAAAATAAGACGATCCAGCCGCCTAGTGACCACTTAGCCTTTATAAAAACAACATATGGTTAATCATCAGTCAGGCGCCTTACGGCGCGTCAGCATTCTCGCCACCGACGGCGTGTTCGCTTCCACACTCATGCAGGCCAAGGACTTCTTCCACATGGCCGGCATTCGTTACGCCAGGCAACAGGGCCTTGGCGATCAGCCTCCGTTCGAGATTCTTCTGGTCAGCCCCGACGGCCAGCCGGTGAACAGCTTCAGCAAGGTGCGCGTACCGGTCGACGGCGGCCTGGAAGCCTGCGACGCGATCATCCTGCCGGCCTTCTGGGACGACTTCGATGCGCTCAGCCGTCGTTATCCGCAGGTATTGGACTGGCTGAGGCGCCAGCATGCCAGCGGTACGGCGATCTGCGGGGAAGCCAGCGGGGTGTTCTGGATGGCCGAAGCCGGCTTGCTCGACGGCAAGGAAGCAACCACCTACTGGCGCTTCTTCCGCGAGTTCGCCGAGCGCTTCCCCAAGGTGCTGCTCAATCAGGACAAGCACCTGTCCGATGCCGACAACCTGTATTGCGCCGGCGGTGTCACCTCGGCCTGCGATCTGTACATCTACCTGATCGAGCGTTACTGCGGTGCCGGCGTGGCCCAGGGTGTGGCACGCGACATTCTCTACGAGGTGCAGCGCAGCTATACCCCCGGGCGCATCGGCTTTGGCGGGCAGAAGCTGCACCAGGACGTGACCGTGCTGCAGATCCAGCATTGGCTGGAGGAGCACTACGCCGACAAGTTCCGCTTCGAGGATGTGGCCCGCGAGCACGGCATGAGCATTCGCAACTTCATGCGCCGCTTCCAGGGCGCCACCGGCGACAAACCCCTGCACTACCTGCAGCGCCTGCGCATCGAAACCGCCAAGAGCCTGCTCTCCTCCACGCGCAAGAGCATCAAGACCATCAGCTACGAGGTCGGCTACGACGACGCCAGCTTCTTTGCCCGCCTGTTCCGCCAGCATACCGAGCTGTCGCCGAACCAGTATCGCCGGCAATTTCAGCAGAAGGACCCGCAGAACTGAGCGTCTCAGCCCGTGGGCGGCAAAGCGCCAGCCCACCCTTGGTTAGGTTGGCGCCCTGCAGCAGCGCCCTATGATCGACGGTGAACATAACAACAACAGGTTCACCACCATGCGCCGTTTATTGATTGCCCTGCTTGCCACCTGCAGCCTCAGTGCTGCGGCGGCCGATAACTGGAAATCCTTCCCGCTCGACCAGAGCGCCTACGACTACAGCGGCGACAAGCTGCGCCAGGCCTGGCCGCAACTGACCCGCGGCTTCGGCGATTACCCCTTCCCCGACGCCGACTGGGTGGTGAACATGGCCACCCAGCATCCACAGGCCCTGGAAAAGACCGTGGCCGCCGGCACCGGCTTTAGCGGCAAACCGGAAGAAGCCGAGGCCTATGCGCAGAAACTGCAGGAAGTCTGGCGCCTGATGTTCCGCGGCGATTTCGCCCAGGCCAAGGAACAGGGCATGGCGCTAGGCATCGGCGGACAGATACCGGCGATGTTCGCCCAGGTCGTCTACGCCATGTTCCTGGTGCCGGATCAGGCCGAAAAACACCGCCTGCTGGAGGAAGTGATCGCCTACACCGACGAGGACTGGTGCAGGCTGATGCCGTCGCTCAGTTCAGCCGCGTCTATGCCAAGGCACGCCTTGGCGAGGAACTCTCGGTGCCGGTGGTGCTCAAGCGCGGCTACACCTCGCAAATCCCCCAGGAGCTGGACGCCCTGCTGGCCAAGCAGCCCAGGCAGCCGTTCGCCCTGGCGCTCTATGGCGGATACGAGGCCGGCGTGATCCGCAAGGTCGGCAAGCTGGTGGGCAAGATGACCTACGGGGTTAGCGCCGACAAGATGGAAACCTACTTCCAGCGCAGCTTCCAGGCTCGCGACGACCTGCCCATCGGCCACTACGAATACGCCAACGCACTGACCTATGTGTATGGCGACGATGAAGAACAGAAGGTCATCGAACACCTCGAGCGTGCCGTGGCGATCAAGCCGATCAGCGCCATGGAGGCCCTGGAAGTGGCTCACGCGCAGAAGCTGCTGACCCAGTATCAGCAGAAGCTGGCGAAGAACTGAATGCCACCGGGCGTGCCCGGCACGTCCATCAACGAAAAAGGCGACCTTGTGGGTCGCCTTTTTCGTATCGCTGAACCTCAGGGCCGGTGTGGGCGCGAGAGGAACTCGTGCGATTGCATCTCCAGCAGACGACTCAGCGTACGCTGGAACTCGAAGCTCAGACGGCCGCCGGTATAGAGATCCTTGAGCTCCACCTCGGCAGAGATGATCAGCTTGACGTTGCGGTCGTAGAACTCGTCCACCAGGTTGATGAAGCGCCGCGCCATGTCGTCCTTGGCAACGCCCATCTGCTCGACGTTGGCCAGGATCACCGCGTGGAAGATCTTGCCCAGCTCGATGTAGTCGTTCTGGCTGCGCGGGCCATCGCAGAGTTCGCGGAACTCGAACCAGGCCACGTCTTCGCACACGCGCACGGCATTGATCGCGCGGTTCTCGATCATCAGCGCCTCGTTCTCCACCATATGGGTGCAGTCCGGCAGCAGGCTCTGGAAGCTCTTGAGCAGGCTCTGCTCGGCCTCGGCGCCGAGCGGGAAGTGGAACAGCTCGGCCTGCTCCAGCGCACGCAGGCGATAGTCGACGCCGCTGTCGACGTTGACGATATCGGTGTGCTCCTTGAGCAGGGCGATGGCCGGCAGGAAACGCGCACGCTGCAGGCCATCCTTGTACAGGCCGTCCGGCACGATGTTGGAGGTGGCGACCAGCGACACGCCATTCTTGAACAGTTCTTCGAGCAGCGTGGCGAGGATCATCGCGTCGGTAATGTCGCTGACGAAGAACTCGTCGAAGCAGATTACCCGCGCCTCGTCGGCGAAGCGCTTGCCGATGATGGTCAGCGGGTTCTTTTCGCCCTTGAGGGTCTTCATCTCCTCGTGCACGCGCTTCATGAAGCGGTGGAAGTGGGTGCGCATCTTCTGCTCGAACGGCAGCGCGTCGAAGAAGGTATCGACCAGATAGGTCTTGCCGCGGCCGACGCCACCCCAGAAATACAGGCCCTTGACCGGCCCTTGCGGCTTCTTGCCGAACAGCTTGCCCATCAACCCGGACTTGCCCTGGTCGCGCGCGATCAGATCGTCATACAGACGCTGCAGATGGCGGACGGCATTTTCCTGGGCCGCATCATGGAAGAAGTCGGGCCGCTTGAGGTCGGCCTGATAACGCTCTAGGGGGGTCATGATTCGTTAGCCGGGCAAGTAAAAAACGGGGGCGTCACTTTAGCGACGCCCCCGTTTGTTGGCAATCATGGCCGTAGCCCGGATTTCATCCGGGCTACTTCACTCCTGCGGGGCCAATGCCTCGCGCAGGCGGGCGATGGCAGCCTCCACGGCCTGAGCATCGGCGAATTCGGGGCTGCTGGCCACGTTCTCGCCATCGATCCACACCGAGAACGCCAGACCTTCGGCACGCACGTCCAGTGCTTCGCCGGATTGCAGGCGTTTGTTGACCATGCCCGCCGACTTGCCATCGACGAAGGATTTCGACAGCAGCAGTTGCTCGCCATCGGCATCCAGCAGGCGGAAGCGGAAGCTGCCGTCGTCGTCGCGGAAGCTGACGAAGCGTGCGCTCTTGGCAGCCTTCTTCTTCTCGCCGGCCGCCACCTGCACCTGCTCACGGAACGAGCGCAGGCCCACCGCCTCGCGCAGTTCACCGAGGAACGGCGTGGCGATCCTGCGCGCCTTGGCCGCACCAGCGAGGAGAATGTCCTCCAGGTCGGCTGGCTTGGCGATCAGCGCGTTGTAGCGCTCGCGTGCCTCGCCCAGGGTGTCTTCGAGCAGTTGGTACAGGCGATTCTTCGCCTCGCCCCAGGCCAGGCCGCCCTCCAGCTCGGCGCGGAACTCGGCCTGCTGCGACTGGCTGGCGAAGGCCTGGTACAGGGTGAACAGGTGCGAGCCTTCGGCATCCTTGGGCTCACCCGGCAACTTGGAGTCGGTGACGATACGCGCCACGGCATCCTTGAGTTGCTTGGCGCTGCCGAACAGCGGGATGGTGTTGTCATAACTCTTGCTCATCTTGCGCCCGTCGAGGCCGGGCAGCGTGGCCACTTCTTCCTCGATCACCACCTCGGGCAGGACGAACAGATCCTTGCCCTTGCCGAACAGGTGGTTGAAGCGCTGGCCGATGTCGCGGGCCATTTCCACGTGCTGAATCTGGTCGCGGCCGACCGGCACCTTCTGCGCGTTGAACATGAGGATGTCCGCCGCCATCAGCACCGGGTAGCTGAACAGGCCCATGGTCACGCCGGCATCCGGGTCTTCACCGGCTTCGACGTTCTTGTCCACCGAAGCCTTGTAGGCGTGGGCGCGGTTGAGCAGCCCCTTGCCGGCGACGCAAGTCAGCAGCCAGCACAGCTCGGGGATCTCGGGAATGTCGGACTGGCGGTAGAAAGTCGCCTTGTCGGTATCCAGGCCCAGCGCCAGCCAGGTGGCAGCGATTTCCAGACGCGAGCGCTGGATGCGCGCCGGGTCGTCGCACTTGATCAGCGCGTGGTAGTCGGCGAGGAAGTAGAAGGAGTCCATCTGCGGATCGCGGCTGGCAGCGATGGCCGGACGGATGGCGCCGGCATAGTTGCCCAGGTGCGGCGTGCCGGTGGTGGTGATACCGGTGAGGATACGGGTGGTCATAGTAATTCGCTTGTCTTGCTGCAATGACGTGGCAGGCCTTCATTTGCCGTCACTCCCGCGAAGGCGGGAGCCTAGGTGCTGCGGCCCTCTGGGTTCCCGCCTGTGCGGGAATGACGGTTTTATAAACGCGGCAGAAGAAGATCCTTCAGATCCGTCAGCTTGCCGTGAAAAAAGTGCCCGCATTCTGCCACTTTCAGCAGCTCGTGGGCACGCCCGAGATTGGCCGACCAGTCGTAGACCGCTTGCGGCTCGATCACTTCGTCCGTGTCCGGCTGGATCACCACCAGCGGGCATTGGCTGGCGGACGGGGTTTCAGCCGTCAGACGATGCACCGCTGGCGCGACCATGAACAGCTTGCTGGGCACTCGGCCTTGCGCTTCAAGACGAGCACCCAGCGCAGCTGCCACGAAGCCGCCAAAGGAAAAACCCAGCAGGGTAACGGGCAGATTCGGATACTTTTCCTGCAGCCAGGCGGCAACTGCCTCGGCGTCGTCCACTTCGCCGGTGCCCATGTCGTGGCTGCCGGCACTGGCGCCAACACCGCGATAATTGAAACGCAATGTGTGATATCCGCAATCGCGCGCAGTACGCTGCAGCGTGGACACCACCTTGTTGAGCATGGTGCCACCCTGTACCGGATTGGGATGACAGACCAGCGCCACGCCTCGGGCGTCAGGCACCTCCAGAAGAAGGGCTTCGAGTTGGCCCACCGGGCCTTGAATGAAAAGAGGGGTTTCGCGACTGAGCAACACTGAACTCCGTGACCCCGCAACGGGTCGACTCGTCTAGCAAACTGCCTGTGCGGTAAACGTATACAGCGCAGGTTCGAGCCGCTAACGTAAAGCAAAGCCGTTTTGAGAGGAAGGACTCGTGGAACAGACCGTTACAGCCTGGTTGATACCCGCTCTGACCCTGGTGGTCGGCATCGCCGTGGGCTTTGTGCTCGCCCGCCTGGCCCCCAATGCTGCACCGGGCCGTACGCAGCGGCAGATGGATGAAATGCAGGCGCGCTTCGAGGCCTACCAGAATGAAGTGGTCACCCACTTCAACACCACCGCCAGCCTGGTGAAGAAGCTCACCCAGAGCTACCAGGATGTGCAGGAACATCTGTCTGACGGCGCCAACCGCCTGGCTCTGGACGAACTGACCCGTCAGCGCCTGCTGGCGACCCTGAACAGCACCGAAGCGGGTGAAAAGCGCGAGCGCCTGACTCCGCCGAAGAACTACGAAATGCCCAAGGACTATGCGCCGAAGAGCGACGGTCCCGGCATGCTGGACGAGAGCTACGGGTTGAAGAAGTAACCCATCAGCCAGAACACCGAGCCCCGCCTTTGCGGGGCTTTTTATTGGGTATCTATTGTAGGAGCGGTCGAGTTCGATCAGTCCCCTCGCCCCTCCGGGGAGAGGGTTAGGGAGAGGGGGGGGGGAAACTGGCAGTTTTGCGGTGTCTTCTGCCCTCTCCCCCAGCCCCTCTCCCATAAATGGTAGAGGGGAGCCAAACGTGTGCAACCTTAAGTGACCAGCATTACCGTCATTGCGGGGCTTTTTATTGAGCGCGGTTGCGGGCTACGCGGGACGGTAGGAGCGAATTCATTCGCGATCATCGTGAGCCCCCATCGCGAATGAATTCGCTCCTACAAAAGACACCCCACAAACGACGAGCCCCGCTATTAGGCGGGGCTCGTTGCAATGCACGTGCTTAGATCGCGCCGCGGCTGCGCAGCAGGTCCAGAACCGCCTTGACGCCCTCCTCGACCGACTGCGTCTGGGTGTCGATCACCAGATCGGCATCCAGCGGCACGTCGTAGGGGAAGCCTTCGCCGGGAATATTGTCGCCACCGGCAGCATACAGCCCCTGCGGGTCGCGCTCGGCGCAGATCTGCGGCGAAGCCTGGACGTAGACGGTGACCAGGCGCTCACTGCCAATCAGCGCCTTGGCCTGTTCACGACCTTCGGCATCCGGGGCGACGAAGGCGGCCAGGGCGATCAGCCCGGCTTCGTTGAACTGGCGCGCCACATGGGCGGCGCGGCGCCAGTTTTCGGCGCGGCCGGCACGATCCTGCGGCAGGCCCTTGTTCAGGTCGTGGCGCAGGTTCTGCCCATCGAGCACGTAAACCGCACGGCCCATGTCGAACAGCTTGCGCTCCACGGCGTAGGCCAGGGTGCTCTTGCCGGCGCCGGACAGGCCGCTGAACAGCACGGTGGCTGGCTGCTGGCCGAAGCGCGCGGCGCGTTCCTCGGTCGACACGTGGGCCAGACGACCATGCTGACCGCCGCCATGGGCGACCGGGTCGGCGATGATCATGCCGGCGCCAACGGTGCCATTGGTCAGGCGGTCGATGACGATAAAGGCGCCGGTGGTACGGTTGTACTCGTAGCCATCCAGAGCAATCGGCGCATCCAGGGCGACCTTGACCCGGCCAATCTCGTTGAGCTTCAGCTCGCTGGCAGCGCCCTGCTCCAGGGTGTTCACGTCGACGCGATGGACGATGCTAGGGATCGAGCCCGGCACGTAGCTGGTGGCGCGTTTGATGTCGTATTTCTTGCCCGGCAGCATCGGCTCTTCGCCCAACCATACCAGCATGGCCTCGAAGCTGTCGCTGACCTGCGGACGGTTGTCGGCATGCACCAGCATGTCGCCACGCGACACGTCGATCTCGTCTTCCAGGGTCAGGGTGATCGCCTGGCCCGGGCCGGCGTGCTCCAGCTCGCCCTCGAAGGTGACGATGGATTTGACCTTACTGGTCTTGCCCGAAGGCAGCGCCATGACTTCATCGCCCTTGCGCACGATGCCACTGGCCAGGGTGCCGGCGAAGCCGCGGAAGTTGAGGTTGGGGCGATTGACGTACTGCACCGGGAAGCGCAGGTCGTCGAAGTTGCGGTCGCCAGCCACTTCAACGCTCTCGAGAATCTCCATCAGCGACTGGCCGGTGTACCAGGGCGAGCGCTCGGACTTGTTGACCACGTTGTCGCCCTTGAGCGCCGACATTGGCACGAACTCGAGGGTGGTCGGGCGCAGGCCGATCTTCTCGGCGAAGGCCAGGTAGTCGGCCTTGATCTGCTCGAACACACCCTGATCGAAGTCCTTGAGGTCCATCTTGTTGACGGCGACGACGATGTGCTTGATGCCCAGCAACGAGGCGATAAAGCTGTGCCGGCGGGTCTGGGTCTGCACGCCGTAACGGGCGTCGATCAGGATGATCGCCAGGTCGCAGGTCGAAGCGCCGGTGGCCATGTTGCGCGTGTACTGCTCATGGCCGGGGGTGTCGGCGATGATGAACTTGCGCTTGGCGGTACTGAAGTAGCGGTAGGCCACATCGATGGTGATGCCCTGCTCGCGCTCGGCCTGCAGGCCGTCGACCAGCAGCGCCAGGTCGATGTCATCGCCGGTGGTGCCGACTTTCTTCGAATCCTTGGTGATGGCTTCCAGATGATCTTCGTAGATCATCTTGGAGTCATGCAGCAGGCGGCCGATCAGCGTGCTCTTGCCGTCGTCGACGTTGCCGCAGGTAAGAAAGCGCAGCAATTCCTTGCGCTCGTGCTGAGCCAGGTAGGCAAGAATGTCCTGGCTAATCAAATCGGATTGGTGACTCATGATGCGCGATCCTCAGAAATAGCCCTGACGTTTCTTCTCTTCCATCGAACCAGCCTGGTCGTGGTCGATGACCCGGCCCTGACGTTCGCTGGTCTTGGTCAGGAGCATCTCCTGGATGATTTCCGGCAGCGAGGTGGCCGTGGACTCCACCGCGCCGGTGAGCGGGTAGCAGCCAAGGGTACGGAAACGCACCATCTTCTTGGTGATGCGCGC
>JAEYXX010000003.1 GCA_023431055.1 Pseudomonadota bacterium
GCCCTGGCCTTCACCAACGCCGTTGGCGCCATCGCCGAGGAAGTCGGCCACCACCCGGCCCTGCTTACCGAATGGGGCAAGGTCACCGTCACCTGGTGGAGCCACGAAATGCGCGGCCTGCACCGCAACGACTTCATCATGGCCGCGCGCACCGATGTGCTGGCCGCCAGCGCCGAGGGCCGCAAGTGAGCCACTTCGCCCAGGTCGCCCGCGTGCCGGGCGATCCCATCCTCAGCCTGATAGAAGCCTATCGGCAGGACAGCAACCCGGCGCGCCTGGACCTTGGCGTCGGCGTCTACAAGGACGCCCAAGGCCTGACGCCGATCCCGCGCGCAGTGAAACTGGCCGAGCAACGCCTGCTCGACCTCGAACAGACCAAGACCTACATCGGCGGCCATGGCGACGCGGCGTTCGGCACGCTGCTCAGCCAGCTGGTGCTGGGTGTGGACTCGGCACTGCTCGCCGAGCAGCGCGCCGGCGCAACGCAAACACCGGGCGGCACCGGCGCCCTGCGTCTGGCGGGTGATTTCATTCGTCACTGCCTGCCGGGGCGCGGTATCTGGCTGAGCGATCCGACCTGGCCGATCCATGAAACCCTGTTCGCCGAAGCCGGGCTCAAGGTCGGCCACTATCCCTACGTCGGCGCCGACAACCGCCTCGACGTGGAGGCCATGATCGCCGCCCTCACCCACCTGCCCAAGGGTGACGTGGTGCTGCTGCATGCCTGCTGCCACAACCCCACCGGCTTCGACCTCACGCCGCGCGATTTCAAGCGCGTGCTGGAGGTGGTCAAGGCACGTGAACTGCTGCCGCTGATCGACTTCGCTTACCAGGGCTTCGGTGACGGCCTGGAGCAGGATGCCTGGGCCGTGCGCCTGTTCGCCGCCGAGCTGCCGGAGCTGCTGATTACCAGCTCCTGCTCGAAGAACTTCGGCCTGTATCGCGAACGCACCGGAGCACTGATCGTCTGCACCAGCGACGCCGAGAAACTCATCGACATCCGCAGCCAGCTGGCCTCCCTCGCCCGCAACCTGTGGTCGACGCCGCCCGCCCATGGCGCTGCAGTGGTGGCGCAGATACTCGGCGACGACGAGCTGAAAGGCCTCTGGCAGGACGAGCTGGAGGGTATGCGCCTGCGCGTCGCCAGCCTGCGCCGCGGCCTGGTGGAGGCACTGGCGCCACATGGGCTGAGCGAGCGTTTCGCGCATATCACCGAACAGCGCGGCATGTTCTCCTACACCGGCTTGTCGCCGCTGCAGGTGCAACGCCTGCGTGAGGACTTCAGCGTGTACATGGTCGGCAGCGGACGCGCCAACGTCGCCGGGCTGGATGCCGCGCGCCTCGAGGCGTTGGCCAGCGCCATCGCCCGGGTCAGCCTCTGAGCCCAGCTGAACGGGCCCGTGATCGGTGCAGATACAGGTCACGGCGCCCCAGGCAGGCGCGCCAGCATGATCAGAAAATATTCAAAGACCGTTCATCGATTTAAATAATTTTTTAAAATCAATCACTTATATAGAAAGCCAACACAGCATTGGCCTGCTTCATGCTTGCCCTCACCGGCATAGTCCCCTAGGGTAGTTTGCATGTGGTCTCTCATTGCCCCCATCAGTTCATTGCTGAGCGGGGTCGCGTTACTCCTGCTTGGCAATGGTCTACTCAACACCCTACTGACCCTGCGTGGCGTCGCCGAAGGCTACTCCACCACGATGCTCGGCCTGATCATGTCCGGGTACTTCGTCGGGTTCCTCCTCGGCACCTGGCTGGCGACGCCGCTGGTCAGACGCATCGGGCACATTCGTGCATTCGCCTGTTGTGCCGCCCTGGCCGCCATTGCCGCCCTGCTCCATTTGCTGCTGATCGATCCGTGGGTCTGGCTGGTCCTGCGCGTGCTCTACGGCCTGGGACTGGTGACGCTGTACATGGTCATCGAGAGCTGGCTCAACGCCCAGGCCCCCAACGAGAAACGCGGCCAGGTATTCGCCGTGTACATGGCGGTCAACCTCGGCGCCCTGGCGCTGGCCCAGCAGCTGCTGCACCTGGCCGATCCGGTGCAGTTCACCCTGTTCGCCATCGCCGCCATCCTGATCAGCGCCGCGCTGATGCCCATCACCCTCACCCGCCAGGCACAACCGACGCTGCCCGAGTCGCCGCCGACCAACCTGCGCCAACTCTGGCAGATCGCACCGCTGGCGATCATCGCCGCGGGCCTGTCCGGCCTGGCCATGGGCGGCTTCTGGGGCATGGCACCGGTCTATGCCAGCCTGGCCGGCTTCGATACCTCTGGCGTCGGCCTGCTGATGACCGCGACTATTCTCGGCGGTGCACTGCTGCAATGGCCCATCGGAATCTATTCGGACCGTCACGACCGGCGCCAGGTACTGCTCTGGGTGGTCATACTGGCGGTCGCCCTGGCATTGATCATGAGCCTGCTGCCGGCCGGCCCGTTGCTGCTCGGCGCCATCTTCATCTGGGGCGGTCTGGCCTTCGCCATCTACCCCATCGCCGTGGCGCAGCTGATCGACCAGTTGCACAGCGACGAGATTCTCTCCGGCTCGGCCAGCCTGCTGATGGTCAACGGCATCGGCTCGGTGTGCGGCCCACTGCTGGCCGGCGTGTTGATGGAACAACTGGGCGCCCGCGCACTGCCGCTGTACTTCGCCAGCACCCTCGGCCTGCTGGCCGCCTACACCTTCTATCGGCTGCGCCATGTCAGCGATCTGGTCAGCGGCGACGCCGCGCATTTCGTGCCGATGCTGCGCACCAGTCCGACGGTGCTGGAGCTGATGCCCGATGCACCAACGCAAGACAACGAACAGATGGAGGACGACCTGAACCCAGCGTCCTGAAGACGTGAACCGGCTGTTTCGGCAAGGCCCCGAGCCTACCCCAAGCAGCCAGAAACCCGGCCTGGCGGTCGCTCATACCCGAGCACAGCCGCAGCGGCCACTTCTGGAGAAACAACGATGCTCTTAGCTACCGACCTGGATGGAACCTTTCTCGCTGGCGACCCCGAAGATCGCCTGAGCCTTTATCAAACCATCGCCGCCCACCCCGAGATCAAGCTCGCCTACGTCACCGGGCGCAGCCTGGAAGCGGTGCTGCCGCTGCTGGCCGACCCGACCCTGCCACAGCCGGATTTCATCATCGCCGACGTCGGCGCGACCCTGGTGCATGGCGACAGCCTGCAACCGATCCAACCGCTGCAGAGCGTGGTCGATGCCCGCTGGCCCGGCGAACCCCAGGTGGCCAGCGCCATCGAGCCATTCGGCCTGGAGCGCCAGGACGTACCACAGGCGCGCCGCTGCTCCTACTTCTGCACGCCCGAACAGGCAGCCAACCCGGCGCTACGCGAGATCGCCGACGAGCTGGGCTGCGACCTGCTCTACTCCGCCGAGCTGTACCTGGACTTCTTGCCCAAGGGCGTGAACAAGGGCAGCAGCCTGCAGGCCCTGGCCGACTGGCTGGAGCTGGGCCACGACCAGGTACTTGCAGCCGGCGATACGCTCAACGACCTGTCCATGCTCAGCGCCAGCTTCCATGGCGTGTGTGTCGGCCAGTCGGAAAGCGCACTACTGGACGCCACGCGCAGCCACTCGCGCACCCTGCACGCCAGCCGCCCGGGCTGCGGAGGCATCCTCGAAGCCTTCGCCCACTTCGGCTTCCTTGGCGAACACGGCATCGCCGCCGAACGGCGCCAGGCCGCGCAGCCGGGCAAGGCCGAGCTGGTGATGGTCTATCACCGCCTGCCCTATGAGGAATACCGCAATGCCGCCGGCAAGCTGCAGCGTCGCCGCCCGACCTCGCCCAACGGCATCATCCCCACCCTGCTCAGCTTCTTCGGCGATGGCCGTCCCGGCTCCTGGGTCGCCTGGGCCGTGCACGAAGATGACGACGAGCCGTTCGACAGCCAAACCACGGTGGATGCCGAGCGCTATCCGAAGCTCACCGCCGCACGGGTCAAACTGAGCAAGGAAGAGGTCGACGTCTTCTACAAGCGCTTCTCCAAGGAAGCCTTCTGGCCAACCCTGCATACGTTCTGGGAACGCGCGATATTCAACGAGGACGACTGGCAGGTGTTCCTCAAGGTCAACCGCGCCTTCGCCGAACGCACCGCGCTGGAGGCCGCCGAAGGCGCCATCGTGTGGCTACACGACTACAACCTGTGGATGGTGCCGGCCTACCTGCGCGAGCTGCGCCCTGACCTGCGCATCGCCTTCTTCCACCACACCTACTTTCCCTCGGCCGACGTGTTCAACGTGCTGCCGTGGCGTCGGCAGATCATCGGCAGCCTGCTGCAATGCGACTACATCGGTTTTCATATTCCACGTCAGGTGGAGAACTTCGTCGACGTCGCCCGCGGCGTGTTCCCGCTCAAGACGCTGGAGCGGCAGAGCTGCGCGCCGCGCTTCATCACCTATG
>JAEYXX010000057.1 GCA_023431055.1 Pseudomonadota bacterium
TCGGCCTGACGCTCGACCAGGCGGTGCGAGAAGCAGATCGGTGCCGGCATCAGCACGTCGGTTTCGTTGCTGGCGTAGCCGAACATCAGGCCCTGGTCGCCAGCGCCCTGATCTTCCGGCTTGGCGCGGTCGACGCCCTGGTTGATGTCCGGGGACTGCTTGCCGATGATGTTGAGCACGCCGCAGGTGGCGCCGTCAAAGCCGACGTCGGAGCTGGTGTAGCCGATGTCGCAGATCACATCGCGGACGATCTGCTCCAGGTCGACCCAGGCGCTGGTGGTGACTTCACCGGCAACGATGGCCACGCCGGTCTTGACCAGGGTTTCCACGGCCACGCGGGCGTGTTTGTCCTGGGCGATGATGGCGTCGAGCACCGCATCGGAGATCTGGTCGGCTATCTTGTCCGGATGCCCCTCGGACACGGACTCGGAGGTAAACAGGGAATATTCGCTCATCTATCGGTTCCTTTCTTGCCGGAGGCTGAAGGCGCTATGCGCATCGGGTTTGGCAAAGTGCCGTAATTGAATCTGAAAGCCGTTTTTCAGGCCTATGTACAGGCTTTCGCCGGGTGTCAGGCCGGCGGCCGTCGCCCAGCGCGCCAGGTCTTCCTGTTCGAAGCCGAGCCACAGGTCGCCGCAGGCTTCGCGCGCCCAGCTCTGGTCGTGACTGCACAGCTCGCTGAGCAGCAGGCTGCCTCCTGGGGCGACCAGCCCGGCCAGCTTGCGAAAGGCCTCGGCCGGTGTGGCGAAGTGGTGCAGCACCATGTTCAGCACCACGCAGTCGGCGGGCTGCTGTTCGTCCTGCAGGGCGTCGGCCAGTTTCAGCTCGACGTTGCCCAGCCCTTCGGCGGTGCAGCGCTGGCTGGCCAGTTCGAGCATAGCCGGGCTGTTGTCCAGTGCCGTGACCTGGGCGAAACGCCGCGCCAGCTCAGGCAGGAAGGCGCCGTCGCCGGGGCCGATTTCCAGCGCCGTGGCGCCTGGCGCAAAATGCAGCGCATCGAGCAGGGCCAGCAGGCTGTCGCGGTACTGCGGCAGGCCGGCGATCAGGTCCTGCTGGGCCTGGAAACTGGTGGCCATACGGGCGAAGAAGTCGCGGCTGACGGTGGCGCGCTGCTGATGCACGGTGGCGATGCGCGTTTGCACATCGGCTGGCAACGGCAGTTCGTCGATGTCTTCCAGCAGTGCGGCATGCAGACGGCCATTGGGCAGGGCGCGACGGTAGAAGATCGCGTTGCCCTCGCGGCGCGTCGCCACCAGCCCGGCCTGGGCCAGCACCTTGAGGTGATGGCTCATGCCCGACTGACCAATAGCGAAGATCTGCGCCAGTTCCAGCACACCGAACGAGTCGTTGCTCAGTGCGCGCAGCACGTTCAGGCGCAACGGATCGCCGCCGGCCTTACACAGGGCGGCGAGCTCGTCGCAGGGGTCGAATTCCAACTCGGGTGCGCGCAGGGTCATGGTGGCGCAGTCTAGTCGGTCATTTTTCATACAGCAATACCAATATCAAAAAGTTTTGATATTGGCTCGAGGTTAGTCTGGCATCTGGCTCAGCTGCAGAAAGGCCGCGGGCGCCGGGCTCAGGCTGGCGCCGAGGCGCCACAGCACGTGAAGCTCGCGTTCTATGTGCAGGTCCTGCACTGGCAGGCGGCGTAGTTCGCCGCTGGCCAGTTCACGCTCGACCACCCGTTGCGACAGCCAGGCGATGCCCTGGCCGTCGGCGAGCAGGCGCTTGAGCGCCTCGGTGCTGCCGATGGCCATGCCGGCGCGTGGCTCCAGGCCATGCGCCTGGTAGGCTTGCTCGATGCTGACGCGCGCGCCGGAGCCCGGCTCGCGCATGTACAGCGGATAGTTCTGCAAGCTTTCGGCCTCGAGCGCGGTGTTGCCGGCCAGGGGGTGATGGGGCGATACCACTGGCAGCAGGGCGTCACGTGCCAGCAGGTGATGGGCGTAGTCGCTTTTTGCGAACGGTCCCTCGACGAAACCCAGGCTGATGCGGCCCTCGTCCAGCTGGCGGGTCACGACATCGGTATTGCTCACTTCCAGGCTGACGAAGATATGCGGATGCACAGCGCGAAAGCGGGTGAGCAGGGGCGGCAGCAGGTAGGCGCCGAGCGTGGCACTGGCGCCCAGGTGCAGCTCGCCCTGCTCGAGTTGGGCGAAATCACGCAGATCGCGTTCAGCCGCGCGCTCCAGGCTGAAGATGCGCTGGGCATAATCGAACAGGCGCAGGCCGCCTTCGGTCAGCTGTACGCCGCGCGGCAGGCGGTCGAACAGGCGCAGGTCGAGGCTGGCTTCGAGGTCGCGGATCTCGCGCGTTACCGCTGGCTGGCTGATATGCAGGCGTTCGGCGCCGGCGCTGATGCTGCCGGCTTCGGCGACCGCGAGAAAGACCTTGAGGTGATGCAGGTTCATGGCTTAGGCATAGATGAAAGGCATGCATTGGATGCTGAATATCTATTTTTAATATGGCAAGCCCGTTCTTAATCTTGCGCCGTCATTCATGTCACGGGACCACCCGACTCATGCCGCGCCCTTTCAGTCGTCTACCCGAGCCCCTGGCCTTCATTCGTCATTTCACCCCGAGCTGGTTCGCCATGACCATGGGCACCGGCGTGCTGGCGCTGGTGATCGCTCATTTGCCCTGGCACATGCCTGGTTTCTGGCTGCTTGCCGAAGGGCTCTGGTTCGTCGCGGTGGGGCTGTTCGTCCTGTTCAGCCTGTTGTTTATGCTGCGTCTGGCGCTGTTTCGCGAAACCGTCTGGCCGATGCTGCTGCATCCGGTGCAGTCGATGTTCCTGGGGGCCATACCCATGGGGCTGGCGGTGCTGATCAAGGGTTTGCTGCTGTTCGGCGTGCCGCGCTGGGGTGAGGGCGTCTATGCGCTGGCTCACCTGCTGTGGTGGCTGGATGCGGCGCTGGCGCTGCTGGGAGCCCTGCTGGTGCCCTACCTGATGTTCACCCGCCAGCATCACGCGCTGGAAAAACTCACTGCAGTCTGGCTGCTACCTATCGTCGCACCCGAGGTCGCTGCCAGTGCGGCGGGATCGCTGGCGCCACACCTGGACGCTGCGGCTGCGCAGCAACTGCTGGTGGCCGGCTTCGTTCTCTGGGGGCTGTCGCTGTCGCTGGCCTTCTCGCTGATCACTCTGGTGCTGCTGCGCCTGGCTCTGCACAAGCTGCCGGATACCGATTTCGCCGCCACCAGCTGGCTGCCACTGGGGCCGCTGGCGACCGGCTGCCTCGGGCTGCTCAGCATGGGGCATGCCGCGCCCATGGCCTTCGCCGGTACGCCGCTGCTCAGCGCCGCCGAGCTGGCGCGGGACCTCGGCCTGATCGGTGGCCTGGCCTTGTGGGGCGCAGGGCTGTGGTGGCTGGTGATCGCCACCCTGTTCACCCGGCACTACATCCGCGACAACATGCCGTTCAACCTCGGCTGGTGGGGCTTCATCTTTCCGCTGGGGGTGTTCGCCCTGGCCACCTTCGAGCTGCAGGCGGTGACCGGGCTGAGCTTCTTCGCCTTCGTCGGTCTGGTGCTGGCGGTGCAACTGGCGGCGGTGTGGTCGCTGGTGTTCAGTCGCACCCTCGCCGGTATCTGGCACGGCGAGCTGTTTCAGGCGCCCTGCCTGGGTGGGCCGGGCAGTCCTGCGATGAGCGTACTGAGCGAGCAGGCGGGTTGATTTGGTCTCTACGACCATCTGTCATTGCCCCGCGGGGGCCGGCTGGGCGAAAATAGGCGTCTTTTTCGCCCCCTTCATTCAGAAGCAGCCCCCGTAGGAGATTCAGCGATGCCCAGCCGTCGTGAGCGAGCCAATGCCATTCGTGCCCTCAGCATGGATGCTGTGCAGAAAGCCAACAGCGGCCACCCCGGTGCCCCCATGGGCATGGCGGACATCGCCGAAGTGCTGTGGCGCGATTACCTGAAGCACAACCCGCAGAATCCGAATTTCGCCGATCGTGACCGCTTCGTGCTGTCCAACGGTCACGGTTCGATGCTGATCTATTCGCTGCTGCACCTGACCGGCTACGACCTGTCCATCGACGACCTGAAAAATTTCCGTCAGCTGCACAGCAAGACCCCGGGTCACCCCGAGTACGGCTACACCCCGGGTGTGGAAACCACCACCGGCCCGCTCGGTCAGGGCATCGCCAACGCTGTCGGCTTCGCCATCGCCGAGAAGGTGCTGGGCGCGCAGTTCAACCGTGAAGGCCACAACATCGTCGACCACAACACCTATGTGTTCCTCGGCGACGGCTGCATGATGGAAGGCATTTCCCACGAAGTCTGTTCGCTGGCCGGCACCCTGGGCCTGGGCAAGCTGATCGCCTTCTACGACGACAACGGCATCTCCATCGACGGCGAGGTCGAGGGCTGGTTCACCGACGACACGCCCAAGCGCTTCGAAGCCTACGGCTGGCAGGTGATTCGCAATGTCGACGGGCATGACGCCGAAGAAATCAAGATGGCCATCGACACCGCACGCAAGAGCGTCGATCAGCCGACCCTGATTTGCTGCAAGACCACCATCGGCTTCGGTTCGCCGAACAAGCAGGGCAAGGAAGAGTGCCACGGCGCGCCGCTGGGTAATGACGAGATCGCCCTGACCCGTGCTGCGCTGAGCTGGAACCACGGCCCGTTCGAAATCCCCTCCGAAATCTACGCCGAGTGGGACGCCAAGGAAGCCGGCGCTGCCGCCGAAGCCGCCTGGAACGAAAAATTCGCCGCTTACGCCGCTGCGTTCCCCGAGCTGGCTGCCGAGTTCAAGCGCCGCATTGCCGGTGAGCTGCCGGCCGATTTCGCCGAAAAGGCTGCTGCCTACATCAAGGACGTCGCCGAGAAGGGCGAGACCATCGCCAGCCGCAAGGCCAGCCAGAATGCACTGAATGCCTTCGGCCCGCTGCTGCCGGAGTTCCTCGGTGGTTCGGCCGACCTGGCCGGTTCCAACCTGACCCTGTGGAAGGGCTGCAAGGGCGTGTCCGCCGAAGACGCTTCCGGCAACTACATGTTCTACGGCGTGCGCGAATTCGGCATGAGCGCGATCATGAACGGTATCGCCCTGCACGGCGGTTTCGTGCCTTACGGCGCGACCTTCCTGATCTTTATGGAATACGCGCGCAACGCCGTGCGCATGTCCGCGCTGATGAAGCAGCGTGTGCTCTACGTGTTCACCCACGACTCCATCGGTCTCGGCGAAGACGGCCCCACTCACCAGCCGATCGAGCAGTTGGCCAGCCTGCGTGGCACGCCGAACCTCGACACCTGGCGCCCGGCCGATGCCGTGGAATCCGCCGTGGCCTGGAAACACGCCATTGAGCGCGCCGACGGCCCCAGCGCCCTGGTGTTCAGCCGCCAGAACCTGCCGCACCAGCCGCGCGACGCCCAGCAACTGGCCGATGTTGCCCGTGGTGGTTACGTGCTGAAAGACAGCGCTGGTGAGCCGGAACTGATCCTCATCGCCACCGGTTCGGAAGTCGGCCTGGCCGTCGCTGCCTACGAGAAGCTGACTGCCGCCGGGCGTAAGGTGCGCGTGGTGTCAATGCCGTCGACCAGCGTGTTCGACCAGCAGGACGCTGCCTACAAGCAGGCCGTGCTACCGCTGCAGGTGGGCGCGCGTATCGCCATCGAAGCCGCGCATGCCGACTTCTGGTACAAGTACGTCGGCCTGGAAGGGCGCATCATCGGCATGACTACCTTCGGTGAGTCGGCCCCGGCGGCTGCGCTGTTCGAAGAATTCGGCTTCACCGTCGACAACGTCGTCGGCACCGCCGAAGAACTGCTCGACGCCTGAGTAACGCTGTAGGGCGGGGGAGGCTGTTCTCACCCGCCGTTCTGCTGACGGTGGAACGATACAGCGCGATCCACCCTACGTTCTCCGAGACCTTCGATGTCACGACGCCCCTATCGCGTTGCCCTCAACGGCTACGGCCGCATTGGTCGTTGCGTGCTGCGTGCATTACATGAACGCGGCGCAGGGGCGTGTCTGGAAATCGTCGCGCTCAACGACCTGGCCGATCAGGCCAGCATCGAGTACCTGACCCGCTTCGACTCCACCCATGGACGCTTTCCCGGCGAAGTGAAGGTCGATGGCGACTGCCTGCACATCAATGGCGATTGCGTGAAAGTGCTGCGTCAGAGCGAGCCGGAGGCCATCGACTGGGCGGCGTTGGACATCGATCTGCTGCTCGAATGTTCGGGGCAGTACGTCACTCGTGACCAGGCGCAACGTTTCATCGCTGCCGGCGTGCCGCGCGTGCTGCTGTCGCAGCCGATGGCCAGCGAGGCGGATATCGACGCCACCGTGGTCTACGGGGTCAACCAGGATTGCCTGGTGGGCAACGAGCGCCTGGTGTCGAATGCGTCATGCACCACCAACTGCGGCGTGCCGCTGTTGAAACTTCTCGATGAGGTCGTGGGTCTGGAATACGTCTCCATAACCACCATCCATTCGGCGATGAACGACCAGCCCGTGATCGATGCCTACCACCACGAAGACCTGCGCCGCACGCGCTCGGCCTTCCAGTCGGTGATTCCGGTGTCCACCGGCCTGGCTCGTGGCATCGAGCGTCTGCTGCCGGAGCTGGCCGGGCGCATTCAGGCCAAGGCCATTCGCGTGCCGACGGTCAACGTCTCCTGCCTGGACATCACCCTGCAGACGGCGCGCGACACCAGTGCCGCCGAGATCAACCGGGTACTGCGCCAGGCTGCCGAGCACGGCCCGCTGAAGAACCTGCTGGCTTACACCGAGCTCCCCCACGCCAGCTGCGATTTCAACCACGACCCGCACTCGGCCATCGTCGACGGTAGCCAGACCCGCGTGTCCGGCCCGCGTCTGGTCAATCTGCTGGCCTGGTTCGACAACGAGTGGGGCTTCGCCAACCGCATGCTCGACGTCGCTGAACATTTCCTATCAACAGCCAATCCTGCTCCGAAGGACTGAATCATGACCGTTCTGAAGATGACCGATCTCGACCTCGCCGGTAAGCGCGTGCTGATTCGCGAAGACCTCAACGTTCCGGTGAAGGACGGCGTGGTCAAGAGCGATGCACGCATCCTGGCATCCTTGCCCACCATCAAGCTGGCGCTGGAAAAGGGCGCGGCTGTGCTGGTCTGCTCGCACCTGGGCCGCCCGGAAGAGGGCGTGTACAGCGAGGAAGACAGCCTGGCGCCGGTCGCCGCCTACCTGAGCAAGGCGCTCGGCCGCGACGTGCCGCTGGTCAAGGACTACCTCGGCGGTGTCGAGGTCAAGGCCGGTGAGCTGGTGCTGCTGGAGAACGTGCGCTTCAACAAGGGCGAGAAAAAGAACGCCGACGAGCTGGCCCAGCAGTATGCGGCGCTGTGCGACGTGTTCGTGATGGACGCCTTCGGCACCGCCCACCGCGCCCAGGGTTCGACCCATGGCGTGGCCAAGTTCGCTAAGGTGGCCTGCGCCGGCCCGCTGCTGGCTGCCGAGCTGGAAGCGCTGGGCAAGGCCCTGGACAAGCCGGCCCGGCCGATGCTGGCCATCGTCGCCGGCTCCAAGGTGTCGACCAAGCTCGACGTGCTCAACTCCCTGGCCGATATCTGCGACTCGCTGATCGTCGGTGGCGGCATCGCCAACACCTTCCTCGCCGCTGCCGGCCTGCCGGTGGGCAAGTCGCTGTACGAGGCCGATCTGGTCGAGACTGCCAAGGCCATCGCGGCCAAGGTCAGCGTGCCGCTGCCGGTCGATGTGGTGGTGGCCAAGGCCTTCGCCGAGGATGCCGAAGCCACCGTCAAGGCGGTCAAGGACGTGGCTGAAGACGACATGATTCTCGACATCGGCCCGCAGACTGCCAAGCAGTTCGCCGAGATGCTCAAGGCCTCGCAGACCATCCTGTGGAACGGTCCGGTCGGTGTGTTCGAATTCGATCAGTTCGGTAACGGCACCAAGGCCCTGGCCCATGCCATCGCCGAAAGCCCGGCGTTCTCCATCGCCGGCGGTGGCGACACCCTGGCGGCCATCGACAAGTACGGCGTGGCCGAGAAGATTTCCTATATTTCCACCGGTGGCGGTGCTTTCCTCGAGTTCGTCGAAGGCAAGGTGCTGCCAGCCGTGGAAGTGCTGGAGCAGCGCGCCAAGTAAAGGCGGGCCAGGCGGATTAAACCCTGACGCGAACGGGTGGTCTGTAGAAAAACGGATCATCGTACAAGGAGTCGCGTCATGGACAAGTTAGCCGCATTGAGCGTCATTGGTATGTTGCTGGCCGGTTGCGCCGGTGCAGGAAGGGAGTCGGCCTGCGAGGTATTCAGCCCCGCGCAGATCGAAACCCCGTCCACCCAGGATGACCAGCGTGTCGAGGAAAGCACTGGCCAACCTACTGGCCCGGCGCCGGAACAGCGTTGCTGACGAGGAGAGGCAATTGAGCGGTATCAAACTGGCGGGGCTCGCGACTGTCGCCCTGCTACTGGCAGCCTGCAGCAGTCAGCCGGCCGCGCCGGAGCAGTGGAATCGCTGGGTGTGCGACGGCCAGGCCGAGGTCCAATGGCGCTTCGCCAATGGCAGCTTCGACCAGGTGGACGTGCGCCTGGGCGGTGACGACATCGTCTATCGCCTGACCCAGGAGCCGGCCGCATCCGGCGCGTTGTACAGCGACGGGCGCCTGTCCTTCCACACCAAGGGTGAGGAAGGCCTGGTTTACTGGACAGCCACCGATGACCTGATAGGCCGCGGCTGCAAGGCGCCCTGAGGGCGGCCCCAGGCGGCAGATCCTCAGGCTACAGGCCGGCTTTTACCTGAAGCCTGAAGCCTGTAGCCTGTTGCCCTTAATTTTTAACAAACCCATATCGGGAGCTTCAAAAAATGGCACTTATCAGCATGCGCCAGATGCTCGACCACGCCGCCGAATTCGGCTACGGCGTGCCGGCCTTCAACGTCAACAACCTCGAGCAGATGCGCGCCATCATGGAAGCCGCCGACAAGACCGATTCGCCGGTCATCGTCCAGGCCTCCGCTGGTGCCCGCAAGTACGCCGGTGCGCCCTTCCTGCGCCACCTGATCCTGGCTGCCATCGAAGAGTTCCCGCACATCCCGGTTTGCATGCACCAGGACCACGGCACCAGCCCGGACGTATGCCAGCGCTCTATCCAGCTGGGCTTTAGCTCGGTGATGATGGACGGTTCGCTGAAAGAAGACGGCAAGACCCCGGCCGACTACGACTACAACGTTCGCGTCACCCAGCAGACCGTAGCCTTCGCCCACGCCTGCGGTGTGTCCGTGGAAGGTGAGCTGGGCTGCCTGGGCAGCCTGGAAACCGGCATGGCCGGTGAGGAGGATGGCGTCGGCGCTGAAGGCGTGCTCGATCACAGCCAGTTGCTGACCGATCCGGAAGAAGCGGCGGCCTTCGTCAAGGCCACTCAGGTCGATGCCCTGGCCATCGCCATCGGCACCAGTCACGGCGCCTACAAGTTCACCAAGCCGCCAACCGGGGACGTGCTGTCCATCGAGCGCATCAAGGAGATCCACAAGCGCATCCCCAACACCCATCTGGTGATGCACGGCTCCAGCTCGGTGCCGCAGGACTGGCTGGCGATCATCAACGAGTACGGTGGTGACATCAAGGAAACCTACGGCGTGCCGGTCGAAGAGATCGTCGAAGGCATCAAGCACGGCGTGCGCAAGGTGAATATCGACACCGACCTGCGCCTGGCCTCCACCGGTGCCATCCGTCGCTTCCTCGAGCAGAACAAGGCCGAGTTCGATCCGCGCAAATACTTCGCCAAGACCATCGAAGCCATGCGTGACATCTGCATCGCCCGCTACGAAGCCTTCGGCACTGCCGGCAATGCCTCGAAGATCAAGCCGATCTCCCTGGAAGGCATGTACAAGCGCTACGCCAGTGGCGAGCTGGCCGCCAAGGTCAACTAAGCCAGGCGCGCTGCACGAAAAACGCCGCGGCTCCTCACGGAGTCGCGGCGTTTTTTATGGCCTGCTTTTCAGGCCGCGTCAGTTCGCTGCGCCGAGCGAGCGGTGTTCGATCGTGAGCAGATCGAAGCGCGCGGCGCCGGCTTCGGTTTCATAACCGGTGTTGTCCTGGGTGTAGACCCCGGCCTTGAAGTACAGCGGTTTGACCGCCCAGGTCGGCTCCACTCGGGTGTTCCAGTTGATGCTGTTGAGGCTGATGGCCAGGGTGCCATCGGGTTTCAGGTTGATCACATAGCGAAACGGCTGGTTCAGGCGGATGCCGCTGGCGATGTTCACCACCTGGATCTCCGAGGTTGGCGTCAGGCGGACCTTGGCGACGATGTTGCCGTCGGCGGTCTTGGTCTTGTACTGGTACTCCAGCTTGAGCAGCGGCTCGGAACTCTTGAAGGCATGAATCTGGCCGATGACGATCTTGCCGGTGGACGGCACTTGGCTGACGCTAAGCGAGGCGCGCAGAAAATTGTCCGCCTCCGGGTAGGTCCAGTTGCGCAGACGCCCGTCGGCGAAGGTTTCGCGCAGTTCGCTGCGGGGGTACTTCGCGCTCTCGGTCGTGGTGCCGTTGACCGGCGCCCAGAAGAAGATGGCACCTTCCTTGGACTGGAAATAGTGATCCTGATAACCACCGGCCAAAACGCGGGTCTCGATGGTGGTAGCCGGAACGCCGACTGGAATGCTGAGATTCCACATGGCGAGTTCGATCATGTTCAAAGCTCCTGAAAGACGGAAACTTCAGTCGAGGGGCACATCTCATCCAGGAGTCAGTAACGGCTTACTTGGCATTCCAGCCGGTGACGCGCGAGTAGAAGGGTGGCAGGGCTGCCTGTCACGGCGACGAATGCGCTCGTGGCGCGCTTTATAACGGCAAGTCAGGCGAAAGCGTGATAGCTGTTTGTCGGCTTATTGGCGCCAATATAAAGTCATTATCATTGGCGCTTCCGCTCCACTGCGCAGCCCCCTCGAACGCCGGGGGTTGGCGCGGCTCCAGGGGCAGGTAAAACCCTGTAAAACACCCGGGGCATAACGGCTGTTGGGGTGCGCCATAATTCGCGCACTGTCGTTCCAGGAAGCACCTCTCCATGTCCAGCAAGCCGCGCCTGTTGCTCGCTTTCGTCCTTGCCGTGTTGCTGGCTTCGCTGCTTGCCTCGATCTTTCAGACCCAGACCAATCTTGCCGCGCTGCAGGCGCTGGGTGCGCCGGTGCCGCTGGAGGTGCGGGTCGGCACCACCTTTCTCGACCTGCTCGGTTTTGCCCCGACTTTCATCCTGCTCAGTGCGCTGGGCTTTCTTGTCGCCCTGCCAGCGGCCGCCTGGTTCGCCAGACGCATGCCGATGCTGCGTTGGTTGATTTTCGTGCTGGCCGGCGCAATGGCCATCTGGTCGGCACTGGCCCTGGCCAATGCCGTAGCGCCGATGCCGACGCTGATCGCCGCTGATCGCAGCTCGTTCGGCACGCTGGGGCTGATGGCCTGCGGCAGCGTCGGTGCACTGCTGTTCGGCCTGCTTGGTCGTCAGGCGCGCTATCGCACGCAGCCGACTTCTTCCGACTCCCTGTGACAAGGCGTTGCCCATGTTGAGAAGCACCCGCGCGCTGTTGCTCGGCGCCCTGTTGGTCAGTACGCCGCTGCTGGCGCTGGATTACCGCATTGAAACCTTCAGCGAAGGCCTGGAGAACCCCTGGGCCATGGCCTTCCTGCCGGATGGGCGCATGCTGGTCACCGAGCGCGTCGGGCGCCTGCGCATCATCGAAACCGACGGCAGTGTCGACCCCGAGCCGGTTGCCGGCCTGCCGGAAATCTTCATCGCCGCTCAGGCCGGGCTGATGGAAGTGGCGCTGGATCCGGACTATCGCGACAACCGCTGGCTGTACCTGAGCTATGCGCACGGTTCGCAGGAGGCCAACAACACGCGTCTGGCCCGTGCCCGGCTGGTGGATGACGAGCTGCGCGACTTCGAGGTGCTGTTCACCGCGCAGCCGCTCAAGGCCGGCGCCGCACACTATGGCGGGCGTATCGCCTTTCTTGCCGACAAGACCCTGGTGCTGACCCTGGGTGACGGTTTCGACTGGCGCGAGCAGGCGCAGAACCCCGCCAATCATCTGGGCAAGATCGTGCGCCTGAATCGAGACGGCAGCGTGCCGCAGGACAACCCGCTGGTGGCGCAGGAGGGCGCTGCGGCGGAGATCTACAGCCTGGGTCATCGCAACGTGCAGGGAATCTTCTTCGATGCCGAGAGTGATCGTCTGTATAGCCATGAGCATGGCCCGCGCGGCGGCGACGAACTCAACCTGATCGAGCCCGGCAACAACTACGGTTGGCCGCTGGCGACCTTCGGCATCGATTACACCGGTGCGCGGGTCAGCCCCTACACCGAGTTGCCCGGCCTGACCCAGCCACTGCTGCACTGGACGCCGTCGGTGGCGCCTTCGAGCCTGACGCTGTATCGCGGCGGGCTGTTTCCCGACTGGCAGGGCGATCTGTTCGCCGCCACCCTGGCCGAGCGCAGCGTACGCCGTATCCGAGTGCGCGACGGCATGCTGGCCGGCGAGGAGATTCTCTTCGAGGAGCTGGCCGAGCGTATTCGCGACGTACGCAGCGGGCCGGATGGCGCCCTCTATCTGCTCACCGACAATCCGCAGGGGCGCCTGTTGCGTGTGGTGCCCAGCGAGTAGGGCGCTATCCGTTACACTGGTGGTCCTGATGAACAAGGGACCTGAGCGGTGAAGTATCTACAGGGTTATCCGGTTGCCGTGCAGCAGCAGGTCCGCCAGCTGATCGCCGATGATCGGCTGGGCGACTACCTGGCGCAGCGCTATCCCGGCCGCCACGAGGTGCAGAGCGACAAGGCGCTGTACGGCTATGTAATGGCCCTCAAGCAGGAACACCTGAAGAACGCGCCGGCCATCGACAAGGTGCTCTACGACAATCGCCTCGACCTCACTCATCGCGCGTTGGGGCTGCACACCGCGATCTCGCGGGTGCAGGGCGGCAAGCTCAAGGCGAAGAAGGAGATTCGCGTCGCCTCGCTGTTTCGCGACGCTGCGCCGGCCTTTTTGCAGATGATCGTGGTGCACGAGTTGGCGCACCTGAAAGAGAGCGATCACAACAAGGCGTTCTACAAGCTGTGCGACCACATGCTGCCGGGCTATGCGCAGATCGAGTTCGACCTGCGCATGTTCCTGACCTGGCGTGAGATGACAGCGGCGAACTGAGCCGCCGATGTGCTGACCTGTGAGCTCAGCCGTGCAGGCGCACGTTGAGCTGGTCGACCACTGGCGCCCAGTCGGCGTCTTCGAGAATTTCCTCGCGCAGCAGCGCGGCCTGCGCCGGCGTCCAGAACGGGGCGTCGGACAACTTACATGCGTCCGGCAAGGGCGAATGGGTGCTGATGAAGGCGTTGATGCTGGCCGGATCGTCGGGCAGGCCGAGCTGCTTGAACAGGGCCGGCAGGCTGTGCACTGGCGTTTCCATGGTGGCTTCTCCAAACCTGGGGTTCATCGTTATTTACCCGCTCCGGCTCGGATAGTTCCGCTCATAGCGCCTGCAGCACTTCGAACACCTGCAGGCGATTGCCCATCGGCAGATTGATTTCATCGCCGGGGCGTTTGCCGAGCAGCAGCCGCCCCAGCGGTGCGGCATTGCCCAGTACCTGGACGCTCTGGCTCGCATGCTGCAGCTTCATGCTCGCGCCTTGCGGGCCAAGAAACAGCCATTGCGCGTGGCCATCCTCGCTGGCCAGCAGAATCAGCGCGCCCAGTTCGATGCCCTGAGCCTCGTCGAAGGGGCGCGGGCGCAGCTGGCGCCAGGTGATCAGGGTCTGGCGCAGCTCTTCGACTCGGCGTGCCTGGCCGCTGGCCAGATAGGCGGCCTCCAGGCCCAGGGTGTCGTATTTGTTCTCGGCGACGTTCTCTTCATGGGTGGCCGCTTCATGGGCGGTGAGGGCGGCGAGGCTGGCCTGTTCGAGGTCGGCCTGCAGATGGGTGAGCACGTCTTGCAGCAGCAGAGTCTTGTCCATGGTGCGCTATTTGGGCGGTGACGAGATGGGGCAAGCCCCTATTCAGGATGCGGGGTGGCCAGTTGCACGCGATTGCGTCCGGCGGCCTTGGCCCGGTACATGGCGGCGTCGGCCAGACGGATCAGCGTGGTGGCATCGTCGCCGCCGCGGGTCAGGGCGATACCGATGCTGGCGCCGACGCGCACGGCACGATCTTCCAGATACATCGGCGTGTCCAGCCCTTCCAGCAGGCGCTTGGCCAGGTCGTGGGCATCTTCGGCCGATTGCACATTCTCGCAGACCACCACGAACTCGTCGCCGCCCAGGCGCGCCGGCAGATCGGCATCGCGGATGTACTGACGCAGTCGCTCGGCGATTTCGGCCAGTACCAGGTCGCCAAAGCCGTGGCTGTGCTGGTCGTTGATCGGTTTGAAACCGTCCAGGTCGATCAGCATCACCGCCAGCAGTTCGTTACGCCGCAGGCTGCGCGCCAGCGCCTGGTCCAGATGCTGTTGCAGGGCTGTGCGATTGGCCAGGCCGGTCAGCGGGTCCTGCAGCGCCAGCTCGCTGAGGCGCTGGTTGGCCTGCTCCAGCGCCAGGGTGCGTTCGGTGACGCGTTGCGCCAGGATCTGCTCGTTGAGCTGCAGCGCCGCCTCGCGCTGGCGCTTGAGTTCGTTGAAGCGTGCGGCCAGGGCGAAGGACAGCAGGATCATCTCCAGCCCCGAGCCGATCTGCATGGCGTACAGGGTGATGAAGTTCGACGGAATCAGGGCGAAGTTGCGCAGTGCCAGCAGCACTGCCCCCGTCAGCAGCATCAGCCAGGCCAGGGCGAACAGGCGCGCACCGGGCACGCGGTAACCGACGCAGACGAAGCTGGTGACCAGCAGCGTCAGGGTGGCGATCAGGCCGGTTATCGACATCAGTTGCAAGGCGCGCTGCAGCGGCAGCAGGACACTGGCCAATACGGCGGCGCCAATGGCAATGCACAGCAGCAACAGGCCCTTGTCCCAGCGTGGCAGCCACTGGCGGGTATCGAGAAAGCTGCGGGCGAACACCACCGCCAGCAATGCCGCCGAGGTCAGGCTGAGCGGCAGCATGCGGTTGCTCCAGGGCGCAGCGTCGGACCACAGATACTGCGCGCCAAGGCCGTTGAGCGACAGTACGCTGAGGGCGAAGGCGAACATGAACAGCACGTAGTTGAGAAAGGGGCGTTCGCGCAGGGCGAGAAACAGCAGCAGGTTGTACAGGCCCAGCGCGATCAGCACGCCGAAGTAGATGGCGTGCACCAGATAGCCGCCCTGGCTGTGCTGCTCGAAATCGCGCAGCGACATCAGCGCACCGCTGAGGGTCATGCTGCCACGCGAATCGACGCGCAAAAACAGCGTGCGCTGCTCGCCAGGTTGCAGAGTGATTTCGAATACCGGATAGCGATGGCCGACGGCGCGCTCGGCGTAGGGCACGGTATCGCCGCTGCGTGACTCGCGCACGCCATCGGCGCCGATGTCGTACAGGCGGACTTCATCCAGTGAGGCGTAGTTCAGCTCCAGGCGCCAGACACGCGTTTGCCGAGCGTCCGATTGCAGTGCCAGGCGCAACCAGATCACCCCCGGCACGTAGCCGAAGCTCAGATCGCGGCGGCTCAGCGAGGAGTGAAACGGCGCGTCGGCGGTGCGCACATCGTCCAGGCTCAGCGTGCCCTGCGGGTCGGCGAGAAAATCCACCAGGCCGTAAAGATCCTGCGGCGCGCTGGCATCGTCCAGGCGCGTGGCGGCGTAAGAGAACTGGCTGGTCAGAAGCAGGCAATACACCAGCAGCAGGCCCGACAACGAGGTCGCTAAGGCTGGAAGGGTGCTTCGCTTGGCTGACATGGGCTGTGCCTGGGAAATAGGCGTTGTCAGATAGTGGCAGAAAGCCAAGCGGCGCGGCTAGTGGGCATCCTTCTGCAGGTGTGCCGCCAGGGTGCGCAGCGGTGCGAGCTGGCGGCAGATCAGTGCCAGCTGCGTCTGCACCAGGCGCTGGCGTTCGTCGACGTCATCGGCGATCTGCTCCAGGCTCTGCGCCAGAGCCTGTTCTTCGTCGCTGTGAATCGCCAGGGGTTGCTCGCCGCGCAGGCCGGTGGCGATTTCATCGAGACTGCGCGCCAGCGTTTCGGCCTGTTCCAGCAGTTGCGCCTGCGCTTCCTGTGGCAACTGCTCACCGCGGTGCGCGCCGAGCGCCGAGAGATAGCTGAGCAGGGTGTGCGACAGCACCAGGAAGCGAAAGCCGAGGTCGGCGTCCTTACGGAAGTGCCCCGGCTCCATGAGCATGTTGCCGAGGGTGGTGGACAGCGCCGCATCGGCGTTGTGCGCGTTGCGCCGGGCCAGGCGGTAACCGAGGTCGTCACGCTTGCCGCGGGCGTACTGGGCGATGATCTGCCGCAGGTAGGCGCTATTGCAGCTCAGCGTGCCGGCAAGCATGCGGCCCAGACGTCGGCCCTGCCAGTCCGGCAGGATCAGGAACACCGCCAGCCCGGCGATCATGCCGCCCAGCAGGGTGTCGACCAGGCGTGGCAGGAACAGGCCGTAGCCATCGCCGATCTGGTTGAAGCAGAACAGCACCAGCAGGGTGATCGCCGCCGTGGCCAGGGTGTAGCGCGTGCTGCGCGTGGCGAAGAAGGCGACCCCGGCGACCACGGCGAACAGCGCCTGGATGCGCGGATCGGGGAACAGATCGAACAGCGCCCAGCCGATTCCCAGGCCGAGCAGGGTGCCGACGATGCGCTGCACCAGCTTCAGGCGCGTGGCGCCGTAGTTCGGCTGGCAGACGAACAGAGTGGTCAGCAGGATCCAGTAGCCCTGGGCCGGATGGATCAGGTGCAGCAGGCCGTAGCCGGCGGCCAGGGCGATGGACAGGCGCAGGGCGTGGCGAAACAGTAACGAGGTGGGTGTCAGCTGCTGGCCGATGCGCTCGGCGACTTCGCGCAGCGAATGCGGTTCGCGGTCGAGCAGGCTGCTGTCCTGTTCATCGGCCAGGGCATCGGGGTTGCTGGCGTTGCCGAGCAGCAGGTCGAGGCTGGCCAGGTTGCCGGCCAGTGCGCCGAGTGAGCGCAGCAGGCGGCGCCAGGCCGGGTTGCTCTGCAGATGCAGATGGTCGAGCGACGCATGCAGGTCTTCCAGTGCCTGGCTGCACAGTTCGCGATACTCGAAGGGCTGGCGCAGCTCGATGGCGCTGCCCAGGCGTTGGCAGGCTTCACCGTGCAGGCGCAGCAGGCGCTGGCAGCGGAACAGCACGTCGCTGTGGAAGAAGGCCTCGGCCAGCTCGTTGTAGGGGTAGTGCGAGGAGCTGGCGCGTTCGTGAATGTCCTGGGCGAGGAAGTACAGCTTCAGGTAGCGGTTGACCTTGGGCCCGGGGCGACCGTTGCCGACCCGATGCAGGATGATCTCCTTGGCCGCATTGAGCGCCGACACCACGCGCCCGTTTTGCTGCGCCAGCTCCAGGCGGCGCTGCTCGACGTCCAACTGGCGCACGGGTTCGAACAGGGCTGCCTTGAGCTTGAGGTACTTGCCCAGTTCGCGAAACAGCCTGGCCAGGCTCTGCTGTACCGGCTGATGGGCGAACAGACCATGCCAGATCACCGACAACAGTCCGTACCAGGCGGCGCCCGCGACCAGCAGCAGCGGCTCCAGCCAAAGGCCGGCGACGCCGCCGCGCTGCTCGACGCCGATCATGCTGTACACGGCGAGAATCAAGGTGCCCGAGCCGAGGGTGGCGAAACGCTCGCCCAGGGCGCCGAGCAGGGTCAGGCAGAAGGCCGACAGCGCCAGGGCGATGACGAACAGCCAGGGGTAGGGAAAGAGAAACTCCACGGCGTAGGCCGCCGCGCTGAAGCAGGCCAGGGTCACCAGTACCGCGCCGAGGCGGCCTTGCCAGCTGTCATCGGTCTCGGTCAGGGCGCTGGCGATGATGCCGAGAAACAGGGGAATCAGCCCGTGCATCCAGCCCTGCCACCAGCACAGCGCGAGGGCTCCGGCCAGGGCGATGAACACCCGCAGGCTGGCGCTGAACTTGTCCAGCGCCCAGAGGCGGCGCAGCGATTGGCGAAGGCGAGGACGGGGCATAGGCGACCTGAGCAAGGAAGATGCGAGCAGCCTACCGGAACTGGCCAGTCACTGGGTATCCGTCAGCATGCAATTGCCGGGGCTGACCGCATCTGCTGCGTCTTGCCGTTATCGAGGATGCATCCGGCTGAGGCAACCATAAATCTCACCCGTACACGCCCTGTTGCATATCCGTAGGCCCATTCGCCGGGGTCAGAGGGGTCATGGACTATGCTCAGAAAGGTTCCGCTGCCACATCTTCGGTACCACGCGGGCCTGGGAGTCGAACGTGTCACCTGGCTGGTTGCGTCTGTGTCTGTGCGCCCTGATCCTCTGCGGATCGGTGGGGGCGAGTGCGGCGCCGGGTGCAGTGGTGCGCTTGCAGGTGGATGGCGTGATCGGCCCGGCCAGTGCCGATTATCTGGTGCGCGGCCTGGCCAGGGCGGTGGGCGAGGGCGCCCAGCTGGTGGTGATCGAGCTCGACACGCCCGGCGGCCTGGACAGCGCCATGCGCGACATCATCAAGGCGATTCTCGCCAGCCCCGTTCCGGTCGCCACGCACGTCGCACCCGGAGGTGCGCGGGCGGCCAGCGCCGGCACCTACATTCTCTACGCCAGCCATGTGGCCGCCATGGCCCCGGGGACCAATCTCGGCGCCGCCACGCCAGTGGCCATCGGCATGCCGGGCTCGCCAGGCAAGCCCGAGGGCGACGGCAAGGGCGAGGCGAACAAACCGACACCAGGCGAGAAGGGCTCGGACGACGCCATGACCGCCAAGCAGATCAATGACGCCGCGGCCTACATCCGCGGCCTGGCCAACATGCGCGGACGCAACGCCGAATGGGCCGAGCAGGCGGTGCGCGAAGCCGTCAGTCTGTCCGCCGAGGAGGCGCTGGAACGCAAGGTGATCGACTACCTGGCCGGCGATACCACCGACCTGTTGCACCAGCTGGATGGCAAGACCCTGCGGGCGGCAGGCGTCGAGCAGACCCTGGCCACGGCCGGCGCGCCGCTGATCAGTCATGCACCGGACTGGCGCACCCGCCTGCTCGCGGTGATCACCAACCCCAGCGTGGCGCTGATTCTGATGATGATCGGCATCTACGGGCTGTTCTTCGAATTCGCCAACCCCGGCAGCGGCGTTGGCGGCGTGCTCGGCGGCATCAGCCTGGTGCTCGCGCTCTACGCCCTGCAATTGCTGCCGGTGAACTACGCCGGCGTGGCGCTGATTCTGCTCGGCATCGCCTTCATCACCGCCGAGGCCTTCCTGCCCAGTTTCGGCGTGCTCGGCATTGGCGGGGTGGTGGCGTTCGTGTTCGGCGGGCTGATCCTGATCGACACCGACGTGCCGGGTTTCGGTATTCCGCTGGCGCTGATCGTCACCCTGGCGTTGATCAGCGCTGCGCTGGTCCTGGCCATCGTCGGCATGGCGCTCAGGGCCAGGCGGCGCCAGCAGGTGGCCGGTGCCAGCGCTCTGGTGGGCAGCCTCGCGGCGGTCGCTGCGGTGCGTGACGACGATCCGCATGCCGGTTGGGTAGCGCTGCAGGGCGAACGCTGGCAGGTGCGGGGCACCGCGCCATTGCGGCCCGGGCAGCGGGTACGAGTCACAGCGCGCGACGGCGTGCATCTGCAGGTCAGCGCGGTGGATGAACCGCCGCCCCAAGGAGGTCACTGATGGGTTTCGAATTGAGCTTCATTTCACTGGCGATCATCGTTCTCGCGCTGCTCGTCTCATCCTTTCGCATCCTGCGCGAATACGAACGTGGCGTGGTGTTCCAGCTCGGCCGCTTCTGGCGGGTCAAGGGCCCGGGGCTGATCCTGATCATCCCCGGCCTGCAACAGATGGTGCGGGTGGACCTGCGCACCATCGTCCTCGACGTGCCGCCGCAGGACGTGATCTCCCGCGACAACGTCTCGGTCAAGGTCAACGCGGTGATCTACTTCCGTGTGCTCGATCCGCAGAATGCGATCATCCAGGTCGAGGACTACATGGTCGCCACCAGCCAGCTGGCGCAGACCACGCTGCGCGCGGTGCTCGGCAAGCACGACTTGGACCAGATGCTCGCCGAGCGCGAACAGCTCAACTCCGACATCCAGCAGGTGCTGGACGCGCAGACCGACGCCTGGGGCATCAAGGTGGCCAACGTCGAGATCAAGCACGTTGACATCAACGAGTCGATGGTGCGCGCCATCGCCCGCCAGGCCGAAGCCGAACGCGAGCGGCGGGCCAAGGTGATTCACGCCGAAGGCGAGCTGCAGGCCTCGGAGAAGCTGATGCAGGCTGCCGAGATCCTCGGCCGGCAGAGCGGCGCCATGCAGCTGCGCTACATGCAGACGCTGAGCAATATCGCCAGCGACAAGAACTCGACCATCGTCTTCCCGCTGCCGGTGGAACTGCTGCGCGGCATCGTCGACCTCAAGGAGCCCAAGGCTTGAGTTTGGAACCGATCGGTTCTAAATTGCGTCCATGACGACACGTGGACGCCCCAAGAGCTTCTGCCCGGACCGGGCCCTGGAAAACGCCATGCAGCTGTTCTGGCAGCGCGGGTATGAGGCTGCATCGCTGCAGGACCTGCAGGCGGCCACCGGGCTGTCCAGGAGCAGCCTGTATCAGACCTTCCCGAGCAAACAAGCCTGGTTCGTCGCTGCGTTCAGCCGTTACGTAGCGCAGCGTCGCGTCTTGCTGCTGGAACAGCTCGACGCCAGCGCCTCGCCGCTGGCCTTTATCCGCGAGCGCCTGCTCAGCGTGCTCGAAGACGATGGTCCCGGCGGCGTGCCACGTGGCTGCATGCTGGTCAATGTCGCCAATGAATTCTCCTTGTCGGAGCCCGCGCTGGTGCCGGTTCTGCAGCAGGCCACGGCGGGTGTCTGCCAGGTGTTCGAAGAGGCGTTGGCGCGTGCCGTGGCCTGCGGGGAGCTGCGCAACGGGCAGGACCTTGCGGCCCGGGCAGGCTACTTGCAGTGTGTGATGAGCGGGCTGCGCACGCAGGTGAAATCCGCGGTGCCGGCGGACTCGATTCGTGCCACCGTGGCCGTGGTGATGGCGAGCCTGGACTGCCAGTGAGCCAGCCAGTGCCGGGTCTTCGTTGGTTTAATTCTGGACTGATTGGTTTTGAATGGAGGTGATATGCGCGAGTTGTTCGAACTGTGCGGCGCCGATCGCGAGCTGCTGTTCTCGCCCTACTGCTGGCGCGTCCGCCTGGCCATGGCGCACAAGGGGCTGGACTGGCAGAGCCGGCCGATACGTTTCACCGACAAGGAACTGATCGCCTTCTCCGGGCAGAAGCTGGTGCCGGTGCTGAGCGACGACGGCGAAACGGTGCACGACAGCCTGGCGATCTTCACCTACCTGGATCGGCGTTATCCACAGCGCCCGTTGCTCGGCGAGGGCCTGGCGGCCGAACGCGCCCGTCTGGTCGAGCGCCTGAGCTTTCACATGGTGCGCATACCGCTGTTGAAGATACTGATCCCGCGCGTCTGGCAGGTGATCGACCCGGCTGACCGTGAGTATTTCCGCAGTAGCCGCGAGCAGGCGCTGGGCATGAGCCTGGAGGCGTTCGCCGATCCCGAGAGCGGGGAACGTCTGTTTCGTGAAGGTGTGGCGCCGCTGGAAATGTGGCTGCGTGATCAGCCCTTCCTCGAAGGTCAGGCCCCTGGCGGTTGCGACTACCTGCTGGCCGGCATGTTGTTCTGGGCCTGGTGCCTGGGCGCGCAGCCCTGGACCGACGATTCGGCCTTGGGCGCCTGGTTCGCGCGCATCCTGCAGGCTTACGAGTCCACCCACGGCCCGGTCAAACGGGCCAGGATCGAGATGGAGCAGAGCCAATGATCGACCTGTACTACTGGACCACACCCAACGGCCACAAGGTCAGCATCTTCCTCGAAGAAGCCGGGCTTAAGTACCGCATCGTCCCGGTGCATATCGGCAAGGGCGAGCAGTTCGCGCCCGAGTTTCTCAAGATCGCGCCGAACAACCGCATTCCCGCCATCGTCGATCATGCGCCGGCCGGTGGCGGCGAGCCCATCGCCCTGTTCGAGTCCGGTGCGATTCTCGAGTACCTGGCCGACAAGAGCGGGCAGTTCCTGCCGCGCGAGACGCGCGCGCGTTTCAGCGTGCTGCAGTGGCTGTACTGGCAGATGGGCGGCGTCGGCCCGATGGCGGGGCAGAATCATCATTTCGTGCGTTACGCGCCGGAGCCCATCCCCTACGCCATCGATCGCTACGTGAAGGAAACTGCCCGCCTCTACGGCGTGCTGGACCGCCAACTGGCCGGGCGTGAATACGTCGCGGGCGAGTACTCCATCGCCGATATGGCCATCTATCCCTGGGCCAAGCTGTGGAAGATGCAGCAGCAGAAGCTGGAGGACTTTCCCAACATGGCCGCCTGGCTCGAGCGCCTCGACGCCCGCCCGGCCGTGCAGCGCGCCTACGCGCTGGTGGAGCAGGTGAACGCCGACCCGCAGGCGCTGCTCACCGCCGAGGCGCGGCGACTGCTGTTCGGGCAGTGACGGGCGGACAGCTTTTCTGACGTTTTTCCCGGTGCGGCGCGTGACGCTTTTCTAGACTTCAGGGTGTTGATCCTGAACGCTGGGAGAGAACCATGCGAATCGGCGTACCCAAGGAAATCAAGAATCACGAGTACCGTGTCGGCCTTACGCCGCAGTCCGTGGCCGAACTGACCGCGCTGGGGCATGAGGTGTGGATCGAGACCCTGGCCGGCGCCGCCATCGGTTTTGCCGATGAGGATTACCGCAAGGCCGGGGCGCAGATCGCCCAGAGCGCCGGCGAGGTGTTCCAGCAGGCGCAGCTGATCGTCAAGGTCAAGGAGCCTCTGGCGGTGGAACGGGCCAAGCTGCGCGAGCAGCATACGCTGTTCACCTACCTGCACCTTGCGCCGGACCGGCCGCAGACCGACGAGCTGATGGCCAGCGGCGCCACCTGTATCGCCTACGAGACGGTGACCGATGCGCAGGGCCGCCTGCCGTTGCTGGCGCCGATGTCGGAAGTGGCTGGGCGCATGTCGATCCAGGCTGGTGCCGGCTGCCTGGAGAAGGCGCGTGGCGGTCGCGGTGTGCTGCTTGGCGGCGTGCCCGGGGTGGCGCCGGGCAAGGTGGTGATTCTCGGCGGCGGCGTGGTGGGCAGCCATGCCCTGGCCATGGCGGTCGGCCTCGGCGCCGATGTCACGGTGCTGGACAAGAGCGTCGACGCCCTGCGCCGGCTCGATGCGCAGTACGGCAACCGCATCACCACGCTCTACTCCACTCGCGCTGCAGTGCAGGAGCAGGTGTTGGCGGCCGACTTGGTCATCGGCGGCGTGTTGATTCCCGGGGCGGCTGCGCCCAAGTTGATCAGCGCGGACATGGTGCGCCAGATGAAGGCCGGCGCGGTGTTGGTGGATGTGGCCATCGACCAGGGCGGCTGCGCTGAAACCTCGCGGGCCACCACTCATGCCGAGCCCACCTACGTGGTCGACGATGTGGTGCATTACTGCGTGGCCAATATGCCCGGTGCGGTGGCCCGTACCTCGACGTTGGCGCTGAACAACGCCACTTTGCCATTCGTCGTGGTGCTGGCGCAGAAGGGCACGCGGCGAGCGCTGGAAGACGATCCGCACCTGCTGGCCGGTCTCAATGTCGCGCGCGGCGCCATCACCTGCGCCAGTGTCGCCGAGGCTCACGGGCTACCCTTCCAACCGCCGGCCAGCGTGCTCGAGCGGCTCTAGCAGGCTGTTGAAAAACTACCTGCGTTGGCAATACTGCGTTAAAAACAGCCTCAAAATGCTCATTTACAGCACGTAAACTGCGCTTTTTCGGCTGTTTTCGCCTTGTCTTGCCTGCCTCGCC
>JAEYXX010000147.1 GCA_023431055.1 Pseudomonadota bacterium
ACCACCCTGTCGACCGGCGCGCATTCTACACGCCAGATCCAGCCTTGCAAGCCCTTCATTCAACTTAACTTATTGATTAACAAGAAGTTTTTGAAGCGCTTCATCGCTGAAGTGGCGCGCATTCTACATCCAGCAGAATGCGCGTCAAGCTTATTTTGCAGTTTTATTACTCGGCCTTGAGGGTGACCCGAGCAAAAGCCTTCTTGCCGGCCTGACAGACATGAGTAGCACCGATCTTGAACAGGAAAGCCCGGTCGACCACTTCACCATCGACGCGCACACCACCAGAGCCCAGCAGATCACGAGCCACGGCAGCATTCTTGACCAGGCCTGCCTTATTAAGGACGGACGAGATCGGCATATCTTCAGCCGAAGCCAGCTCGACCTCAGGCAGATCCTCCGGCAGCTCACCATCCTTCATGCGATTACCCGCGGAGCGGTGCGCATTGGCCGCCGCCTCTTCACCATGGAAGCGCGCAACGAGCTCTTCAGCCAGCTTGATCTTGATGTCACGCGGATTGGCGCCCTGCTCGACATCACGCTTGAATTGCTCGATCTCATCCATTGAGCGGAAGCTGAGCAACTCGAAGTAGCGCCACATCAGAGCATCAGGCATGGACACCAGCTTGTTGTACATCACGCCCGGCGCTTCCTGGATGCCCACGTAGTTACCCAGCGACTTGGACATCTTCTTCACGCCATCGAGACCTTCCAGCAACGGCATGGTGACGATGCACTGCGACTCCTGCCCATAGGCGCGCTGCAGCTCACGCCCCATCAGCAGATTGAATTTCTGATCGGTGCCGCCCAGCTCGACGTCGGCCTTGAGCGCCACGGAGTCGTAGCCCTGCACCAACGGGTAGAGGAATTCGTGGATGGCGATCGGCTGATTGCTGGCGTAGCGCTTGTCGAAGTCATCACGCTCGAGCATCCGCGCCACGGTGTACTGCGAAGCCAGACGGATGAAGTCAGCAGGCTTGAGCTGATCCATCCAGGTGGAGTTGAAGGCGACCTCGGTCTTGGCCGGATCGAGGATCTTGAACACCTGCTGCTTATAGGTCTCGGCGTTATCCAGCACCTGCTCGCGAGTCAGCGGCGGGCGCGTGGCACTCTTGCCGCTGGGGTCGCCGATCATCCCAGTGAAGTCACCGATCAGGAACACCACCTGATGGCCGAGCTCCTGAAACTGACGCAGCTTATTAATAAGGACAGTATGACCGAGGTGCAGATCAGGCGCGGTCGGATCGAAACCTGCCTTGATCCGCAGCGGCTGACCACGCTTGAGCTTTTCGATCAGCTCAGCCTCAACCAGAACCTCTTCCGCACCGCGCTTGATCAGCGCCAGCTGCTCTTCAACCGACTTCATAAAATGACTCACAGTGACCGCGTTCAAAAGGGAACCAACCATACAAGAACGCTGACAAATCACAAGTTTTGCTCAGCGTAAGGCAGACCATGCGTCGATCATCATCTGCAGGGTTGCCTCCTGACGGTTTTGGTTATATTTTATACAGTTAGTGCATATTCATCATGCTCTTCTTTTAATCTTCATTTTTTCACTTCCAAAAGCAGCCCTATGACCTCTACATCTAAAGCGCCGCCACTCTATCCAAAAACCCATATTCTCGCGGCGAGCGGCGTGGCCGCGCTGCTTAGCCTTGCCCTTCTGGTATTTCCTTCGCGTGAAGTCGAAGCACAGAAAACCTTCCTTGACCTGGATCTGGGCAACGACGCCGAGATGGTGCTGCAGGAAAAGGATGACCTCCGAACGGGGTTACCAGTTCCAGGTGCCGCCTCGCCATTCGCCGAGATCGAGCAAAGCACTGAAACCGCCGAGAACAGCGCAGAAGACGCTGACGACAACATCCTAGAAACAGCCGACACCACTCCTCCCTCCGACCCCAACCACCACAACATCACGGTTAGCAATGGCGATACCCTTTCTACCGTATTCGCCAAGGTCGGCCTGAGCGCTAATGACCTTCATGAAGCGCTCAACAGCACAAAGGACGCCAAGCAGTTCAGCCGCCTGAAAGTTGGCCAGGTGCTCGAGTTCGAACTGAATGAAGACGGCAAGCTAAAGAATCTGCAAAGCAAGCTCAGTGACCTGGAAACCATTCGCCTGAGCCGTACCGACAACGGCTTCCAGTTCGAGCGCGATCAGGTCAAGCCCGAGGTGGTGACAAGCTATAGCCGCGGCGTGATCAACAGTTCGCTGTTTCTCTCTGCAAAACGCGCCGGTCTGTCGCATAGCCTGACCATGGACCTGGCCAACGTCTTCGGCTACGACATCGACTTCGCCATGGATATTCGCGAAGGCGACGAATTCGAAGTGATCTATGAAGAGAAGGTGGTGAACGGCAAACGCGTCGGCACCGGCAACATTCTCTCGGCGCGCTTCACCAACCGCGGCAAGACCTACACAGCGGTGCGTTACACCAACAAGCAGGGCACCACCAGCTACTACAACGCCAATGGCGAAAGCATGCGTAAGGCGTTCATCCGCACACCGGTGGACTTCGCGCGCATCAGCTCGCGTTTCTCCACTGGCCGCAAGCATCCGATCCTGAACAAGATTCGTGCGCACAAGGGTGTCGATTATGCTGCGCCACGAGGCACACCGATCAAGGCAGCCGGTGACGGCCGCGTGACCCTGGCCGGCCGCAACGGCGGTTACGGCAATACCGTGATCATTCAGCATGGCCAGCGCTATCGTACGCTCTACGCGCACATGCAAGGCTTCGCCAAGGGCATTCGTAACGGTGCGAACGTCAAGCAAGGCCAGATCATCGGGTATATCGGCACCACCGGTCTGTCCACCGGACCTCACCTGCACTACGAGTTCCAGGTCAACGGTGTACACGTCGACCCACTCAGCCAGAAGCTGCCGATGGCCGACCCCATTGCCGCGAGCGAGAAGCAACGCTTCATGCAGCTGAGCAAGCCGCTAATGGCACGCATGGACCAGGAAAAGGCCACCATGCTGGCCGCCAACCAGCAGTAAGCCGTGCCCCTCTATATTGGCGTGATGTCCGGCACCAGTCTGGACGGACTGGACATCGCGCTGATCGATCAGGATCAGCGCTCCCACCTCCTCGCCACGCTCTACCGCCCGATGCCGGAACGACTGCGCAGTGACCTCTTGTCGCTATGCAGCCCAGGTAATGATGAATTGGCACGCGCTGCCGTTGCCGAACAGCATTGGGTCGAGTTGGCCGCAGAGGCGATTAACGAACTCCTGCAGCAACAGGGGCTGACCGCCCAACAGATTCGCGCCATCGGCAGCCACGGCCAGACCGTGCGCCACGAGCCCGCGCGCGGTTTCACCATTCAAATCGGCAATCCGGCGCTACTGGCCGAGCTCACCGGTATCAGCGTGGTCGCGGATTTCCGTCGTCGCGATGTGGCTGCAGGCGGCCAGGGTGCCCCTCTGGTCCCGGCGTTCCATCAAGACCTGTTCGGCCATGACCAACGGCACGTGGTCGTGCTCAATGTCGGCGGCTTCAGCAACCTCAGCCTGCTGTCACCGGGCCAAGAGGTTCTGGGGTTCGACAGCGGCCCCGGCAACGTTTTGCTCGATGCCTGGATTCAACATTGCCGAGGCCTTGCCTATGACCGTGACGGCGCCTGGGCGGCCAGCGGTAGCGTTCACAGCCAGCTGCTGAGGCGCCTGCTGAGCGATCCCTTCTTTGCCACCCAGGGCCCGAAGAGCACGGGTCGGGAGCTGTTCAATCTCGATTGGCTGCTTGGCCATCTGCAAACCTTGCAGCCTCTGGCCAGTGAGGACGTTCAGGCGACTCTCGTCGAGCTCACCGCGCGCAGCATCGTCAGCGCCTTGCGTAACGCACAGGCGCACACGGATGCGCTGCTGGTATGCGGTGGCGGCGCCCACAATGCCTGCCTGATGAAGCGCCTGAGCGAGATGCTGCCGAACACCGAAGTCAGCAGCACCGCTGCCGAAGGCATAGACCCGGACTGGGTCGAGGCCATGGCCTTCGCCTGGCTCGCCCATTGCGCCCTGGAAGGCATTGCCGGTAATCGCCCAAGCGTGACAGGGGCAAAAGGCCTGCGTGTTCTCGGCGCCATCTACCCCGCCTGAAAACGAAAACGCCGCGCATCGAGCGCGGCGTTGTCATGAAATGACGGCTTCAGATCGAGAAGGACGAGCCGCAGCCACAGGTTGTAGTGGCGTTGGGGTTCTTGATCACGAAGCGCGATCCTTCCAATCCTTCCTGATAATCGACCTCGGAGCCCACCAGATATTGGAAGCTCATGGCATCGACCACCAGGCTGACGCCCTCACGCTCGACGATGGTGTCGTCTTCGGCCACATCCTCATCGAAGGTGAAGCCATACTGAAAGCCAGAGCAACCGCCGCCCGTGACGAACACGCGCAGCTTAAGGCGTGGATTGCCTTCTTCATCGACCAGGGTCTTCACCTTGCTGGCCGCCCCTTGGGTGAAGTGCAAGGGGGCAGGGGTGAAGGTTTCGACGCTCATGCTATAACTCCCGGCGCCATGCGCCACACTGCGTTAGCAGGTTTTGAAAGCCACCTGCGCTGCCTGGCCATCATCAACGACAGCCTGCTGGGCACGCATTATCCGCTTGCCCTACAAAATTGGTCAACTATTGCTCGACTTCCAGCGATGCCGGAAGCTCAAGTGGACGCTCGCCATCCTTGAGGTGGCACAGGCGCCCTTCGATCTGCGCGCCCATGGCCATTTCCATCAGGCCGTAGTGCAGATTGCCGCGCACCCGTGAACGGGCCCCCAGCTCCAGATGCCCACTGGCGAACACATCCCCATTGACCTCCCCATCGATCACGATATGGGGTGCACGTATCTCACCTTCAACCACGCCTCCAACACTGACGCGCACCAGCCCTTCGGTGGCCAGCAGGTTACCGGTGACCCGACCATCGACCTGCACTGCGCCCTGAAAGCGCATGTCGCCTACCAGCTCGGCACCCGCGGCAATCAGACTGGTCTTGCCGCTGAAACGCTGCAGGTCGGGCTTGGTCTTGTCTTTACTCCACATGGGGGGTTATCGCTCCTGATTTTATCCATTCGAATGTACGGCTCAGCGGCTTGTCGCCTTCGACCTCTGCCTGAACCTTGACCTGACGCGGCTCGAAGCCCTCAGGCAGTTGTAATTCGCCAAAGCGCCCGGCTTCGGGAAAAGACTGAAAGTGCTTGAAAGAGAACGGGATACGGCTCTCGCTCACCTCGTCGGACAGCGCCGCGAGTTCCAGCGTGGCCGGTTGTCCATTCTGCTGACCTTCGACCGTGATACGCAGCCGCCCTTGCAAGGCCTCATCACTGGCACCAACCCGACTCATCAGCAGCTTGTAGCGAAAACGCAGAGGCTCTTCCGTGGCTTGCAGTTCGAAGGCGCGAATGCGCATACCTTCGCGGCGACTGGCCGGTGCCAGTACGCCCTTGTAGAAAGCCAGATCCTGCTGCTGCTTGAAAATCTGCTCCTCCAAGAGCTTGATGGTCCGCCGATTCTGCTCCATGGCCTGCTGCGTAACCTTGTCACTGCTGCCGACCACGGCGAGCCGCTGACGCAACAGCTCCAGCTCCTGGTCCTGCTCGGCAAGCCGAGTCAGTAATGCGCGCGTATCCTCAGGCGCTGGCTGGGGCTGCATCTGCGGCCAATACCAACCCAGAGCAAAGGCACCCGGCACAGCGAGCACCAGCAAGAGCAGCAAGCAGCGGCGCCTGCGCTCTCGACGCGGATCGCTGAGGCGGACCTCCCAGCCCGGTGTCACGGCAGCAGGGCCGCGTGCGACAGACCAAGACGTTCGTCGAGACCGAAGAGGATGTTCATGTTCTGCACGGCCTGACCGGAGGCGCCCTTGACCAGGTTGTCGATCACCGACAGCACCACTACCAGATCACCACCCTGCGGGCGGTGCACGGCGATGCGGCAAACGTTGCCACCGCGCACACTGCGGGTTTCCGGGTGGCTGCCGGCCGGCATCACGTCGACGAAGGGCTCGCCGGCGTAGCGCCTCTCGAACAGCGCCTGGAGATCGACCGAGGTGTCGGCCACACGTGCATACAGGGTCGCGTGGATGCCGCGAATCATCGGCGTCAGGTGCGGCACGAAGGTCAGACCGACGTCGCCGCCAGCAGCCTGGCGAAGGCCCTGGCGAATTTCCGGCAGGTGACGATGGCCCTTGACCGAGTAGGCCTTCATGCTCTCGCCTGCCTCACAGAACAGCGAGCCAACGCTGGCACCACGGCCGGCGCCACTGACGCCACTCTTGCAGTCGGCGATCAGGCTGCTTGCATCGGCCAGGCCGGCTTCCAGCAGAGGGATGAGACCAAGCTGAGTCGCGGTCGGGTAGCAGCCTGGAACGGCAATCAGACGCGCCGCCTTGATCGCCTCACGATTGACTTCGGGCAGGCCGTACACAGCTTCGCTCAACAGCTCGGGCGCGCCGTGCGGCTGGCCGTACCACTTAGCCCACTCCTCGGCGTCCTGCAGGCGGAAGTCGGCGGACAGGTCGATCACCCGCGTGCCTGCGGCCAACAACTCGCCCGCCAGTGCATGGGCCACGCCGTGCGGGGTGGCGAAAAACACCACATCACAGGCACCCAGGGTGGCGACATCCGGCACGCTGAAGGCCAGCTCCGGATAGTGGCCGCGCAGGTTGGGGTACATTTCATCGACGCGCAGGCCGGCCTCGGAGCGGGAAGTGATCACGGTCACTTCTGCCTGCGGGTGTTGCGCCAGCAGACGCAGCAGTTCGACACCGGTGTAGCCCGTGCCGCCGACGATACCGACCTTGATCATCACATGCCCCTTTGCAAAAGCCATTGGAAAGCTGCCGATGATAAAGCCGCATCGGCCAAGCGCCAAACCCGGAGGTGACGCAGACCGTGGCCTGCCTCTACTATCGAGACCATTTTTCATCGCGAGAGGCGAAAATGCTCTATCTCTGGCTCAAGGCTCTGCACATCATCGCCATAGTCTGCTGGTTCGCCGGCCTGTTCTATCTGCCGCGTCTGTTCGTCTACCACGCCATGAGCAGCGATGCCGCCAGTCACGACCGTTTCTGCGTCATGGAGCGCAAGCTCTATCGGGGCATCATGATGCCGTCGATGATCGCTACCCTGGCCCTGGGCATCTGGCTGCTCAGCCTCAATTCGGCTTACTACTTCAGCCAGGGCTGGATGCACGCCAAGCTGACCCTGGTAGTGGCGCTGGTGATCTATCACCACCTGTGCGGCGCGCAGCTCAAGCGCTTTGCCCGTGGCGAGAACCGCCGCAGTCACGTGTTCTATCGTTGGTTCAATGAAGCGCCGGTGCTGGCCCTGCTGGGGATCGTAATCCTGGTCGTCGTCCGCCCCTTCTGAGGAGTTCGCCATGTCTCTGCCCGCCCTGCTCGAACATCGCCTGCGCCTGCCACTGGTGGCTGCGCCGATGTTCCTGGTATCCAACCCGGCACTGGTCAGTGCCTGCTGCAACAGCGGCATCGTCGGCAGCTTTCCGGCACTGAACCAGCGTGAGAGCGCCGGTTTCGCTGCCTGGCTCGAGGAAATCGAAGCCAGCCTCTCGGCTGACGCCGCGCCCTTCGCCGTCAACCTGATCGTGCATAACAGCAATCCACGGCTGCAGGCGGACCTGGCCATCTGCGTCGAACGCCGCGTGCCCATCGTCATCACCAGCCTGGGCGCAGTGAAGGAAGTGGTCGATGCCGTGCACAGCTACGGTGGCCTGGTGTTCCATGACGTGACCACCCGCCGCCACGCGGAAAAGGCCGCCGAGGCTGGCGTGGATGGGCTGATCGCCGTAGCCGCCGGCGCTGGCGGCCACGCCGGCACCTGGAGCCCCTTCGCCCTGTTGGCCGAGATTCGCCAGTTCTTCGACAAGACCGTGCTGCTGTCCGGCTGCCTCAACCACGGCCACGAAATTCTCGCAGCCCAGTTGCTCGGCGCCGATCTGGCCTACATGGGCACCCGCTTCATCGCCACCACCGAGAACAATGCCTCGGCCGACTACAAGCAGATGATCCTCGATGCACGAGCCGCCGACATCATCCACACGCCCGCCGTGTCCGGCGTACCGGCCAGTTTCATGCGCCAAAGCCTGGAGCAGGCCGGCTATGACCTGAAACAGCTGCAGAACAAAGGCGATATCAATTACGGCGAGAAACTCAAGCCAATGGACGAAGAAGCCAAGGCCTGGAAAACCGTATGGTCGGCCGGCCAGGGCGTCGGCGGCATCGACGATCTGCCCTCGGTGCAGGAGCTGGTAGCGCGGCTCGACAACGAGTACCGCGCCGCGCTGACACGCTGCCAGCAGTTGGGGCAACGCTGGCCACGATGAAGCGTCGCCACCTGCTGGGGCTGGGCGCGCTTGGACTACTTGGCGGCTGGGCGCTGCGCCCGGCAGATCAGGGTCGTGCGCATGACGCCTACTTCGCCGAGCTCAACCGGCAGTTGCAGCGCGATGGTGAAGGCGTACCCACCTTGCTGCTCGACCTCGACCGGCTCGACGCCAATGCCGATCTGCTGGCGGCACGCCTGGCTGGACGCTTCCAACTGCGCCTGGTCGCCAAGTCCCTGGCCAGCACCGGCCTGCTGGAGTACCTGGCCAAGCGCCTGCAAACCCAGCGCTTCATGGTCTTCCATCAGCCGCAGCTCAATCGCCTGGCCAGAAGTTTCCCGCAGGCCGACCTGCTGCTGGGCAAGCCCATGGCGGTTGCCGCCGCGCTGAACTTCTATCGCCAGCTGCCACGTCATCTCGTTTTCGATCCCGATCTCCAGGTGACCTGGCTCATCGACAGCGAACAACGCATGACGCAGTACGCCGAACTGGCCAAGGCGCTGGGACGGCCACTGCGCATCGCACTGGAGATCGACATCGGTCTCGAGCGCGGCGGCTTCGCCACAGCGCAGGTTCTGACTCAGGCAATGCGGCAGCTTGGTCGACTACCGGGCCTGCAGCTGCAAGGGCTGATGGGTTACGACGCGCATGTCGCCCATAACCCACCCTGGCAAGATCAGAGCAGAGCGTTCAACGAGGCCGACACGCGTTATCACCAGTTTATCGCCAGCGCCCGGGCGTTCAGCGAGCTATGGCCGACCGCGCCGCTGCTAAATGGCGGGGGCAGCCTGACCTACTTGCTGCACAGCCAGCAGCAAAGTTCGCTCAATGAGGTCGCCGTCGGTTCTGCCTTGCTCAAGCCTGCGGAGTTCGATACGCCATTGCTGCAGGCGCATCAGCCAGCGCTGTGGATCGCCAGCCCGGTACTCAAGGCGCTCGACGGCGCGCTGCCCTACCTGCAGTCGCTGCAACCGCTGATCGCAGCCTGGAACCCCAACCGCCAGCACGCCTACTACCTCTACGGCGGTCGCTGGCCAGCGCAGCCCGTCTCACCAGCAGGGCTCGACTTTGACCAACTCTACGGCCGCAGCGCCAATCAGGAACGCCTGATCGGCAGCGCCGCCACCCGGCTGACGAATCAGGACTGGGTATTTCTGCGCCCCGCGATCAGCGAACGCCTGCTCGGCGATTTCAGCGAAATACGTCTACTACGCCGCGGCCAACTGGTCGGCCGCTGGAGCACAATAGGCAACGCCTGAAATTCCTCGACTGCGGCACTTCAGGCCGCTTGTATATTGGCCTCACGGCACTCTAGGCTTATGCCTCGCTCGTTGCTGAACAGACGCCTCACTCCTCCTCACTTCCCGCCGACAAGGAAGCTCGCATGAACCCACCGCGCTACAAGATAGTGTTCGACGGCCAACTGATGCCCGAGGCCTCGTTGGAAATGGTCAAAACAAACCTGGCCCGCCTGTTCAAGAGCGACCTTGCCCGTATAGACAGTCTGTTCAGCGGAACGCCGGTGGCGCTCAAGCGTGATCTGGGCGAGAGCGAGGCACAGCAGTACCTGACTGCGCTGCAGAAGGCCGGCGCCAAGGTGCGCAAGGAGCTGGATCAGGCCGCCAGCCTCAGCCTGGTGCCGACCGAGGCTGAAACTGTGGAGGCCGAGCAAGCCGCAACGCCGACCATGACCTGCCCGAAATGCGGCCATGAACAAGCCAAGGCCGTCGAGTGCTCCGCCTGCGGCATCATCATCGAGAAGTACCTCGCCCGTCAGGCGCAACTGGCCGAAGCGGCGCCTGTACAAGCCCCGGCGGCAGCCTCGCCCTACGCGCCGCCGCAGACGAATGTCGCCGAGCAGTTGCCGCAATACTCGGAACTCAAGGTGTTCAGCGTCAACGGCCGGATTGGCCGCGTACGTTACCTGGGCTGGACCATGGCCATGCTGCTGTGCATGTTGCCACTGATGCTGTTGTTCGCCGGTGCTTCGGTCATGTCCAGCGTGCTGGGCACGCTGATCATGGCCGTCGGCGTGATCGCCATGATCGTCATCGGGGTGTTCATCGGCGTCCAGCGTCTGCACGACATTGGCTGGTCCGGCTGGCTGTGGCTGCTCAACTTCGTGCCGTTCATTGGCAGCGTATTCGCACTGCTGATGCTGATCATTCCCGGCACTCAGGGCGTAAACCGCTACGGCCCGCCGCCGCCACCGAACAGCACCGGGGTGAAGATCCTGGCCTGGCTGTTCCTGCTGGTGCCAGTGACCGGCATCATCGCCGCCATCGCCCTGCCCCAGTATCAAGGCTATGTCGAGCGTGCCGCCGAGTATCAGGGGCAGTAAAGCCCGACCATGCGCAGCTATGCATTGATCACAGGTGCCTCCAGCGGCATCGGCCTGGCCCTGGCCGAAGCCCTGGCACGCCGGGGTCGCAATCTGATTCTGGTGGCACGCAGGCGTGACGCCCTGGAGAGCATCGCCTGCGAGTTGGCGCAGCGCTTCGGGGTCGAGGTGCTGTTTCGCCTCTGCGACCTGAGCGAGCCGCTGCAGCTGTCCGGCCTGTTACTGGAGCTGGAGGAAGGCCAGTGGCAGATCGACCTGCTGGTGAACAATGCCGGCCTGGGCTGCGCCGGCCCGTTCCTCGAGCAGGACTGGAATCGCGAGCTGGAGCAGCTGGAGGTCAATGTGCTGGCGCTGACCCGTCTGTGTCATGCACTTGGCCAACGCATGGCCGAGCAGGGCGCTGGGCAGATTCTCAACGTCGCCTCGGTCGCCGCCTTCCAGCCCGGCCCCGGGATGAGCAGCTACTACGCCAGCAAGGCGTACGTGCTGCACTTTAGTGAGGGTCTGCGCGAGGAGCTGAAAAGCCGCGGCGTGCGCGTATCGGTGCTCTGCCCCGGGCCAACCCACAGCGCCTTCTTTCGCGCGGCGCAGATGGACGTCACCCGTCTCGCCGGCAGCAAGCTGATGATGAGCGCCGAGGAGGTGGCGCTGTTCACCGTTCGCGCGCTGGAAAAGAGCCGCGCTATCATCATTCCCGGTTGGCGCAACCGCCTGCTGGCACTGAGCCCTCGCCTCGGGCCACGCTGGCTGGTGCGCAAACTCAGCGGTCGCCTGACCCGCCCCTTCACTGGCACCTGATCAACCGGCGTTAACCGTTCGTCCATCCGCCCAGGCACGCAAGGCTGCCAAGCGCTCGGCCATCACCACCGACAGCGGCGCGGTGTTCTGCAGCGTGCGCAACAGCAGCTGCTGATCGACCGCCTGTTGCTGCGCCTGTCCGGCGTACAAGGCGCTGACCACGGCCTGTTCGATCTCGGCGCCGGAATAGCCCTCGCTGGCCGCGGCGAGCTGCGCCAGGTCGAAGGTGGCGGGCTCCAGTTCGCGGCGCTGCAGGTGGATACGGAAGATATCGGCACGCACTTCGGCACTGGGCAGGTCGACGAAGAAGAGTTCGTCGAAGCGCCCCTTGCGCACCAGCTCGGGCGGCAGGCGGTCGATGGCGTTGGCCGTGGCGACGACGAATACCGGCGCCTTGCGCTCGGCCATCCAGGTCAGCAGGGTACCCAATACGCGCTGGCTCACCCCACCGTCATGGTCGCCACTGGCCAGGCCCTTCTCCACCTCGTCCATCCACAGCACGCAGGGCGCCATCTGTTCGGCCAGGCGCAACGCCTCGCGCAGGTTGCGCTCAGTCTCGCCGAAGAACTTGTTGTACAGGCAGGCAAAATCCAGACGCAGCAGCGGCAGGCCCCAGAGCCCGGCAACGGCCTTGGCGGCCAGACTCTTGCCGCCGCCCTGCACGCCGACCAGCATCACGCCCTTGGGCGCATCGATGCCCTTGCCTTCGAGAAAGCCCGCCTGACGCTCGGCCAACCAGCGCTTGAGGTTGAGCAGGCCACCGACTTCGGCGAAGCGCGCAGTGTCGTATTCGAAGCTGAGCACGCCCTCCAGATCCAGCAGCTGGAACTTGGTCTTGTTCAACTCGGGGATGTCTTCCTGGGTGATCGCCCCGTCGTCGCAAATTACATTGCGCGCCAGCGCCCGCGCCTCGGCATGGCTAAGGCCGCGCAGGTTCTTCACCACCTGCTGCAGGGTACGGTTGTCGGTGCGCACGCGTGCACCGCGATTGCCTTCGCTCCAGCGCGCCGCCTCGTCGCGCACGATGGTAAGCAGCTCGTCCTCCGACGGCAGCGCGAGACTGAATCGCGCCGCGTAACGCTGTACCTCGGCCGGCAGTTTGAGCGCATGCGACACCAGCACCAGTGTCGGCTTGTGAGCCGCCTCGCTCATGGCGATTTCCTTGAGCAGGCGCACCAGCCGGGGGTTGTCATCGAGAAATGGATGCAGATCGCACATCACGTAGAGGTTCGGCTGCGGGTCGACCTTGATCATGCGCAGCGCCGCTTCCGGCTCCAGGGTCGGCGACTCGTCGACCGGCGCGCCGCCGAAGCCCAGACGCTGCAGGCCCTCGGTCACCGACCAGGTGTGCAGACCGAGACCACGCCTGACCGCCAGGCCAGTGAGGGTTTCCAGCACGCGCCTCTCGTCCCACGACTCGATCACCACCAACTTGACCTTGGAATCGAGCACCAGCCCGAGATCATGAATATCGTTCTTCAACACCCGCTCCTTGTGAAGTTTGGCCAGCCGGACAAGCAGGGTTACCATCCGCGATTTCGCAGAATCGGAGTTCACAGCATGGACCGTCTGAACAGGCAGATCGTCGCCGCAGGTCTCACGTCGTGCAAGTGCTGAAAGCGCGCGGCGTCACAGCCGTCGTCTCCATTGCCATCGCCACTGGTGCGCTGCTGATGAACCGGGCGGCCGTCGCCATCGAGGCCATCAGCGATCCGCTATCCAGCGGCGGCCAGGGCCCTGAAATGGTGGTTGTTCCGGCTGGCGAGTTTGCCATGGGCGATTTCAGCGGTCGCGGCAACGACAACGAGCGCCCGCCAAGGACCATCGCCTTCGATCAGCCCTTCGCCATCGGTCGCTACGAAGTCACTTTTGCCGACTGGCAGAAGTATGCCGAAGCGAACAAGTTGCCCATGCCCGATAACGAGGGCTGGGGGCTCTCCGCGCAACGCCCGGTGATCCACGTGTCCTGGCGCGACGCCCATGCCTATGCGCAGTGGCTATCACGCGAGACTGGCGCGCGTTATCGCCTGCCGACCGAAGCCGAATGGGAGTATGCGGCGCGTGGCGGCAGCCAGAGCTACTACTGGTGGGGCGACGAGCTCGACAGCAACGAACAGGCACCACGCGCCCATTGCCGTGGTTGCGCCAGCTCGCGCCTGCTGCGTAACAAGACGGCCGCCGTCGGTCAGTTCCCGGCCAATGGCTTCGGCCTGCATGACACCGCTGGCAACGTCTGGGAATGGACAGCTTCGAACTACACGCAGCGCTTCGACGGCAGCGAAACGCAGAGCGCCGGGCTGCTCGACAACAGCCCGCGAGCGGTGCGCGGCGGCGCGTGGAACAGCGGCCCGGCCTACCTGCGCAGCAGCATGCGCGACCTCAAGCAGCCACATCATCGCGACTATGCGCTGGGGTTTCGCGTGCTGCGCGAGCTGCCCTGAACGCGGACGTCTCCACTCACTTTGCAGTAGACTAGTCACGTTGTGTTTTTCGGAGGTGCCCCATGGCCAGCGAACGCCAGTATTCCCCCGTCGACCGCCTGCTGCTGCAAGCCGATGCTGCGCTGCGTACCCTGCTGCCCTTCAGCGGCGCATCGGGCCGACCATCACCCGCCATCGTGCAGAACGATACGGAACTGAGCAGCGAGGAGTCGCGCCATGTCGCCGGCCTGATGCGCATCAACCACACCGGCGAAGTCTGCGCCCAGGCGCTCTATCAGGGGCAGGCGCTGACCGCCAAGCTGCCGGAAGTGCGCAGCGCCATGGAACATGCCGCCGATGAGGAAATCGACCACCTGGCCTGGTGCGAACAGCGCATTCGCGAGCTGGGCAGCCACCCGAGCGTGCTCAACCCCTTGTTCTATGGCCTGTCTTTCGGCGTGGGTGCGGTTGCCGGGCTGGTCAGTGATCGCGTCAGTCTGGGGTTCGTCGCTGCCACCGAAGATCAGGTATGCAAGCACCTGGATGAACACCTGGAACAACTGCCCGAGCATGATGCCAAGTCACGCGCCATTCTCGAGCAGATGCGCGTCGACGAGCAGCAACATGCCAACAGCGCCCTGGCCGCTGGCGGCATACGCTTCCCGGCACCGGTGAAGTTCGGCATGACCTTGCTGTCGAAGGTCATGACCAAGAGCACCTACCGCATCTGAACGAACGAGGGCGCCGTCCGGCGCCCTTTTCATTTGTAGCGAGCCTGCTCAGCCCAACTCGACGATCTCGTAGTCGTGACTGATATCGACGCCGGCACGGCCCAGCATGATCGAGGCCGAGCAGTACTTCTCTGCCGACAGCTCCACCGCTCGCTTGACCTGGGCCTCCTTCAGCCCACGGCCCTTGACCACGAAGTGCAGGTGGATCTTGGTGAACACCTTCGGCTCCTCACCTGCACGCTCGGCATCGAGGAACACTTCGCAGCTTTCTACCGGCTGGCGGCCCTTGCGCAGAATGCTCACCACATCGAAGTTGCTACAGCCACCCAGGCCGATCAGTAGCATCTCCATTGGCCGAATACCGAGGTTACGTCCACCGGCTTCAGGCGGGCCGTCCATTACCACGGCATGGCCGCTACCGGACTCGCCCAGGAACAGAGCTTCACCGGCCCATTGCACACGCGCTTTCATCGATATTGGCTCCATGAGTTGCAAAGTGCGGCAGATTAGCACAGGCGCAAGGCCGCCCGGCGTGCATCAATTGGGCTAAAGTTCCCTTAGGTTGTGTTATCCAGGTCGCAAAAAAGCTCCCGGTCATCGCATGTCTGTTAAGCTGACGTCGGATTGCTGGCACACTTGGCCGGATAACTAATAAGAAATTGCCGTTGGACAAAGGCCTTCATCTTTCATTTTCGGGACTCGGGCATGGTTGCTATTACCCTTACACCTAAAATCAAGAATCTCGACAAGCTTCTCGCGCACTGTCATCGCCGTCGCTACACCGCCAAGAGCACGATCATCTACGCAGGTGATCGCTGCGAAACCCTGTTCTTCATCGTCAAAGGCTCGGTCACCATCCTCATCGAGGATGACGACGGCCGCGAAATGATCATCGCCTATCTCAACGCCGGCGACTTCTTCGGCGAGATGGGCCTCTTCGAAAAGGAAGGTGCGGAGAAGGAACGCAGCGCCTGGGTACGCGCCAAGACCGAATGCGAGGTCGCGGAGATCAGCTACGCCAAGTTCCGCGAGCTGACCCAACAGGATCCGGACATTCTTTTCGCCCTGGGCAGCCAGATGGCAGAGCGCCTGCGCAACACCACGCGCAAGGTCGGAGATCTGGCCTTCCTCGACGTCACCGGCCGCGTCGCCCGCACCCTGCTCGATCTGTGCAAGCAGCCGGACGCCATGACCCATCCGGATGGCATGCAGATCAAGATCACCCGTCAGGAAATCGGTCGCATCGTCGGCTGCTCACGGGAGATGGTCGGTCGCGTACTCAAGTCCCTGGAAGAACAGGGCCTGGTACACGTCAAGGGCAAGACCATGGTGGTGTTCGGCACGCGCTGAACCAGCCCCAAAAGCAAAAGCCGGCTTGATCGCCGGCTTTTTCATGCGCGCTATTCGGGGTCGTTGCCGACCGCCGCAACGCGGCCGCGCTCGGGAAAGAACAGGCGCTGCAATTCGCTACCCGGACTTTCCGCGCGCATGAAGGCTTCGCCGACCAAGAAGGCATAGACCTCGTTGATCTCCATCAGCTCGACATCGGCGCGATTGAGAATGCCGCTCTCGGTGACCACCAAACGGTCACGCGGAACGCGCGGCAGCAGGTCGAGGGTGGTTTCCAGGCTGACATCGAAGGAGTGCAGGTTGCGGTTGTTGATCCCCACCAGCGGCGTGTCCAGGGTATTCAGCGCCCGCTCCAGCTCGGCGCCATCATGCACCTCGACCAGTACATCGAGGCCGACATCCTTGGCCACTGACGCCAATTCGGCCATGCGCACGTCATCCAGGCAGGACACGATCAGCAGCACGCAGTCGGCACCCAGCGCGCGGGCCTCGACGATCTGGTACGGATCGACCATGAAATCCTTGCGGATTACCGGCAGCGCGCAGGCCGCGCGGGCCTGCTGCAGGTACTGGTCGGCGCCCTGGAAGAAATCGATATCGGTGAGCACCGACAGGCAGGTGGCACCGCCTGCCTCGTAGCTGCGGGCGATATCCGCCGGCACGAAGTCGGCGCGCAGCACTCCCTTGCTCGGCGACGCCTTCTTGATCTCGGCAATCACCGCTGGCTGCTTGCGCGCTGCTTGCTCCAGCAGGGCGCGAGCAAAGCCACGCGGCGCATCGGCGGCGCGGGCGGCTGCTTCGAGTTCGGCGAGGCTGACCTGGGCGCGGCGCGCGGCAACCTCCTCGAACTTACGGGCGACGATCTTCTCCAGTACGGTTGGTACGCTCACCCTTCGTTCTCCTGTTTGAATACCGCGGTAAAGGACACCAGCTCTTCCAGCTTCTCGCGCGCCAGCCCAGTGTGCAGGGCGTCATGCGCCAGCTGGATACCTTCGCGCAGACTGCTGGCATGGTCGGCAGCATAGAGCGCGGCGCCAGCATTGAGCACGATCATGTCGGCCGCCTTCTGGCCGTTATCGGTCTTGCGTCGGCCGAGGGCATCGCGGATCAGCTCCAGCGACTGTTCAGCGTTGTCGACGGTCAGGCCGATGAGGCTCTGGCTCTTGATGCCGAAATCCTCGGGCTGGATACGGTACTCGCTGACCTTGCCGTCCTTGAGCTCGGCGACGAAGGTCGGTGCTGCCAGGCTGATCTCGTCCAGACCGTCCTGCGCATGCACCACCAGCACGTGCTCGCTGCCCAGGCGCTGCAGCACTTCGGCCATCGGCCGGCACAGCGCCTGGCTGAACACGCCGATGACCTGATGCCTGGCGCCTGCCGGATTGGTCATCGGGCCGAGCATATTGAAGATGGTGCGCAGGCCCAGCTCGCGGCGCGGGCCGATGGCATGCTTCATCGCGCCGTGATGAGACGGGGCGAACATGAAGCCGACACCAACGCTTTCGACGCAACGCGCCACCTGCTCGGGCTTGAGCCCCAGGTAGACGCCAGCCGCCTCCAGCAGATCGGCGCTGCCGCTCTTGCCGGACACCGCACGGTTACCGTGCTTGGCCACCTTGCCACCGGCCGCCGCGACGACGAAGGCCGCAGCAGTGGAGACGTTGAAGATGTTCATGCCGTCGCCGCCGGTGCCGCAGGTATCGACCAGACGCTCGGCGTCGATCACCACTGGTGCAGCCAGTTCACGCATGACGCTGGCCGCGCCGACGATCTCGTCGATGGTCTCGCTCTTCATGCGCATGCCCATGAGGAAGGCGCCGATCTGCGCGTCGGTGCATTGGCCGGTCATGATTTCGCGCATGACCGCCTGCATTTCCTCGGTGGTCAGATCGAGCTGAGCGACGATGCGGTTGAGGGCTTCCTTGATATTCATGCGCGCACGCCTCCGGTCTGCTTGAGGAAGTTGGCAAACAGTTCGTGGCCCTGCTCGGTGAGGATGGACTCGGGGTGGAACTGCACGCCCTCGACGTTCAGGGTCTTGTGGCGCAAGCCCATGATCTCGTCGACCGAGCCGTCTTCATGCTGGGTCCAGGCGGTGATTTCCAGGCAATCCGGCAGGGTCTCGCGCTTGACCACCAGGGAATGATAGCGGGTCACGGTGAGCGGGTTATTGAGGCCGGCGAACACGCCCTTGTCCTCATGGAACACCGGGCTGGTCTTGCCGTGCATCACCTGGCGCGCGCGCACCACATCACCGCCGTAGGCCTGGCCGATGCTCTGGTGGCCGAGGCAGACGCCGAGGATCGGCAGCTTGCCGGCGAAATGCAGAATGGCCTCGATGGACACGCCCGCTTCGGTCGGCGTACAGGGGCCGGGAGAGACGACGATGCGCTCGGGCTTGAGTGCTTCGATTTCAGCGATGGTCAGTTCGTCGTTGCGAATCACGTGCACGTCAGCGCCCAGCTCACCCAGGTACTGCACGACGTTGTAGGTAAAGGAATCGTAGTTGTCGATCATCAGCAGCATGGTATGCGTTGCCTCTTGATGTACTGCCTTGGTGGCCCCGAAGAGTAGGTTTCACGTCCGAGCACGGCTCGAGGACAGGGGAAACAACGGGGGCAAACGATAACGTACCGGCTGGGCCGGCAAGGGAAAGGTCAGGCGCGCCAGCGCCAACGAGCCAGGGCCTTGAGGACACGCATCAGGAGGGTGCTGCTGAAGGTCACGGGGGGTATCTCGCATCACGATTGCCGCACAGTAGCCCAGCTCATGGCCATGCGCAACCGTGAGCGGCGGATCAACGGGCGCGACGCGCATAGGCAGCCAGCACGGTGCGCTCGGACTGCACCAGGTAAGCATCAAGCGCCTGCGCAGCCTCTTGAGCCTGACCGGCTTCGAGGCGCTGCAGAATGGCCGCATTCATGTCGATGTAGGGCGAATGGAGGAACTCGGCATCGTTGAGCAGACCGAAGGCCAGGCGCAGCTCGGCGGACAGATGGGCATAGAAGGTATTGAGGCGCTCACTGTCGGCCAGTTCGACGATGGCGGCATGAAACGCCATGTTGGCGGTCCCCGCGCCGCTCCAGTCCTGCGCCTCACGACAACGTTCGGCTGCGGCCACGGCCTGTGCCATACGCTGCACGGCGGGATGCTTGGGGTAGGCCTGAGCCAGTGCCTGACATTCGATGAACCGGCGCACCCGGTATATATCGATGATCGAGGCCATATCCGGTACGGCGACGAACACGCCACGATTGGGCTCGTGCTTGAGCAGACCTTCCTGGGTCAGCACACGGAAGGCCTCACGCAGGGTATTGCGGGAAATATCCAGGCTTTCACTCAGCGCCGCCTCTGACAGGCGCTGACCAGGCACCAGCTCACCCTCGACCAGCTTGCGGCGGATTTCGGCCGTCACTGTTTCACCAAGAGTGCGCGAGTTGTCGGGCATGTCTTTGCTCATCGTTCCATCCATTGTGCTTGGTGGGGCTGCGGGGCTCGCAGATGCTCCATGAGTCCGCCCCCTGAAGCAAGCGCTGCCGGGTGTCACCAGTTGCACAACAATGGAACACAAGCGGGTAATTAGGTAACAAAACAGTGCATATTGATGAACCATAAAATATTTATTGTTGAACAATATGGTCAGCATTAATCAACAATGCAGCCCGGCTCGAAGGGTATTGGCACAGTGATTGCCTTGTCATGGACAACAGATCCTCCCCCATCCAGGAGCGCCCCATGCAAGCCCAGACCACCGCTGACTTCGCCCGCTCACGCCGCTCATCATTGATCGCGGCCATTTTCCTGATGGCCACTTCGGCCATTGGCCCCGGCTTCATCACCCAGACCGCCACCTTCACAGCAACCATGGGCGCCGCCTTTGCCTTCGGCATCCTCGCTTCGATCCTCATCGACTTCGTGGTCCAGCTGAACGTCTGGCGTATCGTCACTCTGACCCGCATGCGCGCCTCGGATCTGGCCAACGCGGCAATTCCCGGTAGCGGCTATCTGCTGGCGGTGCTGGTGATCTTCGGCGGGCTGGTGTTCAACGTCGGCAACATCGCTGGTGCCGGCCTGGGCCTGAATGCGCTGATGGGGCTGGATCCGAAATGGGGCGGCGGCCTCAGTGCGCTCGTCGCCATCGGTATCTTCCTGTCCAAGCGCGCAGGCATCGCTGTTGATCGTCTGATCGTGGTGCTGGGCCTGCTGATGATCCTGCTCACCCTGTTCGTCGCCATCGCCTCGAATCCACCACTGGGCGAAGCGTTGCGCCAGACCGTGTGGCCGGACACGATCAACTTCGCCACCATCACCACCATCGTCGGCGGCACCGTGGGCGGCTATATCACCTACGCCGGCGCACACCGCCTGCTGGATCGCGGCCTGGTCGGCAAGGAGCATGTGAAGGAAGTTACCAAGGCAGCGCTGAGCGGTATCGCGGTCACCGGCGTAATGCGCTACATCCTGTTCCTGGCGATTCTCGGCGTAGCCGCCAGCGGCGTGGTCATCGACACCTCAGGCCAGGGCGCCAACCCGGCGGCACAAGCCTTCCAGGCGGCGGCGGGTCAACTCGGCCTGCGCGCTTTCGGCCTGGTGCTCTGGGCTGCGGCCATCACCAGCGTGATCGGCGCGGCCTATACCTCCATGTCCTTCATCACCGCCTTCATGCCTGGCATCAGCGAACGGGGGCGTAACCGCGCCACGGTGTTGTTCATTGCTCTGTCGCTGAGCGTTTATCTCATGCTCGGCACTGCGCCAGCCGCTCTGCTGGTGTTCGCTGGCGGCTTCAACGGCCTGATTCTGCCGATTGGCCTGAGCATCTTCATCTACGTCGGCTGGCGTCGATCCGACCTGATGGGCGGCTACCACTATCCACGCTGGTTGCTGATCCTGGGTGCCGTTACCTGCATCCTGACCTGGTACATGGCGGTCAAATCGGTCGGCCCGATTTTCGCCTTCCTCAACGTAGCCTGACTCCAGGAGACCCAACATGCCAACCATCGACCTCAACAGCGACCTGGGCGAGAGCTTCGGCCAGTGGTGCATGGGCGACGATGCCGCAATGCTCGACATCGTCACCAGCGCCAACGTCGCCTGTGGTTTCCACGCCGGCGACCCGGCCGGCATCCTGCGCACCCTCAGGGCCGCAGCGGCCAAGGGCGTGACCATCGGCGCCCATGTCGCCTACCCGGACCTGGTCGGCTTCGGCCGCCGCAACATGGATATCGCCAGCGACGAGCTGACTGCCGACGTGATCTACCAGATCGGCGCCCTGCAGGCCCTGGCCACTGCCGCCGGTACATCGGTGCGCTACGTGAAGCCCCATGGCGCGCTGTACAACACCATCGCCCACGACACACGCCAGGCTCTGGCGGTGATCGAGGCGATCCGCGCCGTCGATGCACGCCTGGTGCTGGTCGCCCTGGCCGGCTCGCCGCTGATCGAGCTGGCGCGCCAAGAAGGCCTGGCCTGCATCGCCGAAGCCTTTGCCGACCGCGCTTACACGCCAACGGGCGCCTTGGTGTCGCGCCGCGAGCCAGGTGCCGTGCTGCACGACGCCGAGCAGGTGGCCCAACGCATGCTGCGCCTGGTGCAGACCGGTGAGATCGAAGCCATCGACGGCAGCGTCACCCGCATCGAAGCCGACTCCATCTGCGTGCACGGCGACAGCCCCGGTGCCATCCAGATGGCCCGCGAGGTGCGCCAGTTGCTGGAGCAGTCCGGCGTATCCCTGCAATCCTTCGCCGGAGCCGCCCGATGAACGCCATCCAACGCGCCCAGCAGGCGGCCATTGCCGCCGCCCGCCAGGCCCGCGCCGAGTACCGCAACGGCCGCGTCGCGCCTACGGCCGGTATCGCGCCGGGCATGACCCAGGCCAACCTGATCGCCCTGCCCCGCGACTGGGCCTATGACTTTCTGCTCTACGCCCAGCGCAACCCCAAGGCCTGCCCGGTGCTCGACGTGAGTGACGCCGGCAGCCCGCACACGGTACTGGCCGAAGGCGCCGACCTGCGCACCGACCTGCCGCTGTACCGCATCTGGCGTGATGGCAAGCTGGCCGAGGAAGTCAGCGACGCTACCGCCGCCTGGGCGGAACACGCCGACATGGTGACCTTCCTGATCGGCTGCAGCTTCACCTTCGAGACCGGCCTGCAGGAAGCCGGCATCGAAGTGCGGCATATCACCGATGGCTGCAACGTGCCGATGTACCGCACCAACCGCGCCTGCCGCCCGGCAGGCCGCCTGCATGGCGAGATGGTGGTGTCGATGCGGCCGATCCCGGCGGATCGCGTCGCCGAGGCGGCCGGTATTTCCGGGCGCTATCCCTCGGTGCACGGCGCTCCAGTGCATATCGGCGAGCCGGATCGCCTCGGCATCAAAGACCTGCACAAGCCGGATTTCGGCGACGCGGTGCGTATCGAGCCCGGCGAGGTGCCGGTGTTCTGGGCCTGCGGCGTGACGCCCCAGGCGGCGGTCATGGCCTCCGGCGTCCCCTTCGCCATCACCCACTCGCCGGGCCATATGTTCATCACCGACGTGCCTGACAGCACGTACCACGTATAGGACAAGCCCGTGCGTTTTCTCCCCGCCAACCTCGATACGTTGCTCGTCGAACTGGCCGATCTCGACGAAACCCTGGCGCTGTTCGACGCGCTGCAGGCCGAGCCTATCGCCGGGGTCGAGGAAATCGTCCCGGCGGCGCGGACGCTGCTGATCCAGTACCGGCCCAGCGCTATCGACCGCCAGGCGTTGATCGACGATCTCGCCGGCCGCGACCTGAGCCGGCGCAGCACCCGCGACAGCTGCCGCGTGGAAATCCCCGTGCACTACAACGGCGAGGACCTCGACGAGGTCGCCGGACTGCTCGGCATCAGCCGTGAAGAAGTGGTGCGCCGCCACACCAGCGCCGATTACGAAGTGGCCTTCTGCGGCTTCGCCCCCGGCTTCGGCTACCTGACCGGCGGTGCCGACTTCCAGGTGCCGCGCCGGCAGACGCCGCGCACGCGCATTCCCGCTGGCGCCGTAGCCCTGGCTGGCAACTTCAGCGGCATCTACCCCAAAGCCAGCCCCGGTGGCTGGCAGATCATCGGCGTCACGCCGTTGCAGATGTGGGATTTGCAGCGCGACGAGCCGGCTCTGCTGCGCCCTGGCTACAAGGTGCGCTTTCAGGATGCCGGCCCGCTGCCGGCAGGTGGCCTGCCCGCCCATAAACACACGACAGCCAGCAAGCCGCCGGCCGGTGCCCATCTTGAAATTCTCAGCCCCGGCCTGCAAACAGTGCTGCAGGACCTTGGCCGCGCAGGTCATACCGACCAGGGCGTGTCGATGTCCGGCGCCCTGGATCGCGGTGCCCTACGCGCGGCCAATCGCACAGTGGGCAATGACTCGGCCTGCGCCTGCCTGGAAGTGGTGCTCGGCGGTCTGAGCTTCCTCTGCCACGGTCACACGCTCATCGCCATTACCGGCGCGCAAACGCCCATCACCGTCACCACCGCCAGCGGCCTGCAATGGCAGCCCGGCAATTACCAGCCCATCGAACTAGACGACGGCGACCGCGTCAGCCTCGGCGCGCCCCAGGCCGGGCTGCGCAGTTACCTGGCGATTCGCGGCGGCTTTGCCGTGGCGCCGGTGCTGGGCAGCCTGTCCTACGACAGCCTGGCCCAGGTCGGCCCGCCGCCGCTGAAAGCTGGAGACAGGCTGGGTTTCGAGACAATCAGCGCCGGTAGCAGCGTATCGACGAGTGAAGGCCCGGCTTTCGAGCTGCCCACCGCCAAGGACATCATCACTCTGGATGTGGTGATGGGGCCGCGCAGCGACTGGTTCACCCCGGCGGCCATCGAACGCCTGAGCAGCCAGCTGTGGCGCGTCACCGCGCAATCCAACCGGGTCGGCATTCGCCTGGAAGGCGAGGTGCCGCTGGAGCGCTGCAAGCATGCCGAGTTGCCCAGCGAAGGCACCTCACTGGGCGCCATTCAGGTGCCTGCCAGCGGCCAACCGGTGCTGTTTCTCGCCGACCATCCGCTGACCGGCGGCTACCCGGTGATCGCCGCCGTGGCCAACCACCATCTGGATCTGGCCGGGCAAATCCCGATCAACGCGCAGATTCGCTTCAACCCCGTCGAGGCGTTCGCCGAGCTCAAGCCCGACGTCTCCCCTCTCACTGCCGATGCGAAGAACCCATCATGAAAAAAGTCCTGATCGCCAACCGTGGTGAAATCGCCGTGCGCATCGCCCGCGCCTGCCGTGATTACGGTGTGGCCTCCGTGGCCGTGTATGCCAATGCCGATATCGACGCCCTGCATGTGCGCCACGCCGACGAAGCCTACGCCCTGGATGGCGAGCGCCCGGCCGACACCTACCTGAATATCGATAAGCTGCTGGCCATCGCCAAGCGTGCCGGCGCCGATGCCGTGCACCCCGGCTACGGTTTTCTCTCCGAGCGCGCCGACTTCGCCCGTGCCGTGCAAGGCGCCGGGCTGATCTGGATCGGCCCGAACCCGGAAACAATCGACGTGCTCGGCGACAAGGTCGAGGCGCGCAAACTCGCCCAGCAGGTCGGCGCACCCCTGGTGGCCGGCACCCCCGGCCCGGTGCAGAGCGCCGCCGAAGTGCTGGCCTTCGCCGAGCAACATGGCCTGCCCATCGCCATCAAGGCCGCATTCGGCGGTGGCGGGCGCGGCATGAAGGTCGCCTGGCGCATGGACGAAGTGGCCGAGCTCTATGCTTCGGCGGTGCGTGAAGCCGAGGCCGCTTTCGGGCGCGGCGAATGCTTCGTCGAGCAGTTCCTCGACCGCCCAAGGCATATCGAAGCGCAGGTCATCGCCGACACTCACGGCAATGTGGTGGTGGTCGGCACCCGCGACTGCTCGTTGCAACGGCGCAACCAGAAACTGGTGGAGGAAGCGCCAGCGCCCTTTATCAGCGACGAGCAGCGCCAGCGTATTCATCAGTCCGCTCATGATATTTGTGCCAAAGCCGGCTATGTCGGCGCCGGCACCGTGGAATACCTGCTTAGCGCCGATGGCACCCTGTCGTTCCTGGAGGTGAACACCCGCCTGCAGGTCGAGCACCCGGTCACCGAGGAAACCGCTGGGGTCGACCTGGTGATCGAACAGCTGCGCGTCGCCGACGGCCTGCCACTGTCATTCCGTGAAACGCCGACGCCGCGCGGCCACAGCTTCGAGTTTCGTATCAACGCCGAAGACGCCGGCAAGGGCTTTCTGCCCACCCCCGGCAATATCAGCGAATTCCGCGCCCCGAGCGGCCCCGGCGTGCGCCTGGACAGCGGCGTGGAAAGCGGCTCCAGTGTGCCTGGCACCTTCGACTCGATGATGGCCAAGCTGATCGTCACCGGCGCCACCCGCGAACAGGCCATCGCCCGCGCGCGCCGCGCCCTGACCGAGTTCCAGATCGAGGGCATCGCCTCGGTGCTGCCCTTCCATCGCGCGGTGATGGATCACGACGATTTCACCGGTGGGCACTTCGCCGTGCACACGCGCTGGATCGAAACCGACTTCGCCGAGCAGATCACCCTGGCACCGCGCACCTTGCCGGCTGCTGGCGATGCGGTGCTGCGCACCTTTATCGAGATCGATGGCAAGCGCCATGAACTGGGCCTGCCCAGCGCTCTGCTGCAAGGTCTGGCGCCATTGGGCGGTAACGTCCAGCCTGCATCCCAGGCTGCAGCGCCTGCTGCCGAAGAAGGCCTGGTCAGCGCACCGATCTCCGGCAACCTGCATGCCTGGCTGGTCGAGGATGGCGCTCAAGTCAAAGCCGGCGACGTGATCGCGGTGATGGAGGCGATGAAGATGGAAACCCAGGTCACCGCGCCGACGGACGGCAACCTGCGCATCCGTGAACAGGCCGGCGCTTATCTGGACGCCGGGGCAACGTTGGCCAAGCTGGAAGGCTGAGCAAGGCGCCGCGACTTTGTGAGGAACGGACAGGGATGCCCAACACGGTAGGGCGTACTCGCGAAGCAGTACGCCGTTACCCTTGTGCCAGGATTGGCATGATTTGGCGGACTGCGACCGAGGTAGCCCGGCGTTGAGCGAATCGATACCCAGGAAGTCGAAAACAAGAGGGGCAGCCTAAGCTGCCCCTCTTGCTATCCGCTACGATCAGAGCGAGCCCTGCTCCGCCAGGGCCACGGCCTTGAACATGGCGCGGCGCTTGTTCAGGGTTTCTTCCCACTCAAGGGCGGGCACCGAGTCGGCGACGATGCCGGCGCCGGCCTGCACGTGCAGCTCGCCGTCCTTGATCACCGCGGTGCGGATGGCGATGGCGGTGTCCATGTTGCCGTTCCAGGCGTAGTAACCGACCGCACCGCCGTATACGCCGCGCTTGACCGGCTCCAGCTCGTCGATGATTTCCATCGCGCGAATCTTCGGAGCACCGGACAGCGTGCCGGCCGGCAGGATGGCGCGCAGGGCGTCCATCGAAGTCAGGCCTTTTTTCAGCTCGCCGGTGACATTGGAGACGATGTGCATGACGTTGGAGTAGCGCTCGATGACCATCTTCTCGGTCAGTTTCACCGAGCCAACTTCCGAGACGCGGCCCGTATCGTTACGGCCCAGGTCGATCAGCATCAGGTGCTCGGCGATTTCCTTGGCGTCGGACAGCAGGTCTTCTTCCAGCGCCTTGTCCGCCTCCTCGCTGGCGCCGCGCGGGCGGGTGCCGGCGATGGGGCGCACGGTGACCAGGTTGTCTTCGACGCGCACCAGCACCTCCGGCGAGCTGCCGACCACATGGAAATCGCCGAAGTTGAAGAAGTACATGTACGGCGTCGGGTTGATGCAGCGCAGCGCGCGGTACAGGTCGATGGGCGCGGCCTTGAAGGGGATCGACATGCGCTGGGAAATCACCACCTGCATGCAGTCGCCGGCCAGGATGTAATCCTTGATCGAATCCACCGCTCGCTCGTAATCCTCACGGCTAAAGCTGGAGCGGAACGCTGGCTCTTCGCCCGCCGGCTTGTTCAGGTCCACACCCAGGCGCGGCGTGAACGGCTGACGCAACTTGTGCAGGATATCCTGCAACTGCTGCTGGCCACGGGCGAAGGCATCGGCTTCGGCTGGGTCGGCCAGCACGATGGCGTGCATCTTGCCGGCCAGGTTATCGAACACCACCACGGCGTCGGAGACGTTGAGCAGGATATCCGGCGTGCCCAGCGCGTCAGGGTTCACCCCGGCGGCCAGCTTGGGCTCGACGTAACGCACGCTGTCATAGGCGAAGTAACCGACCAGGCCGCCATTGAAGCGCGGCAAGCCGGCGATGGTCGGCACCTTGTAACGCGCCTTGAACTGCTCGACGAAGGCCAGCGGGTCGGCACATTCGTGGCGCTCGATTTCGACACCGTCGGTGGTGATCACCACGTCATGACCGTGCACACGCAGCACGGTGCGCGCCGGCAGGCCGATGATCGAGTAACGACCCCATTTCTCGCCGCCCTGCACGGACTCCAGCAGGTAGGAGTTGGGCGCATCGGCCAGTTTCAGGTAGATCGACAGCGGCGTGTCGAAGTCGGCGATGGTTTCGCAGGCAAGCGGAATGCGGTTGTAGCCTTCAGCGGCTAAACGCAGAAATTCTTCATGGGTCATGATCAGCCTCATGGCTCGGGGTAAACAGTCGGGTGCAAACGGGCCGCGCAGCGGCGGCAGGACGAGATCAGGCGCGCCAGCGCCAACGGGCCAGGGCCTTGATCACTTTCATCCAGAGTTTGCAGCTAACCACCACGGTGCGATCTCGACAGGCGGGGAATATGGAGAGCGGCCAAGGTAGCAGCTACACGCCAAGCGCTGCAAGCGCGGCAAAGCGATAGCTTGGTAGGAGCGGATTTATCCGCGATCTCGATCGCCGGTTTCGCGGATAAATCCGCTCCTACAAAAGCCCAATGGCAGGTCGTAGGGTGGACGACGTTTCACCCGTCCACCGACAAGGTCGCCTCGGTATCGCCATCCGCTCTAAAGCAAGTCGGCGAGGTTATCGACCACCAGGTTCGGTTCTTCTTCGGCGATTGGGCGGCCATGGTTATAGCCGTAGCTCACCGCCACACAAGGTACGCCAGCAGCGCGGGCAGCCAGCACGTCGTTGCGCGAATCACCGACGAACAACGATTGCGCCGCCTCGACGCCTGCCAGATGCATCACCTGCAGCAGAGCGGCCGGATCGGGCTTCTGCTGCGGCAGGGTGTCGCCGCCGATGATCCAGCGAAAGTAGCCACCCAGGCCGACCTGCTCCAGCAACGGCGCGACGAAACGCTCCGGCTTGTTGGTCACCACCGCCAGCTCCACGGCCGCCGTGCTCAAGGCTTCGAGCAGCTCGTGCACTCCCGGATAGAGCGCGGTCAGGTTGTGGCAGTCGGCGTAGATATCGAGAAAGCGCGCCAGCGCCTGTTCCGTCTCGCCCTCGTCCACGGCCGAGTGATCCAAGCCACCAGCCAGCGCGCGGCGCACCAGCACACGGGCGCCGTTGCCGACCCACTCGCGAACCTGTGCCACGCCAGCCGGCGCGCGGCCCAGCTCGACCAGCATGCGGTCGACCGCTGCGGCCAAGTCAGGCACCGAATCGACCAGGGTGCCGTCCAGGTCGAACATCACCAGGCGCGGCAGCTCCCCGCCGCACAGCTCGCGCAGCGGTTTCATCCACGCACCTGAGCCAGCTCGGCGCGCATGGCGTCGATCACCGCCTTGTAGTCCGGCTGGTTGAAGATCGCCGAACCGGCAACGAAGGTGTCCGCGCCCGCCTCGGCGATCTCGCGGATGTTCTGCACGTTCACGCCGCCGTCGATTTCCAGGCGAATCTCGCGGCCGCTGGCGTCGATCAGTGCGCGGGCTTCACGCAGCTTGTCGAGGGTACCGGGGATGAACTTCTGCCCGCCGAAGCCGGGGTTGACGCTCATCAGCAGGATCATGTCGACCTTGTCCATCACGTACTTGAGCACGTCCAGCGGAGTGGCCGGGTTGAACACCAGGCCGGCCTTGGCGCCACCGCTCTTGATCAGTTGCAGGGAGCGGTCGACGTGCTCGCTGGCTTCCGGATGGAAGGTGATGTACGAGGCGCCGGCTTCGATGAAGTCGCCGATGATGCGATCCACCGGCTTGACCATCAGGTGCGCGTCGATGGGCGCAGTGATGCCGTACTTGCGCAGCGCCGAGCAGACCATCGGGCCGATGGTCAGGTTGGGCACGTAATGGTTGTCCATCACATCGAAGTGGACGATGTCCGCCCCGGCGGCGAGTACGTTGTCCACTTCCTCACCCAGGCGTGCGAAGTCGGCGGAAAGGATCGACGGAGCGATGGCGAAGGGTTGCATGGCGCACCTCTGAGAACCGGTTTGGGATCTCGCGAGCTAGAGCCGGGCTAGGCAAAAACAGGCGAGGAAGCGGAGTTTACGCGTGTAAATGAGCATTCCGAGCCTGTTTTTAACGACGGCTGGCCGACGCGCAGCAGATCGCAAACGGTTCGTAGTGCTGGATCACGGTGGCACGCATTGTAACGACTGTGGCGCCCTTGATCGACAAGCGCAGGAGACAGTAAGAGGCGCTTTAGCGGCGAGCTTCTGGCTTTTGTGCCAAGCCGGTCGCGGCTAAAGCCCCTCCCACAATAGCAACCTGATTCAGATACCGCCGAGGCAGAGGTACTTGATCTCCAGATACTCATCCAGGCCGTACTTGGAGCCTTCGCGGCCGAGCCCTGAAGCCTTCATACCGCCGAATGGCGCCACCTCGTTGGAGATCAGCCCGGTGTTGATGCCGACCATGCCGTACTCCAGAGCCTCGGCCACCCGGAAGGTGCGCCCCAAGTCGCGGGTATAGAAGTAGCCGGCCAGGCCGAACTCGGTATCGTTGGCCTGGCGCACCACCTCGGCTTCGTCGCGGAAGCGGAACAACGGCGCCAGCGGACCGAAGGTTTCCTCGCGGGCCACGCGCATATCAGGGGTGACGTCGGTGATGACCGTCGGCTCGAAAAAGTGCCCGCCCAGCTCATGCGCCTTGCCGCCCTGCAGCACCTTGGCGCCCTTCTCCAGCGCATCGGCCAGATGCGCCTGTACCTTGGCCACGGCATTGCCGTCGATCAACGGACCAATGACGACGCCTGTTTCATCACCCGGGCCAACCCGCAGTTTGGCCACGGCCGCGGCCAGCTTTTCGGCAAAGGCGTCGTAGACAGCCTCATGCACATACAGGCGATTGGCACAGACGCAGGTCTGCCCGGCGTTGCGGTACTTGGCCACCAGCGCACCTTCTACCGCTGCGTCGAGATCAGCATCCTCGAAGACGATAAACGGCGCATTGCCACCCAGTTCCAACGAGAGCTTCTTCAGGGTCGGCGCGCATTGCTCCATCAATTTGATGCCGACGCCGGTGGAGCCTGTGAACGACAACTTGCGCACGATGGGGTTGGCACACAACTCACTGCCCACCTCGCGAGACCGCTCGGCGTCGGCCGGCAGCACGCTGAACAGGCCAGCCGGGATACCAGCGCGTTCGGCCAGCACGGCCAAAGCCAGGGCGCTGAACGGTGTCTGCGGCGCCGGTTTGAGCACCATGGCACAGCCGGCGGCCAGGGCAGGACCGGCCTTCCGGGTGATCATCGCCGCGGGGAAGTTCCACGGGGTGATCGCCGCCGTCACGCCGACCGGCTCCTTGGTGACGATCAGGCGCTTGTCCGACTGGTGGCCGGGAATGGTGTCACCATAGACGCGCTTGGCTTCCTCGGCGAACCATTCGATGAAGGAGGCGGCGTACAGCACTTCGCCACGGGCTTCGGCCAGCGGTTTGCCCTGTTCGGCGGTCATGATCTGCGCCAGGTCTTCCTGGTTGGCGAGCATCAGCTCGTACCATTTGCGCAGGCGCGCGGCGCGCTCCTTGGCGGTCAGCGCACGCCAGGCTGGTTGCGCGGGCTGGGCGGCTTCGATGGCGCGGCGGGTTTCGGCTGCGCCCAGGTTCGGGACATGGCCGAGGGACTCACCGTTGGCCGGGTTGAAGATCTCCGTGACGGCGCCGTCGGGCGCGTCACACCACTGGCCGTCGATATAGGCCTGGTGGCGCAGCAGATCGGGGTCGTTGAGTTGCATGGATCGCTCCTCCCGCCAGGGCCTTGGCGCCCTGGCGGTACTGATGGATGGGACAGGATCATTCGCCCGGCGGCAGATCCTTGGTGAAGGTCTGGTCGTTCTCGCCGCGGAACATCCGTGTTCCATAGATCAGCGCACACAGACCAACGCCGATGGCAAAGGCCCAGCCGGCACCTTTGATCGCCAGCACCGCGCCGATCACCCCGGCGATGCCCAGGTCACGCTGGCTACGTGCCTCCATGATGCCCAGGCGCACACTGACGTAGCCCTGGATCAGCAGGGTCAGCGCCAGCGCAACGCCGAGGATCGGCTGCACCAGCGTCACCACCGGCAACAGCAGCAGACCGGTGTTGGTGCCCCAACGGAACGAGCCGACGCCGCCGTAGATCGATTTCATCGCCTTGGCGCCACCCTTGAAGCGTTCGGTGATCACCACCTGCATGGCGGACCACTGCGGACCACACATGGCCACGTCCGGCCCGAAGATGCTCATGAAGGCATTACGCCCACCAAAGATCAGGTGCGAGCGGTTGGGGTTGAAGTCGACCTTCTCGTCACGGCGCACATGGTCGGCTTCGCCGAGGATCGCCTTGGCGCCGAGCACGTCACCGAACACCACCAGATAGGCGGCGAACACGGTGGGAATGGCGGTGACGAACATCATCAGTGGCGGCATGCCGAGGCCGAATACGGTGTATTCGTTCCACAGGGTGACGAAGTCCGGCTGGCTGATGCCCCACTCGATGTTCGGCCAGGGTGCCTCGCCAAAAATCGGCGCGATGATCACCGCCAGCAGGATGATCGGGAAGATGCCCAGCTTGGCGAAGTTCCACCAGAAGCGGTTGCGCTTCTTCAGCTCCTGGAAATGGATGGAAAACACCAGATAGAAGGCGATGCCGATGGCGATGGAAATGGTCCAGGGGAAGCTGTCGAAACGACCGCCTTCCTTGAATACCGTCACCACCGCGCTGAGGCCGGCACCCATGATGATGCCGGCCTTGAGCGCCGAGGGCACCAATGACACCACCTTGCGCGCCATGCCTGTCATGCCCAGGCCTATAGAGAACGCCCCCAACATCAACTGGAAGGCAATCAGCGCATGCACCCGCTCCGGGCCCTCCGGAAACTGGCTGCAGTAGGCCATGAGCAACGGGATCGCCGGGGTGATCCAGCCGGGCACCACGGGATCACCCAGCAGGTGGTGGGTCAGATACAGCAGGCCATTGAGTATGACCACCGCCAGCGCCACCTCGAACGGCATGCCGAGGAATTCGGTCATCAGCGGAATCGCCGCCAGATCCACCGCGCACATGAGCAGGCCCTGCATGTAGTCGGAGAGCTCGAAGCGGTAATGAATGAAAGGCAGACGCACCTTGAATGGCCCCACCGGCCAGTAGGGGGCTTCCACACCAAGGTCTTGTTGATGCAGTTCGGACATTTGAGTCACCCAGCTTTATTAGAGTTGTATTTCAGCCGGCCCCAGTACACTGGGGCCTTTCATCTTCGTTGCGGTAATCAGTAGGCAGCGCGGTAGATCTGTTCGATATCGCCCGCCGTCAGGCGCCGCGAATTGTTGCGCATCAGCCGATCGATCTTGCTCGCTTCCTCGGCCATGGCCGGGATGGCGTCTTCCGGCACGCCGAAGCTGCGCATGCCCTTGGGAATGTCGACGCTGGCGCACAGCTCGGCCATGGCCTCGACGGCCAAGTCGGCGGCGGCCTTGTCGCTCAGGCCATGGGTTTGCACGCCCAGAGCTGCGGCGATCTCGGCCATGCGCTCGACGCAGGCCAGCTTGTTCCAGGCCATCACGTAGGGCAGCAGCAAGGCATTGCTGACGCCATGAGCGATGTTGAAGCGACCGCCCAGCGGATAGGCCAACGCATGCACGGCGCCCACGCCGGCATTGCCGAAGGCCATGCCGGCCATCAGGCTGGCGGTGGCCATGTCTTCGCGAGCGACCATATCCGCCGGGTTGGCATAGGCCTTGGGCAGCGCCTTGGCGATCAGCTTGATGGCGCCGATGGCCAGGGCATCGGTGATCGGCGAAGCGTTGACCGACAGGTAGGACTCCACCGCGTGCACCAATGCATCGACGCCGCTGGCAGCGGTCACGCCACGGGGGCAGGTCAGGGTCATCAGCGGGCTGACCAGGGCCACGTCCGGCAGCAGATAGTCGCTGACGATGCCTTTTTTCAGTTGCGCCTGCTTGTCGGAGAGGATCGACACGTTGGTCACTTCCGAGCCGGTGCCAGCGGTGGTCGGGATGGCAATCAGCGGCGGCCCTTTGCGCTTGATCTGATCGACACCGAACAGTTCTTCCAGCGCACCGTCATGACCGACGTAGCCGGCCACGGCCTTGGCGATATCGATGGCGCTGCCGCCACCGACGCCGATCAGACCATCGTGACCGCCGTCGCGATAGACCTTGGCGCAGGCTTCGACGATGGCGATCTCCGGCTCTGGCTCGACACCGTCATAGATGCCATAGCGGCGCTCGCCGAGCTGCTTGAGGACATGCTCGACCGTACCGGACTTGATCAGGATGGCGTCGGTGACGATCAGCGGATTGGTGATATTCAGTCGAGGCAGTTCGAACGCCAGTTGCTCCACGGCACCCTGGCCGGTCAGCAGCTTGTTGGCGATCTTGAATGCGGCAGTGTTCATCAGCAGGCCCCTTGTGCGTTGTTGTGCTGAGCGGTTTCGGGGCTTGCCATAGCCATTCCTGTGCCAGCTCGCCGAAAGCGGCGTGGTAGAAGGCTTGCGTCGATTTGTCACAGCGCGCTGCGGGCTGCGCTTGATCAGAAAATCAATCAGAAGAGCCTATTACGATCCATTTTCCAATCAATCCTGTTCCCAGCGCTTCATCTTCTGCACCAGCGTCGCCTGGCTCAGACCAAGTACCTTGGCTGCTTCGCGGGTGGTCTTGTGCTGCATCAGCGCACTGCGGATGAGGCGCCGCTCGAGGTTCTCCACCTGCTTGCGCAGTGGCAGACGATCGTCTTCGCCTGCGTCGCTGCGGGCGATGCGCATCTCCTCCGGCAGGTCGAACAGCTCGATACGTTCGCCGCTGGCGGTGACCACCAGGCGCTCGACCAGATTGATCAGCTCACGGATGTTGCCGGGCCAGGCGTAGTCGGTCAGTGCATCGAGCGCTTCGAGTTCCCAGCTCAGCGCGCGACCATAACGCTGGTTGAACTCGGCCAGGTAGAAATCCAGCAGCGGCTGAATTTCCTCGGGGCGCTCGCGCAGCGCCGGAATGTGGATCGGCACCACGTTGAGCCGGTAATAGAGGTCGGCGCGAAAACGCCCCTCGGCGACCATCGTGCGCAGGTCATGGTGGGTGGCGGTGATGATGCGCACGTCCACCTCCTTCAACTCCAGGCCACCGACCGGAATGAAGCGGCTCTCCTCGATCACCTTGAGCAGCTTGACCTGCAGCGGCAGCGGCAGATCGCCGATCTCATCGAGAAAAACCGTGCCCTGGTGCGCCAGTTCCAGCAGACCGCGCTTGCCCTTGCTGCCGGCGCCGGTGAACGCGCCCGGCACATAGCCGAACAACTCGGCCTCGATCAAGTTTTCCGGCAGCGCACCGCAGTTCAGCGCCAGAAACGGCTGCGCCGCGCGCGGGCTGCTCTTGTGGATGTACTGGGCGATCAGGGTCTTGCCGACGCCGGTTTCCCCTTGCAGCAGCACCTTCACGTCGCTGGCCGCGACCTGCCGCGCCTGCATGAAGACGCGCCCGGAGGTGGGCTGATCGGCGACTGGCGAGGCATCGAGCAGATCTTCACGCTGCCCGGCATGCAGCTTGGCCGTGCTGTTGCGCAGCTGCTTCAGTTGCTGCAGTTCGTCGCGCTCGTGCTTCATGCGCAGCAGCTCGGTCATGTCGCGCACGGTACTGACCACGTAGCGCACACGTCCATCGGCGGCGAAGATCGGCGTGCCGGTGACCAGCAGGCGTTTGCCCTGGCTGACGCTCTGCATCAGTGAAAGCGCCTTGCCTTCCTTGAGCACGCGCAGCGACACCGACTGCGAGATCACCCCCTGCTCCACCAGCGCCTGCATGTGTTGGCCAACGACATCCTCGCTACGCAGGCCGGTCAGGCGTTCGTAGGCGCTATTGACCTTGAGAGTGAAGCCGTTGGCATCGGTGATGTAGAGGCCATCGTGCAGCGCATCGATCAGCTCGCGAAATCCGGGATCATCGAAGTCCATCTGGCCACCCTGTTACAACTGGAGAAACCGCGCATTCTACGCCCGGAAACGACAAAGGCCCCGCGGGTTTCCCGGCGGAGCCTTCTGTCCACAGCCACGCAGCTTATTCCGGCGTCGAGGTGCGCAGCTTCTCGCTACGTCCGCGCAGCCATTCCAGAGTCAGCAACAGCAGGATGGAAAAGCCGATCAGCAGTGTGGCGGCAGCAGCGATGGTCGGCGACAGGTTCTCGCGGATGCCGCTGAACATCTGCCGCGGCAGGGTGGCCTGTTCGGGCCCAGCGAGGAACAGCGTCACCACCACTTCGTCGAACGAGGTGGCGAAGGCGAACAGCGCACCGGAGATCACCCCCGGCGCGATCAGCGGCAGGGTCACGCGGCGGAAGGTGGTCAGCGGCGAGGCGCCGAGGCTGGCGGCGGCGCGCACCAGGTTGTGGTTGAAACCCTGCAGCGTGGCCGACACGGTGATGATGACGAAGGGCACGCCGAGCACGGCATGCACCAGGATCAGCGACAGGTAGCTGTTGCCCATGCCCAGCGGCGCGAAGAACAGGTAACTGGCGACACCGATGATCACCACCGGAACGATCATCGGCGAGATCAGCAGGCTCATCACCAGCGCCTTACCGCGAAACTCGCCACGGGTCAGGCCGATGGCCGCCAGGGTACCGAAGACCATGGCCAGCATGGTCGCGGCCGGGGCGATGATCAGGCTGTTCTTCAGCGAGCGCATCCAGTCCGCGGACATGAAGAAGTCTTCGTACCAGCGCAGTGAGAAGCCCTGCAGCGGGTAGACCAGGAAGGTGCCGGAATTGAACGACAGCGGCACGATCACCAGCACCGGCAGGATCAGAAACAGCAGCACCAGGCCGCAGAGAATGCGCAGGCCGTAGTACCAGAGGCGCTCGACGGGTGACATGTAGGGGCTGAGCATGGCTGTGACTCCATTTAGCGTTTAGCTCCCCTCTACTGCTTGCGGGAGAGGGGCTGGGGGAGAGGGCGCTCTTCATGCGCCATCCTCCCGAGTTCGGTTACCGAGAGGCAGTGGTGCCAACACAAGCACCCTCTCCCGCCCTTCGGGCACCCTCTCCCATAAATGGGAGAGGGTCATCAGATGGTCTGCTACGCAGACCGCTTTTATCCAAGCCTCAGCTTGCTCGCGCCGACCAGCCAGCTGTACACCACGTAGAGCACCAGGGTCGCGGCCAGCAGCAGGCCGCCGAGGGCCGTGGCCATGCCCCAATTGATGGTGGTGTTGGTGTAGAAGGCGACGAAGTAGCTGATCATCTGGTCGTTCGGGCTGCCCAGCAGCGCCGGGGTGATGTAGTAGCCGATGGACAGGATGAACACCAGCAGGCAACCAGCGCCGACACCGGCCAAGGTCTGCGGGAAGTACACCCGCCAGAAGCTGGCGAACGGATGACAGCCGAGCGACACTGCCGCGCGCATGTAGCTGGGCGAAATGCCCTTCATCACGCTGTAGATCGGCAGGATCATGAACGGCAGCATGATGTGCACCATGGCCACGTACACACCACTGCGGTTGAACACCAGCTGCAGGGGCTGCTCGATGATGCCCAGCGACATCAGCGCGCTGTTGATCAATCCGCCTGACTGCAACAACACGATCCAGGCCGCCACCCGCACCAGAATCGAGGTCCAGAACGGCAGCAGCACCAGAATCATCAGCAGGTTGCCCGAGCGGGTCGGCAGGTTGGCCAACAGATAGGCCAACGGATAGGCCAGCACCAGGCAGATGGCGGTGATCACCAGGCTCATCCAGAAGGTACGGGCGAAGATGTCCAGGTAGATGGCCTGATCCGGCGTGGCCTTGGCCAGTTCGCCGAGGTCGTCGATGCGATGATCGAGTGCGGCCAGCAGGTAGTAGGGAGTAACCGGCGAGGCGTTGCGGCGGATTACTTGCCAGTAGGCGGGATCGCCCCAGCGCTCGTCCAGGTCGAGGAAGGCCTCCTGGTAGGACGCCGGCTCCTCGCGCAACGGCAGCTTGCGTGCGGTGCTGCTGACCAGGCTACGGAAGCCCGCCAGTTCCATGTTCAGGCGCTTGGACAGATCGCCCAGGCTCTGATTGCGCCGAGCTTCGAGCATATCAGTGGCAATCGCCCGGTACACCGCCTCGTCCGGCAGGCCACGGCCATCCCAGGCAGCAATCGCCTCGACGGTGCGTGGCAGGCTGCCGACCACTTCCGGGTTGTCCACACTGCGCATGAGCAGCGCGCCGATAGGCAGCAGGAAGGTCAGCAAGAGAAACAGCAACAGCGGCAGGATCAGTGCCTTGGATTTCAGGCGATTGAAACGCTCAGCACGGGCCAGTCGCTGCTTCAGGCTTGGCCCGGGCAAATCATTGGCAGGCAGTACGGCGGCCATGGACAACTCCGCAAGCTAAGGCCGCATCTGGCGGCAGAAATTCGGGGATACGACAAACATCGATTGGGCAGCTCCGCCCCCTCATCCGGCGCTATGCGCCACCTTCTCCCGCAGGAGAAGGGGACGAGGAAGACGTCGCTGCGCGACGCACGGGTTAACGGGCCGCCCAGGCGTTGAAACGCTGCTCCAGCTGCTCGCCGTAGTCAGCCCAGAAGGTCACGTCGATGGCCACCTGGTTGGCGATGTTTTCCGGCGTGGTCGGCATCAGG
>JAEYXX010000011.1 GCA_023431055.1 Pseudomonadota bacterium
CGACGGCCCCTGGTACCAGGGCGCGCGCTCGCTCTTGTTGACCACATTGTCGCCCTTGAGCGCCGACATCGGGACGAAGTGCAGCGAGCTGGGCTGCATGCCGATGCGCCCGGCGAACTGCAGGTAGTCGGCCTTGATCGCCTCGAACACGCCCTGATCGAAGTCCATCAGGTCCATCTTGTTGATGGCCACGACGATGTGCTTGATGCCCAGCAGCGAGGCGATGAAGCTGTGCCGGCGGGTCTGGGTCTGCACGCCGTAGCGGGCGTCGACAAGGATGATCGCCAGGTCGCAGGTCGAGGCGCCGGTGGCCATGTTGCGGGTGTACTGCTCGTGGCCCGGGGTGTCGGCGATGATGAACTTGCGCTTGGCGGTGGAGAAGTAGCGGTAGGCCACGTCGATGGTGATGCCCTGCTCGCGCTCGGCCTGCAGGCCGTCGACCAGCAGCGCCAGGTCGATGTCATCGCCGGTGGTACCGACCTTCTTCGAGTCCTTGGTGATGGCCTCCAGATGATCCTCATAGATCATCTTGGAATCATGCAGCAGGCGGCCGATCAGCGTGCTCTTGCCGTCATCGACATTGCCACAGGTGAGAAAGCGCAGCAGTTCCTTGCGCTCGTGCTGGGCCAGGTAGGCGAGGATGTCCTCGCTGATCAGATCAGACTGGTGAGACATTTTTGGCTCCAGGCTGCAAGCTGCAGGCGGCAGGCTTACAGCACAAAAATCATTCAGAAATAAGACCTATCAGGCCAGTCAACATTCGCGATATCCGCAAGGACTCTTCAAGCCACAGGTTGGCGACAGACTGGCTGATATAGCCGATATCGGCGCCGATGAGGACCTGCGTTCTCAGCTCCGCGCAGGAGCCTTTGGCAATCCACAGAAATCGACACTTCTCCTTGTCGCTTCCCCTCTCCATTCCCTCGGCAATATTGCTGGGAATGGACAAAGCCGAACGAGTGATCTGATCCCTGAAACCGTAATCACGGCACTCGCTAAAGCCCTTGTATACATCCACTGTCAGCGCCCGGGCGCGCTGCCAGACCTCAAGCCGCTCAAAGTCCATTTATCCACACTCCGCTTCTGCCTGAAGCCTGCAGCTTGTCGCCTGTAGCCGCCCTTTAGAAGTAGCCCTGACGTTTCTTCTCTTCCATCGAACCCGCCTGGTCGTGGTCGATGACCCGGCCCTGGCGTTCGCTGGTCTTGGTCAGGAGCATCTCCTGGATGATTTCCGGCAGCGTGGTGGCGGTGGACTCCACCGCACCGGTCAGCGGGTAGCAGCCGAGGGTACGGAAACGCACCATCTTCTTCTGGATACGGGCTTTCTCATCGTCCGACAGGTGCTCGAGGATGCGCTCGTCGTCGATCATGATCAGGGTGCCGTTCTTCTCGATCACTTCGCGCTCGGCGGCGAAGTACAGCGGCACGATCGGGATCTGCTCCAGGTAGATGTATTGCCAGATGTCCAACTCGGTCCAGTTCGACAGCGGGAAGACGCGGATCGACTCGCCCTTCTTGACCTTGCCGTTGTACACGTTCCACAGCTCGGGGCGCTGGTTCTTCGGGTCCCAGCGGTGCTTGCTGTCGCGGAAGGAGTACACGCGCTCCTTGGCGCGGGATTTCTCCTCGTCGCGGCGCGCGCCACCGAAGGCGGCGTCGAAGCCGTACTTGTCCAGCGCCTGCTTGAGGCCTTCGGTCTTCATCACGTCGGTGTGCTTGGCACTGCCGTAGGTGAAGGGGTTCATGTCCTGCGCCACACCATCGGGGTTGATGTGGGTCAGCAGTTCCAGACCATATTCACTGACCATCTTCTCGCGAAAGCGATACATCTCCTGGAATTTCCAGCGCGTGTCGACGTGCAGTACCGGGAACGGCAACTTGCCAGGGAAGAACGCCTTGCGGGCCAGGTGCAGCATCACGGCTGAATCCTTGCCGATGGAATAGAGCATCACCGGGTTGTCGAATTCGGCGGCCACTTCACGAATGATGTGGATGCTTTCCGCCTCCAGCTGCTTCAGATGGGTCAATTTGTCGAGCATGGCTACTCACGGTTTGCTGTTATGGGGCCGGCGGGCCGTGTACGAGCGCGCACTCTATCACAGCGTCTGCTTATACTCAGGACGCCAGTTAGACCGAAACGATCTAGCGTTATGCCTGCCCGTACGGGCGATTCAGATCGGGTTGGGGCAGTCGATGAACAGGTGTTCGAGGGCGAAACGCCGTGCCAGATAATCCCCCAGCGCCTGCACGCCGTAGCGCTCGGTGGCATGATGGCCAGCAGCGATGAAGCTCACGCCATTCTCACGCGCACTATGGAAAGTCTGCTCGGAGGCCTCGCCGGTCAGGTAAAGGTCGACACCGGCAGCAATCGCCTGGTCGATATAGCCCTGCCCGCCACCCGTGCACCAGCCGACGCGACGGATCAGCCCGTCGCCCTCGACCAGCAGCGGCTCACGCCCCAGCGCTTGCTGCACGTGCCGGGCGAAGTCGGCCGCGCTCATCGGCTCCTCCAGCGAGCCAACGAGGCCAACGGTGCGCGGATTCTCCGGTTCGAGCGGGCCCTCGACGACGATGCCCAACTGCCGTGCGAGCTGCACGTTGTTGCCCACCTCGGGGTGCACATCCAGCGGCAGGTGATAGGCCAGCAGGCTGATGTCGTTGGCCAGCAGCGCTTTCAGGCGACGCTGTTTCATGCCGGTGACACAGGGGGTCTCGCCCTTCCAGAAATAGCCATGATGCACCAGCAGCACATCAGCCTCGGCCTCGATGGCCGCCTCGATCAGCGCCTGACTCGCGGTGACGCCGCTGACGATGCGGCTGACCTGCGGACGACCCTCGACCTGAAGGCCATTGGGGCAGTAATCATTGATACGCGACGCGTTCAGAAAAGCGTCAGCTTCTTCCACTAGCGTGGACAGGGCAATGGCCATGAAGATTCCTCACAAGCTGTTGCGGGCCGCTGCCTAATTGGCGAGCACCTCACTATAATGCGCCACCTTAAGGGCGACATTTGGCCCCCGCAACCCTCAGGATTGTCTCGATGCCCCAGGCACTGCGTTTTCTCGGTTGGCCCCTGCTGGTCGGTGTGTTGCTCGCACTGCTGCTGATCCAGCGCTACCCGGAATGGGTGGGGCTGCCAAGCCAGGACGTGCAGCTGGTGCAGGCCCCCATCTACAGCCGTCTGCAGGAAGGCCCGGTGTCCTACGCCGAGGCTGTCGATACCGCCTCGCCGGCAGTGGCCAACCTGTACACCACCAAGCTGGTGAGCAAGCCGGCTCATCCGCTGTTCGAAGACCCCACCTTCCGCCGCTTCTTCGGTGACAACCTGCCACGTCAGCAGCGCATGGAGTCCAGCCTCGGCTCGGCGGTACTGATGAGCAAGGAAGGCTATCTGCTGACCAACAATCACGTGGTCAGCGGCGCCGATCAGATAGTCGTGGCGCTCAAGGATGGTCGCGAGACCCTGGCGCGAGTGATCGGCAGCGACCCGGAAACCGACCTGGCAGTGTTGAAAATCGATCTGCCCAATCTGCAGGCCATCACGCTCGGCCGCTCCGACAGCATCCGCATCGGCGACGTGACCCTGGCCATCGGCAACCCCTTCGGTGTCGGCCAGACCGTGACCATGGGCATCATCAGCGCCACCGGGCGCAACCAGCTGGGCCTCAACACCTACGAAGACTTCATCCAGACCGACGCGGCCATCAACCCGGGGAACTCCGGCGGCGCGCTGGTCGATGCGCACGGTAATCTGGTGGGCATCAACACGGCGATCTTCTCCAAGTCCGGCGGTTCGCAGGGTATCGGTTTCGCCATCCCGGTGAAGCTGGCGATGGAGGTGATGCGCGCCATCATCGAGCACGGCCAGGTAATCCGCGGCTATCTGGGGGTCGAGGTGCAGCCGCTGACGCCGGAACTGGCCGAGTCCTTCGGTCTCGATGGCCGCCCCGGCATCGTCGTCGCAGGCGTTTACCGTGACGGCCCGGCGCAGAAGGCGGGCCTGCAACCGGGCGACCTTATTCTCAGCATCGATGGCGAACCGGCCAGCGACGGCCGCCGCTCGATGAACCAGGTCGCACGCACGAAACCGGGCGACAAGATCAACATCGAGGTGATGCGCAACGGCAAGCCGCTGCAGCTGGCCGCAGAGATCGGCATTCGCCCTCCCGTGAACGGTAACTGATCGACCTGCATTTTCATCTGGGAACTTTTCTCGATTGAGGTTATTGTAATGTTATTACATCAATAACAGTCGATTGGAGTCTCCCCTTGCGCGCCACTACCGTCCTGCTTGCCGGCAGCCTACTGACCCCTTGCGTCGTTGCCGCCGAATCACCTGCTCAGTTGGCTGACAGCATCATCAGCGCGCCCGGCGAACAGGCCGATGGGCCGGTGCAGGGCTATCGCGCCAAACGCTCGGCCAGCGCCACCCGCACCGACACGCCGATCGACGAAATCCCCCAGGCCATCAGCGTAGTGCCCGCGCAGGTGCTGGAAGATCTTGGCAGCAGCCGTATCGACCGCGCCCTGGACTTCGCCGGCGGCGTGTCGCGGCAGAACAACTTCGGCGGCCTGACCTTCCTCAACTACAGCGTGCGCGGCTTCACCACCGGCGAGCTGTACCGCAACGGCTTCGCCATCAACCGCGGCAGCTACAGCTCACCAGACGCCTCGGCAATCGAACGCCTGGAGGTGCTCAAGGGCCCGGCCGCCGCCCTGTATGGCCGCGGTGATCCGGGCGGGCTGGTCAACATCGTCACCAAGCGTCCGCAACAGGAGGCCTTCACCCAGTTCAAGGCCAGTGCCGGACGTTGGGATCGCTACCGCAGCAGCCTAGACGTCAATACTCCGCTGAACGACGAGGGCACGCTGCTCTTGCGCGTGAATCTGGCGGTGGAGGACAACGGCAGCTTCCGCGACCGCGTCGGCAATCAGCGGCAAATCGTCAACCCGACCCTGACCTGGCAGCTGTCGCCAAACACCCTGCTGATGATCGACAGCGAGTTCTCGCGCACCGACTCGGTGTTCGACCGCGGCATTCCCGCCGTCGGCGGCAAGATGGGGGCGGTCAAGCATTCGACCTTCCTCGGCGAACCCAACGACGGCAAGATCCGCAACGATAACCAGCTGCTGCAGGTCAGTCTCGAGCACTATCTGAACGATGCCTGGAAACTGCGCCTGGCCAGCCATTACAGCCAGGGCACGCTGGACGGCAACAGCTCCGAGCCGTCGCGACTGATCGGCGATCAGGTCACGCGCTTTTACCGCGAGCGCAGTTTCGAATGGAACGACAGCATCACTCAGGCCGAACTGCACGGACAGTTCGACCTGGCCGGCTGGCAGCACCAGACGCTGCTGGGCCTGGAGTACGAGAACTACCGCAACAGCCAGAAGTACCCGCAGAGCGTCACCGGCCTGGGCTACGGCCTGAACATCTACAACCCGATCTATGGCCAGCCCAAACCGCCCATCGTCAATCCCAACGACTTTCACGAGCACACGGAAAGCTACGCCCTCAATCTGCAGGACCAGATCACCTTCAGCGAGCGCTGGAGCGGCCTGCTCGGCGTGCGCCTGGAGCGCTTCGAGCAGACGGCACTGAACCGCAGCACGCGGGTCAGCAACGAGCAGACCAAGGAGGTCGCCACCCCGCGCGCCGGCGTGCTCTACCTGCTGACGCCGGAAGTCGGCGTGTTCGCCAACGCCTCCATGTCGTTCAAGCCCAACGCCATCGGTGCCCAGGGCCAGGTTTTCAAACCGGAAAAAGGCCTCGGCTACGAGACCGGCCTCAAGCTGGACCTGTTCGATAGTCGCCTCGGCGCCACGGTGGCGCTGTTCCATATCGACAAGGAAAACGTGCTGACCGCCGACCCGAACAACCCCGGCGACAGCGTCGCCGCCGGCAAGGCCCGCAGCCAGGGCCTGGACCTGCAGGTCAGCGGTCAGATCACCGATGCCGTACGAGTGATAGGTGCTTACGCCTACATCGACGCCGAGGTGACCAAGGACAACAGCATCCCCGAGGGCAGCGACCTGCTAGGCATCGCCCGCAACAGCGCCAGCCTGATGGGCGTCTACCAGTTCCAGAGCGGCTCGCTGCAAGGCTCGGAGCTTGGTGCCGCGGTCAACTACGTCGGCGACCGCTCCGGGCAGACCGGCAGCAACTTCGAGCTGCCGGCCTACACCACGGTCGATCTGCTGGCCCGCTGGCAGGCCACCAAGGACCTGAACCTGGGCCTGAACCTCAACAACCTGTTCGATCGCAAGTACTACGAGCGCTCGTTCAACAACGTCTGGGTCATGCCCGGCGATCCCCGTAACCTCAGCGTCAGCCTGACGCTCAACCTGTGAATTGGAGATATTCATGCGCATTCCCGCCTGCCTGCTGCTCGCCGGCCTGTTCGCCAGCAGTAGCGTTCTCGCCCACGGCCTGTGGACCGAGGAGCGACGTGGCAACATCGAAGTGGTCTATGGCCACGGAGCCGAAGACAACGCCTTCAAGCCGGAGAAGATCAGCGGTGCCTGGGCCTATGATGCCGCGGGCAAGATGGTTCCGGTGACCGTCGAACGCCTGGCCGACCATGCACGCCTGCAACCCTTGAAGAAACCCGCCGTACTTGGTGTCGCGCTGGACAACGGCGCCTGGTCGAAAACCCCGGAAGGCCAGTGGATCAACCAGGGTCGCAGCCAGGTGCCGAATTCGACCCAGTCGCTGCACACCTACAAGTACAGCCTGGCGATCTATGCCGAAGGCGCCAAGCTACCCGCACTGGATCAGTTAAAGCTGGTCATCGTGCCGGAAGTCGACCCACTCAAGGTCGGCCCAGGCAAGCCCCTGCCGGTGCGCGTGCTGGTGGACGGCAAGCCAATGAAAGGGGTCGAATTGATCGGTGACTACCGCGGCGCACCGCATGAGGTCAGCGCGGTAACCGATGCCGAGGGGCGTGCCCAGGTCACGGTGCGCAACGAAGGGCTGAATATCATCAGCGCCGAAGTGAGCCTGCCGGTGGAGAACGATGCCGATATCGAGACCCGCGGCCTGTTCACCTCGCTGACCTTTCTCGGCGAAGCGCACCACGAGTGATACCCACCAAAATCGCGCATGAAAAAGCCGGTAGCGCGTGAGCGGTACCGGCTTTTTTGCGAGCCGTCTGAATTACAGGTTTTGCAGGGCGTCCAGCAAAGCCTGATTCTGCTCCGCCGTACCGATGGTGATACGCAGGAACTGGGCGATGCGCTGCTGCTTGAAGTGACGCACGATCACGCCCTGCTCACGTAGGCCTGCTGCCAGAGCGGCGGCATCCTTACCCGGATGGCGGGCGAAGACGAAGTTGGCCGCGGAGGGCAGCACTTCGAAGCCCAGCGCTTGTAGCCCCGCAACGACCGCCTCGCGGCTGTCGATCACCTGCTTACAGGTCTGCTCGAAGTACTCGCGATCCTCGAACGCCGCCGCCGCGCCGGCGATGGCCATGCGATCGAGGGGGTAGGAGTTGAAGCTGTTCTTGATCCGCTCCAGCGCTTCGATCAGGTCCGGGTGACCGACCGCGATACCGACGCGCAGACCGGCGAGCGAACGCGACTTGGACAGGGTCTGGGTGACCAGCAGATTCGGGTACTTGTCGACCAAAGCGATGGCGCTCTGGCCGCCAAAGTCGATGTAGGCCTCATCGACCAGCACCACCGAATCCGGGCTGCCCTGCAGCAGACGCTCGACAGCCTCGAGCGGCAGCAGGCAACCGGTCGGCGCGTTGGGATTGGGGAAGATGATGCCGCCATTGGGCTGGGCATAGTCTTCGACGCGGATCTGGAACTCATCATCCAGCGCGATCTGCGCGAAGTCGATGCCGTACAGGCCGCAGTACACCGGATAGAAGCTGTAGCTGATATCCGGGAACAGCAGTGGTGCCTCGTGCTGGAACAGACCATGGAAAGCGTGTGCCAGCACCTCGTCGGAGCCATTGCCGACAAACACCTGAGCGGTGCTCACGCCGTAATAGTCGGCGACCGCCTGTTTCAGCCGGTCGCCGTTGGGATCCGGATACAGACGCAGGTCGTCGTTGACCTCGGCCTGCATCGCCGCGATGGCCTTGGGCGACGGGCCGTAGGGGTTCTCGTTGGTGTTGAGCTTGACCAGCTTGCTCAGCTTGGGCTGCTCGCCCGGCACATAGGGCACCAGGTCCTTGACGAAGGGGCTCCAGAATTTGCTCATCTGCCCTTCTCTCCTCGAATGCTTGAGTTGTCTTATGCATAGCGGTGGACAAGCGAAGCGTTGTCCACGCTACGCGGCCCTTAAGACTTGATACGGTACTCGGCGCTGCGTGCGTGCGCGGTCAGCGACTCGCCACGGGCCAGCACCGAAGCGCTCTTGCCCAACTCCGACGCGCCATCCGGCGAGCAGAAGATGATCGACGAGCGCTTCTGGAAGTCATACACCCCCAGCGGCGAGGAAAACCGCGCCGTGCCGGAAGTGGGCAGCACGTGGTTGGGGCCGGCTACGTAGTCGCCCAAGGCTTCTGCGGTGTAACGGCCCATGAAGATGGCGCCGGCGTGACGGATCTCGGGCAACCAGGCTTCCGGATCGGCCACCGACAGCTCCAGGTGCTCGGGGGCGATGCGGTTGGCCACCTCGATGGCCTGAGCCATGTCGGCCACCTGAATCAGCGCGCCACGGCCCTCCAGCGAGGTGCGGATGATCTCGGCACGCTCCATGGTCGGCAGCAGCTTGGCGATGCTCTCGGCGACGCGGTCGAGGAAGGCGGTATCAGGGCTGACCAGAATCGACTGCGCGTCTTCGTCGTGCTCGGCCTGGGAGAACAGGTCCATGGCGATCCAGTCCGGATCGGTCTGGCCATCGCACACCACCAGGATTTCCGACGGGCCGGCGATCATGTCGATACCGACCTTGCCGAACACATGGCGCTTGGCGGTGGCCACGTAGATATTGCCAGGTCCTACGATTTTATCGACTGGCGGCACGCTCTCGGTGCCATAAGCCAGCGCCGCCACGGCCTGCGCCCCACCGATGGTGAACACGCGGTCGACGCCGGCGATGGCGGCAGCGGCCAGGACCAGTTCGTTGATCTCGCCGCGCGGGGTCGGCACCACCATCACTGCCTCGGGTACGCCGGCGACCTTGGCCGGGATGGCGTTCATCAACACCGAAGACGGATAGGAAGCTTTGCCGCCCGGCACGTAGAGTCCAGCACGATCCAGCGGAGTGACCTTCTGCCCCAGCACGGTGCCGTCGGCTTCGGTGTAGCGCCAGGAATCCTGCTTCTGCTTCTCGTGGTAGCTGCGCACGCGCTCGGCGGCGACTTCAAGGGCCTGGCGCTGCTCGGGACTGATGCGGGTCAGCGCCAGTTCCAGGCGCTCGCGCGGCAGGATCAGGTCGGCCATGCTGGCGACCTCCAGGCCATCGAAGCGCTGGGTGTACTCGACCAGGGCGGCATCGCCACGCTGGCGCACGGCCTGGATGATTTCCAGCACACGCTGGTTGACGCCATCGTCGGAAACACTTTCCCAGGACAGCAGATGATCCAGATGACGCGCGAAGTCCGTATCGGCGGCGTTGAGTCGGCGGATGGCAACGGGTGCGGTCATAGCGAAAGCCTCATTAAATGGCGGTTTCTCGGGCGCCCGTAATGTAGCAAGCCCACCGTGCGGGCACCCAAGAAAAATGGCTATGACACGGATAGGCTGCCGCGACCAGACGTCGCGGTGAGGAATCAGCCTTGGTGTCGCGCCTCGACGGCGCCACGCAGGGTTTCGATCAGCGCCTGGATGCGGCCGTGCTGCATCTTCATCGAAGCCTTGTTAACGATCAGACGTGAGCTGATGGTGGCGATCAGCTCCTGCGGTTCCAGACCATTGGCGCGCAGGGTGTTGCCGGTGTCGACCACATCGATGATCTTGTCGGCCAAGCCAACCAACGGCGCCAGCTCCATCGAGCCGTAGAGCTTGATGATGTCGACCTGACGCCCCTGCTCGGCGTAGTAGCGCTTGGCGACATTGACGAACTTGGTGGCAACGCGCAGGCGGCCCTTGGGCTCCGCCGCGCCGACCTTGCCGGCGGTCATCAGCTTGCACTTGGCGATCTGCAGATCCAGCGGCTCGTAGATGCCCTGGCCGCCGTATTCCATCAGTACGTCCTTACCGGCCACGCCGAGGTCAGCGGCGCCATGCTCGACATAGGTCGGCACGTCGGTGGCACGCACGATCAGCAGGCGCACGTCATCCTGAGTGGTCGGGATGATCAGCTTGCGGCTCTTGTCCGGGTTCTCGGTCGGCTCGATACCCGCCGCCGCCAACAATGGCAGGGTGTCATCGAGAATGCGGCCTTTGGACAGGGCGATGGTCAGCATGGAACGGTTTCCTTGAACGGAAGCGGCCTCCCGAGAGGGGTGGCCACACTATCTGCGATCTCGCGAGCTAGAGTCATGCAAGGCAAAAACAGGCGAGGAAGCGGAGTTTACAAGTTGTAAATGAGCATTCCGAGCCTGTTTTTAACGCAGCAGGACCGACGCGCAGCAGATCGCCATCAACCCGGCACTCGACGAATCTTCGCGCCCAGCAGCTGCAGCTTCTCTTCGATGCACTCGTAGCCACGGTCGATGTGGTAGATGCGATCGATCAGCGTATCGCCCTCGGCCACCAGCGCAGCCAGCACCAGGCTCGCCGATGCACGCAGGTCGGTCGCCATCACCGGCGCGCCTTTGAGCTTCTCGACGCCGGTGACCACAGCCGTGTTGCCTTCGACCAGGATGTTGGCGCCCATGCGCAGCATCTCGTAGACGTGCATGAAGCGGTTTTCGAAAACGGTTTCGATGATGGTGCCGGTGCCTTCAGCCACAGCGTTCAGGGCGATGAACTGCGCCTGCATGTCGGTGGGGAACGCGGGATAGGGTGCGGTGCGCAGGTTGACGGCTTTCGGGCGCTTGCCCTTCATGTCCAGCTCGATCCAGTCCGGACCGGTGGTGATCTCGGCACCCGCTTCCTGCAGCTTGGCCAGCACCGCTTCCAGGGTCGACGGATCGGCATCCTTGACCTTGACGCGACCGCCAGTAACGGCAGCAGCGACCAGGTAGGTACCGGTTTCGATACGGTCGGGCATCACGCTGAAGCGCGCGCCATGCAGGCGCTCCACGCCGTCGATGATGATGGTGTCGGTACCCGCGCCCTGAATCTTCGCCCCCATGGCGATCAGGCAGTTGGCCAGGTCGACTACCTCAGGCTCACGCGCGGCGTTTTCCAGCACGCTGCGGCCCTTGGCCAGGGTCGCGGCCATCATGATGTTCTCGGTGCCGGTCACGCTGACCACGTCGAAGAAGAAGTGCGCACCACGCAGGCCACCTTCCGGCGCCTTGGCCTTGATGTAGCCGCCTTCGACATCGATGATCGCGCCCATGGCTTCGAGACCACGGATGTGCAGGTCGACCGGACGCGAGCCGATGGCGCAACCGCCCGGCAGCGCCACTTCGGCTTCACCGAAACGCGCGACCATGGGGCCAAGCACCAGAATCGAGGCGCGCATGGTCTTGACCAGCTCGTACGGCGCGACCAGGGTCTTGATGGCGCGGGCGTCAACTTCCACCGCCAGCTTCTCATCGATCACCGGCTCGATGCCCATGCGACCGAACAGCTCGATCATGGTGGTGATGTCGTGCAGGTGCGGCAGGTTGCAGATGGTGACGGGGGCGTCGCCCAGCAGGGTCGCGGCCAGAATCGGCAGCGCAGAGTTCTTCGCACCGGAAATGCGGATTTCGCCATCGAGGCGAGCGCCGCCGGTAATGATCAGTTTATCCATAGGAATCTCGTCGCCCGCAGGCTCAGGAACGCGCGGCCCAATCGGCCTGGCTGAAGAATTTCATGGTCACGGCGTGGATGCTGCCATCGGCGATCCAGGCATTGAGGTGGGCATAGATCTGCTGCTGACGCTTGACCGGGCTGAGGGCGGCCAGCTCGTCGCTGATCAGGTTGAGCTGGAAGTTGCAGCCTTCGCCTTCGACTTCCACCTGGGTATTCGGGAGTTTTTCCTCTAGGAGGCTTTTTACTTCTGCAGCCTGCATGCTCGACCTCGACTGACGCATTCGGGCTACCAGCGCCCGCGGGTCGGCCATCATACAAAAAAGCCTCCCGCCTGCGAACCCCGCCAGCAGCGGTGCTGACGGAACGACGGGAAGCGCTTCACGATTGCAGCGGCAGCAACTCGAGCAGGCCGCTGACCTGGGCGATCTCGCGCATGTCGGCGGGCAACGCGCTGATCGACAGCTCGCGCCCGGCCTTGCGCGCATCGCGAACGAACGCCAGCAGCAGCGCCAGACCGACGCTGCTGGATTTCTCCACCGCACTGCAGTCGAGCGAAAGACGCTCAACGCTGCTGGCGGCGATCAGGCGCGCGCCCTGCTCGCGCAATTGCGGGCCGGTGCTGTAATCGAGCACACCGCTGAGCTGCAGTTGCCCAGCAGCGCGCTCGCTGATGCTCGCCTGACTCACGACTCGCCCCGAGCCTGACGCGCCCTGGCCACGGTATCGGCCCAGGTATCGATGACCTTGTCCAGATCGTTGCGATTGGTCTGCATCGACTGGGCAAACTGGTCGCGGAACAGTTTGCCGACGTTGATACCGTTGATCACCACGTTGCGCAGCTTCCAGCCGCCATCGATCGACACCATGGTGTAGGACAGTGGGTAGACCACACCCTTGCCGTCGCGGATCTCCATCCCCACCGAGGTGCGCTCGCCCTCTGCCCTGCCGCTGGCCGGCAGCACGCGGATATCCTGGTTGTTGTACTCGAGCAGGGCATTGCCATAGAACTGCATCAGACTGCGTTTGAAGTTCTCCTGAAAGCGGCTCATCTGCTCAGGCGAAGCCTGGCGCGAATAGCGCACGGTCATCACGCCACGGGCGATGCCATCGACATCCACCACAGGGCCGAGAATCTCGTTGAGCGAGTTGTAGAAGGCATTGGGATTGCTGCGGTACTGATCCTTGTTGGCCTTGAGGTCAGCCAGCAGGGTTTCGGTGGTCTGCTGCACCACTTCATGGGCGCTTGGCGCAGCGATGGCCAGCAGCGGCATGGCAGCCAGCAACACCAGCAGGAAATTACGCACGGTTTTGAACATGTCAGGAGCCCTCATCAATTGGCTTCATCTTTATTGACCGAATTGAGCAGGAATTTGCCAATCAGGTCTTCCAGCACCAGCGAGGACTGCGTGTCGTGGATGGTGCTGCCATCCTTGAGCACCTCCTCGTCACCACCAACGCTGATACCGATGTATTTCTCACCGAGTAGCCCTGCAGTCAGGATCGACGCCGTGGAATCCTCAGGCAGGTTATTGACGTTGCCATCGAGCTCCAGGGTCACCCGGCCCATGTAGCTGTCGCGATCCAGGTCGATGGCGGTGACCTTGCCGATGCTCACGCCGGCCATGGTCACCTTGGCGCGCACGGTCAGCCCAGCGATATTGTCAAAATAGGCGTAGACCTTATAGGTATCGCCAGCACTACCGACGCTCAGGCCGCTGACGCGCAGGGCCAGCAGCAGCAGGGCCAGCACACCAGCCATGAGGAACAGGCCGACACCAATCTCCAGCGTGCGGTTTTGCATCAGAAATCTCCAAACATCAAAGCGGTCAGAATGAAATCCAGGCCAAGCACGGCCAGCGAGGCGTACACCACGGTGCGCGTGGTCGC
>JAEYXX010000042.1 GCA_023431055.1 Pseudomonadota bacterium
TATCAGTACGGAGAACGCTATGGCTTGGAATGAGCCGGGTGGCAACTCGAACAATCAAGACCCTTGGGGCGGCCGCAAAGGCGGTGGCCGGCAGGGGCCGCCGGATCTCGACGAAGCGTTCCGCAAGTTGCAAGAAAGCCTGAACGGGCTTTTCGGTGGCGGCAAGAAACGTGGTGATGACGACTCCGGGCGCAGCGGTGGCGGCGGTGGCTTCGGTCTGCTGTTCGTAGGCCTCGGCCTGCTGGCGGTGATCTGGCTGTACAGCGCCATCTACGTGGTCGATGAGCAGGAGCAGGCCGTGGTGCTGCGCTTCGGCAAGTATCACGAGACGGTTGGCCCGGGCCTGAACATCTATTTCCCGCCGATCGATCGCAAGTTCCAGGAAAACGTCACCCGTGAGCGTGCCTATAGCAAGCAGGGCGCCATGCTGACCGAAGACGAGAACATCATCGAAGTACCGCTGACGGTGCAGTACCGCATCAGCAACCTGCAGGACTTCGTGCTCAACGTCGACCAGCCGGAAGTCAGCCTGCAGCACGCCACCGACAGCGCCGTGCGTCACGTCGTGGGTTCCACCGAGATGGACCAGGTGCTGACCGAAGGTCGTGAGCTGATGGCCAGCGAAGTGCGCGAGCGTCTGCAGCGTTTCCTCGACAACTACCGTACCGGTATCACCATCACTCAGGTGAACATCCAGAGCGCGGCAGCGCCGCGTGAAGTTCAGGAAGCCTTCGACGACGTGATCCGCGCGCGTGAAGACGAACAGCGCGAGAAGAACCAGGCCGAGTCCTACGCCAATGGCGTGATTCCGGAAGCCCGCGGTCAGGCCCAGCGCCTGCTGGAAGAGGCCAATGGTTACCGTGATGAAGTGATCGCTCGCGCTCAGGGTGAGGCCGACCGCTTCACCAAGCTGGTAGCCGAATATCGCAAGGCGCCTGAAGTCACTCGCGAACGTCTGTATCTGGACACCATGCAGGAAATGATGAGAAACACCAGCAAGGTTCTGGTCACTGGTGACAAGGGGCAGAACAACCTGCTCTATCTGCCGCTGGACAAGATGATCGACAGCCGTGGCGGTTCCTCGTCCTCCAGTTCTGCCAACAGCAGCAATTCGACGACGCGTGATCCGGCCGTGCCGCTGAGCAGCGATCTGTCGCAGCGTAACCTGCGTACCCGGGAGGGCCGTTGATGAGCAACAAGTCCCTGATCGGCCTGATCGTGGCCGTGGTTCTGGCCCTGGTGGCATGGAATAGCTTCTACATCGTGGCGCAAACCGAGCGTGCGGTGCTGTTGCAGTTCGGGCGAGTGGTTCAGCCTGATGTGCAGCCTGGCCTGCATGTGAAGATTCCCTACGTCAACCAGGTACGCATCTTCGATGGTCGCCTGCTGACTCTGGATTCGACCTCCTCGCGCTTCCTGACGCTGGAGAAGAAGGCGTTGATGGTTGACGCCTACGCCAAGTGGCGGGTGAAGGATGCCGAGCGCTTCTATCAGGCCACCTCCGGCATGAAGCAGGTTGCCGACGAGCGTCTGGCGCGTCGTCTGGAAGCCTCGCTGCGTGACCAGTTCGGTAAGCGCACCCTGCACGAGTCGGTGTCTGGCGAGCGTGATGCGCTGATGGCTGACGTGACCGCGACCCTCAATCGCGCCGCCGAGCGCGAGCTGGGTATCGAAGTGGTCGACGTGCGGGTCAAGGCCATCGATCTGCCGCGTGAAGTCAACCGCAGCGTGTTCGAGCGGATGAGCACCGAGCGTGAGCGTGAGGCTCGCGAGCACCGCGCCAAGGGGCGTGAGCTGGCCGAAGGTATTCGCGCCGATGCTGATCGTCAGCGCCGTGTACTGCTGGCTGAAGCCTATCGTCAGGCAGAAGAGCTGCGCGGTGACGGTGATGCCCAGGCTGCCGCCATCTACGCCCGTGCCTACGGCCAGGATCAGGAGTTCTACTCCTTCTACCGCAGCCTGCAGGCGTACCGCGAAAGCTTCGCCGACAAGCGCGATGTGCTGGTGCTGGACCCGAGTAGCGATTTCTTCCGCTACCTGGAAAAAGCCAAGCCTTGATCGGCAACCTGGCGGCGCGATGCGTCGCCAGGGTGACCTCAGGGGAAAACGTGGTATGATGCGGCAGCCGGGAAAATCCCGGCTTTTTTGCGTCTGTGGGAATCATGTGGCAGGAACTCGGCATCGCACTGTGTCCGGTATTGGTGCTGGAAGGCATCCTGCCCTTCCTCTATCCGCGTCATTGGCGCGGGGCGGTACTGCAGGCTGCGCGTCTGCCCGACCGCCGACTGCGTCTTATGGGGCTGGCCAGCATGCTGCTGGGGACTGCCCTTCTATATCTGCTTCACTGAAGGCTTGTGCCGCCCGGATCGAGAGGGGAATGGCGAAATGGCAACGGTAGACCGCTGGCTGCTGCCAGATGGCATCGAAGAAGTACTGCCGCCGGAAGCGGCACGCATCGAGGCGGCCCGCCGCCAGGTGCTGGATCTGTTCCAACGTTGGGGTTACGAGTTCGTCGTTACCCCCCATATCGAGTACCTGGAATCCCTGCTGACTGGCGCCGGCCAGGATCTCGACCTGCGCACTTTCAAGGTCACCGATCCGCTGTCCGGTCGGCAGATGGGCTTTCGTGCCGACATTACCCCGCAGGTAGCGCGTATCGACGCCCATACCCTGCGTCGTGAAGGTCCGAGCCGCCTGTGTTACGCCGGCAGCGTGCTGCACGCACAGCCGCGTGCGCTGACCACTTCGCGCAGTCCCATCCAGTTGGGCGCCGAGCTCTATGGCGACGCCAGCCCGGCCAGCGATATCGAGGTGATCAGCCTGCTGGTGGAAACCCTGGAGCTGGCCGCCGTGCCGGATGTGCACATGGACCTCGGTCATGTCGGCATCTATCGCGGCCTGGCGCGTGCCGCTGGTTTGTCCGGCGAGGCCGAGCAGCAGCTGTTCGATGCGCTGCAGCGCAAGGCCATGGACGAAATCGAGACCCTGACTGCCGCGTTGCCGGCTGGCCTGGGCAATATGTTGCGCTCGCTCGCCGAGCTGTGTGGTGGTCGCGAGGTGCTGGACCTGGCCCAGGCGGTACTGGTCGAGGCGCCGGATGCAGTGCATGCGGCGCTGGATGAGCTGGTAGCCATCGCCGATGCGCTGGAGTTGCGTTATCCCGAGCTGCCGCTGTATTTCGATCTGGGTGAGTTGCGTGGCTACAACTACCACACGGGCGTGGTGTTCGCGGCGTTCGTACCAGGCGAGGGCGGTGCCATCGCTCAGGGTGGTCGTTACGACGATACCGGCGCGGTGTTCGGCCGGGCACGTCCGGCGACCGGGTTCTCCACTGACCTGAAGACCCTGGTGACCCTCGGGGATATGCGCCTGGATGAATCCGTCAGCGGCGTTTGGGCGCCGGATAATCATGACCTCTATCTGTGGCAGGCCGTTCGTCGTCTGCGTGGTGAGGGCGAGCGCGTGGTACAGGCGTTGCCCGGGCAGAGCGAGGCGGATGCGCGCGAAGCAGGCTGTGACCGTCTGCTGGCGCTGCGCGATGGACGTTGGCAGGTGGCGCCCCTGGCGTCCTGAATTCACTTTCGCCGGCCCGCGGCCGGCATCGAAGCTTGCGCGAAGAGGACAAGTATCATGGGTAAGAATGTCGTCGTCCTGGGCACCCAGTGGGGTGATGAGGGCAAGGGCAAGATCGTCGACCTGCTCACCGAGCAGGCTGCTGCAGTCGTGCGTTATCAGGGGGGGCACAACGCCGGCCACACCCTGGTGATCGACGGTGAGAAGACCGTCCTGCACCTGATTCCGTCCGGCATCCTGCGCGAAGGCGTCGAGTGCCTGATCGGCAACGGCGTGGTCGTCGCTCCTGACGCGCTGCTGCGCGAAATCACCAAGCTGGAAGAGAAGGGCGTGCCGGTGCGCGAGCGCCTGCGCATCAGCCCGGCCTGCCCGTTGATCCTGTCCTATCACGTAGCCCTGGATCAGGCGCGTGAGAAGGCCCGTGGTGATGCCAAGATCGGCACTACTGGCCGCGGCATTGGCCCGGCCTACGAGGACAAGGTTGCGCGTCGCGGCCTGCGCGTCGGCGACCTGTTCCACCGCGAGCGCTTCGCCGCCAAGCTGGGTGAGCTGCTGGACTACCACAACTTCCAGCTGGTCAACTTCTATAAAGAGCCGGCCATCGACTTCCAGAAGACTCTGGACGAGTGCATGGAGTACGCCGAGCTGCTCAAGCCGATGATGGCCGACGTCACTGCCGTGCTGCACGACCTGCGCAAGGCGGGCAAGGACATCATGTTCGAAGGCGCCCAGGGTTCGCTGCTGGACATCGACCACGGTACCTATCCCTACGTCACCAGCTCCAACACCACGGCTGGCGGCATCGCCACCGGCTCCGGTTTCGGTCCGTTGTACCTGGACTACATCCTCGGTATCACCAAGGCCTACACCACCCGCGTCGGTTCCGGCCCGTTCCCGACCGAGCTGTTCGACGACGTCGGTGCCTTCCTCGCCAAGCGTGGTCATGAGTTCGGCGCCACCACCGGGCGTGCCCGTCGTTGCGGCTGGTTCGATGCCGTGATCCTGCGTCGCGCCATCGAGATCAACAGCATCTCCGGCCTGTGCCTGACCAAGCTGGACGTACTCGACGGCCTGGAAACCATCCGCATCTGCACCGGTTACAAGGATGCCAACGGCCAGGTGCTGGTCGATGCGCCGACCGATGCCGACAGTTACCTCGGTCTGCAGCCGGTGTACGAGGAGATGCCGGGCTGGAGCGAGTCCACCCTCGGCGCCAAGACCCTGGAAGACCTGCCGGCCGCTGCTCGCGCCTACATCTCGCGCGTGGAAGAGCTGGTCGGTGCGCCGATCGACATCATCTCCACCGGCCCGGACCGCAACGAGACCATCGTGCTGCGTCATCCGTTCGCCTGATCGAGATGCGCTCGAGCCGCAGATGAGCCGCCTTCGGGCGGCTTTTTTGTGGCTGGTGTTTCTTGTCGATGCCAGGCGCCATTGGCTGAATTTGCAGCCATAATGCCGGAACGTTCGTTGGTTTATCGCTGCTTTTCAGTCCGAGCTTGGGCATGCGCCTTGCTTGCACTCAATAAATCCCGGAAGTCGCCGTTATAGCTGTTACGGTCGTTGAGGAGTGTCTCCAGTGTTTGCCATCGTTTCCATGTTGCGCAGCCGCCTGCTGCGTCCGGTGTTCGTTGCGCTTGGTCTGGCCATGTTGGTGCAGGTGGGCTTGGCGGTGTGGCTGATGCGTGCATCGGTCGATGGCATGGTCGAGGATCTGGCGCAGCGCCTGGGCGGTGAAAGTCGCCGTCTGGGTGAAGAGTTGGGCATGGCCGAGCGCGAAATGAGCCAGGGTCTTGCGGCGCTGGCGAGCAGTACGCGTTCGCGCCTGGGTGAAGGCCTTTCCGGCCAGTTGAAGGACGAGCAGGCGCAACTGCGCGTGGTGCTGGAGGGCAACCTCAAGCAGTCCGGCCAGGCCCTGGCAAAACTGCTCGCTGGCGTGGCGCCGAAGTCCATCTGGGATCTGGACATTCCCGCGCTCACCGCGCTCACGCGCATTGCCCAGCAGGATCCGGCGGTGCTGTTCGCCATCATCTATGACGCCGAAGGCAAGCGGCTGACGCGCAACTTCAATCGCAGCAACGCACAGGTGCGCGACCTGGTGGCGGCGGGGCAGGGCGATTCGCCGCTGGACAAACTGGTGGATGCCGCTTCGCGCGATCCGCGTGTGTATGTGGTCGAGGCAGAAATCAGCCCGATGGGTGCGCCGATCGGCAAGGTGCAGATGGGGCTCTCGCTGGATGTCGTCGAGCGCGAGGTCGCTGCCCTGGACGGGCGTTTCGCGGCGTTGGTCAATGGTGCCGGCGAATTGGTCGACAGTAGCCTGGCGGGAGCTTCCGAACAGGCTACCGCTGCGCTGCGCGCGCGTTTGCAATCGGCCGAACGCTACACCCAGGAAATGGCGCGCAACGGCGGCGAATCGGTGCGCGTGGCGGCAGACTCGCTGCGCTGGAACATCGCCCTTGGCCTGCTGCTGGTCGGTGCACTGGCGATGCTGGTGGTAGCGCTGGTGCTGGGCTGGCGGGTATTGAGTCGTGTGCGCCTGCTCAGTGCGGCGCTCAATGATCTGGCGGCCGGCGAGGGGGATCTGACGCGGCGCGTGAGTATCGACAGCCAGGACGAAGTCGGCGAGATGGCCGACGCGGTCAATCGTTTCATCGCCAAGTTGCAGCCCATCGTGCGTGAATCCGGCGAGGTGGCGCTGCGTACTGGTGAGCAGATCCGCAGCCTGACCCAGCGCGGCGTGGCGGCCGAAGCGGCGGCCGGGCGTCAGCGCGACGAAGTGGCTGGAAGCCTGCAGGCACTGGAGCGGATGGCTGACGAGGCGCAGGCGGAAAGCCAGTCCATGCAGGAGGCGCTGCAGCGCGTCGATACCATTCGTCAGGCGGCGCACGAGAATGCCGCTATCGCCCAGCGCCTCTCAGCGCTCATCGAGGGGTTGGTCGCGCGTGTCGCGGACGGTTCGGCGGTGATCGAGCGGTTGGCCAAGCAGAGTGAGCAGATCGAGGTGGTGCTGACGGTGATCCAGTCGATTGCCGAGCAGACCAACCTGCTGGCGCTCAATGCCGCCATCGAGGCGGCGCGCGCGGGCGAGAGCGGGCGAGGCTTTGCCGTGGTGGCTGACGAGGTACGGGCGCTGGCGAGCAAGACTCAGCAGTCCACCGGTGATGTCCAGACCCATATCGCTGCACTGCAGCGTGGTGCGCAGGAGGCGGTTGCCGCCATCGCTCAGGCGGGCGCGCAAGGCAGCGAAGGGTTGCAGGTACTGCGTGACAGTGCGCGTTTGCAGCAGTCGGTGCAGCAGTCGGTGGATGAGGTGCATGGCGCCATCAGCGCCGCGACTCAGGCCGCGGCCCATCAGGCCGAGGGCGCCGGGGCGGTCCGTGGGCGTGTGGAGATCATTCACGCCGAGGCGCAGCATGCTGCCGAGGCCGTGGCGGCGATTGCCGGCAATGCGCGGGCGCTGGATGAACTGGCGGCGCAGCTCAAGGCCAGCCTGGGGCAGTTCAAGGTCTGATAGGGCCTCAGGCTGCAGGCCTCGGGCGGCAGGCAGGAGCGGAAAGCTTGCTAGGAGCATGGTCTGCGAACACGCTGACAGCCTGTAGCCTGTAGCCTGTAGCCTGTAGCCTGTAGCCTGTAGCCTGTAGCCTGTAGCCTGTAGCCGCTTTTTTCAGGCAATAAAAAACCGAGTCATTCGACTCGGTTTTTTGAAATTTGGTGCCCAGGAGAAGACTCGAACTTCCACGGCCGTTAAGCCACTGATACCTGAAACCAGCGCGTCTACCAATTCCGCCACCTGGGCACTGCAGCAATGTTCGTCGTTACCGACACGGAGCGTTGCATCCGTTATTTGCAAAGTGGGTTATCAAGCCACTTCACGAAATTTGGTGCCCAGGAGAAGACTCGAACTTCCACGGTGTTGCCACCACTGATACCTGAAACCAGCGCGTCTACCAATTCCGCCACCTGGGCACTGAAAACGATGAATCATCATCGGCTTCGTGTTACAACGTCTGCTCGACGCTGTGGGCGCGAACTATACGGGCGGGCATTTACCTTGTAAACCCCTGACCCCAAAAAAATTATTGTCGCCGGAAAAGCTGCCGCGAATGACGTTTTCGCGCTTCAATAGGCAGATGGCATACACCTTTATACATAAGCATAGGTAATCCTTCCTACATGGCCGATTGGCAATCCCTCGATCCCGAGGCCGCCCGCGAGGCGGAAAAATACGACAACCCCATCCCGAGCCGCGAACTGATTCTGGCCCACCTGGCCGAACGGGGTTCGCCCGCCAGCCGCGAGCAACTGGTCGAAGAATTCGGTCTCGACACCGACGACCAACTCGAAGCGCTGCGCCGCCGTCTGCGCGCCATGGAGCGCGATGGCCAACTCATCTATACCCGTCGCGGCACCTACGCGCCGGTGGACAAGCTCGATCTGATCTGCGGTCGCATCAGTGGCCACCGCGACGGCTTCGGCTTTCTCGTGCCGGACGATGGCAGCGACGATCTGTTCCTCAGCCCGGCGCAGATGCGCCTGGTATTCGATGGCGACCGCGCGCTGGTGCGTGTGGCCGGTCTCGACCGTCGCGGCCGTCGCGAGGGCGGCATCGTCGAGGTGATCAGTCGTGCCCACGAAAGCATCGTGGGTCGCTACTACGAAGAGAACGGCATCGGCTTCGTCGTCGCCGACAACCCCAAGATCCAGCAGGAAGTGCTGGTCACGCCGGGGCGCACCGCCGGCGCGCGCATCGGCCAGTTCGTCGAGATCAAGATCACCCACTGGCCCACGCAGCGCTTCCAGCCGCAGGGCGACATCGTCGAGGTGATCGGCAACTACATGGCGCCGGGCATGGAGATCGACGTGGCGCTGCGCAGCTACGACATTCCGCATGTCTGGCCCGAGGCGGTGATCAAGGAAGCGCGCAAGCTCAAGCCCGAGGTGGAGGAGAAGGACAAGGAGAAGCGCATCGATCTGCGTCATCTGCCCTTCGTCACCATCGACGGCGAAGACGCGCGCGACTTCGACGATGCCGTGTACTGCGAGAAGAACAGCAGCCGCTGGAAGCTGTTCTCCGGTGGCTGGAAACTCTACGTGGCCATCGCCGACGTGTCGCACTACGTCAAGGTCGGTTCGGCGCTGGACGCCGAGGCGGTAGAGCGCGGCAACTCGGTGTACTTCCCCGAGCGCGTCGTGCCGATGCTGCCGGAGGAGTTGTCCAACGGTCTGTGCTCGCTCAACCCGCACGTCGATCGCCTGGCCATGGTCTGCGAAATGACCATGTCCAAGAGCGGCCAGATGGTCGACTACAAGTTCTACGAGGCGGTGATCCACTCCCACGCGCGCCTGACCTACAACAAGGTCAGCCTGATGCTGGAAGATCCCAAGAGCAGCGAGGGCAAGTCCCTGCGCAGCGAGTACAAGGAAGTCCTTCCGCACCTCAACCAGCTCTATGCGCTGTACCAGGTGCTGGTGGCCGCTCGTCACGAGCGTGGCGCCATCGACTTCGAGACGCAGGAGACGCGAATCATCTTCGGCACCGATCGCAAGATCGACGAGATCCGCCCGACCCAGCGTAACGATGCGCACAAGCTGATCGAGGAATGCATGCTGGCGGCCAACGTCGCCACCGCGCGCTTCATGCAGGATCACGAGATTCCGTCGCTTTATCGCGTGCACGATGGCCCGCCGCCCGAGCGCCTGGAGAAGCTCAAGGCCTTCCTCGGTGAGCTGGGGCTGTCGCTGCAGCGTGGCAAGTCCAAGGACGGCCCGTCGCCCAAGGACTATCAGCGCCTGCTGGAAAGCATTCGCGAGCGCCCGGACTACCACCTGATCCAGACCGTGATGCTGCGCTCGCTGAGCCAGGCGGTGTACAGCGCGCAGAACGAAGGGCACTTCGGCCTCAACTACGAGGCCTACACCCACTTCACCTCGCCGATCCGCCGCTACCCCGATCTGCTGGTGCACCGCGCCATTCGCAGCGTGATCCGCTCCAAGCGCGAAACCAAGCACGTCGAGCGTGCTGGCGCGGCGAGCTTGCCCAAGGTGCGCATCTATCCGTACGACGAGGCGACCCTGGAAAAACTCGGCGAGCAATGCTCGATGACCGAGCGCCGCGCCGACGAAGCGACCCGCGACGTGGTCAACTGGCTCAAGTGCGAGTTCATGCAGGATCGTGTCGGCGAGACCTTCGCCGGCGTGATCACTGCGGTGACCGGCTTCGGCATCTTCGTCGAGCTGCGCGACATCTACGTCGAGGGGCTGGTGCACGTCACCGCGCTGCCGGCCGACTACTACCACTTCGATCCGGTTCATCATCGCCTTTCCGGCGAGCGCAGCGGCCGCAGCTTCCGTCTTGGCGACAGCGTCGAGGTCAAGGTGATGCGCGTCGACCTGGACGAACGCAAGATCGACTTCGAACTGAGCCAGGGCAAGGCCGGCAAGGACGATGATGCGCGTCGTGGCGGCAAGCCGGGTGGCATGGGCAATACCGACGTGCAGAAAAGCCGTGAGGTGAAGAAGGCCCTGCTCGACAGCGCCAAGAAAGGTGGCGGCAAGGCGCCGGCGAAGAAAACCTCCAGCCATCGCAAGGGGGCGCCGGCGCCCAAGGCCAAGGCCGAGACAAGCGGTAACAAGCCGAGCAAGCGTAAGGCGAAACGATGAGTCAGTTGGAAAAGGTCTACGGCGTGCATGCCGTGGAGGCGTTGCTGCGCCACCATCCCAAGCGGGTCAAGCAATTGTGGCTGGCCGAGAGCCGCCAGGCGCCGCGCATCCAGCCGATGCTGGAGCTGGCGGCGCAGCACCGCGTGCCTGTCGGGCACAAGGAACGCCAGGAGCTGGACGAATGGGCCGAGGGCGTGCACCAGGGTGTGGTCGCCGAGGTCAGCCCGAGCCAGGTCTGGGGTGAGAACATGCTCGACGAGCTGCTCGAGCGCAGCGAGGGCGTGCCCCTGCTGCTGGTGCTGGACGGCGTGACGGATCCGCACAACCTCGGCGCCTGTCTGCGCACTGCCGATGCGGCGGGGGCGCTGGCGGTGATCGTGCCCAAGGACAAGTCCGCCACCCTCAACGCCACCGTGCGCAAGGTGGCGTGCGGCGCGGCGGAGGTGATTCCGCTAGTGGCGGTGACCAACCTGGCGCGCACCCTGGAAAAGCTGCAGAAGAAGGGCCTGTGGGTGGTCGGCACCGCCGGCGAGGCCGAGCAGGAACTGTATCAGCTCGACATGACCGGCCCGACGGTGCTGGTCATGGGTGCGGAGGGCAAGGGCATGCGCCGCCTGACCCGCGAGCACTGCGATTACCTGGTCAAGCTGCCCATGGGCGGCAGCGTCAGCAGTCTCAACGTCTCGGTCGCCACTGGCGTCTGCCTGTTCGAGGCGGTGCGTCAGAGAAGCGGCCACAAGCTATAGGCTGCAGGGCGCAGGTAAAAGCTGGAGTGGCGTGTGCGGTCACTCCATCCTGGTTTGCCTGAAACCTGAAGCCTGAAGCCTGAAGCTGCTGTTGCTCAAATAATCGCCAATTCGCCTTGCGTGCGGCAGGGGGCTTCTCTAGAATGGCGCCCCTTGCCGTGACGGCAGGCCTTTTTGCGCCTACCGCCCGGCAAGCTCATCACGAGAAAAACCCACTCCTTGCCTGACCACCTTAGTTGGCAGGCTACAACCCGTAAGGAGCATTTATGCGTCATTACGAAATCATCTTTCTGGTTCACCCGGACCAGAGCGAGCAAGTCGGCGGCATGGTCGAGCGTTACACCAAGCTGATCGAAGAAGACGGTGGCAAGATTCACCGCCTGGAAGACTGGGGCCGTCGTCAGCTGGCTTACGCCATCAACAACGTCCACAAAGCCCACTACGTGATGCTCAACGTAGAGTGCACCGGCAAGGCCCTGGCCGAGCTGGAAGATAACTTCCGCTACAACGACGCCGTGATCCGTAACCTGGTCATCCGTCGCGACGAGGCCGTCACTGGCCAGTCCGAGATGCTGAAGGCCGAAGAAAACCGCAGTGAGCGCCGCGAGCGTCGTGAACGTCCTGAAAACGCCGAGTCCAACGACGGCGATGACAGCGACAGCAACGACAGCGACAACGCTGACGAGTAATCCACGGATCTATTGAGGAGCCAATCACATGGCACGTTTCTTCCGTCGTCGTAAATTCTGCCGCTTCACCGCTGAAGACGTGAAAGAGATCGATTTCAAAGATCTCAACACCCTGAAAGCCTACATCTCGGAAACCGGCAAGATCGTTCCTAGCCGTATCACCGGTACCAAGGCTCGTTATCAGCGTCAGCTGGCCACCGCTATCAAGCGCGCCCGCTTCCTGGCCCTGCTGCCCTACACCGACAGCCACGGCCGCTGAGATCGGATAGTCGACAAGCGTTAAGGAATAGATCGCATGCGCGCCCTGGCTGAATACATCATGCGCGGCCGTATGCAGGCCACCCTCGTGGTGGTGGGATCGGCAGCGATGCCGCTGTTGTTCTGGTTGAGTGCCGCCGC
>JAEYXX010000032.1 GCA_023431055.1 Pseudomonadota bacterium
GTAGGCGAGGCAGGCAAGACAAGGCGAAAACAGCCGAAAAAGCGCAGTTTACGTGCTGTAAATGAGCATTTTGAGGCTGTTTTTAACGCAGTATTGCCAACGCAGGTAGTTTTTCAACAGCCTGCTAGGGGCTAGCTCGCGACTATTCCCTGCATGAACTCAGCGATTGCTCTGGCACAAAGCTTTGGCTGTGCCTGCAGGATGAAGTGCGGACCATCCAGGCGAATCTGGCGGATATCGCCGCAAGTCTGGGCCAGTCGTTTTGCAGCGCCGTCTGCGACCAGGCGATCCTGCTGCGGCCAGAGGTGCAGGTAGGGTAGGTCCACGGGTTGCTTTGGTGCTTGCAGGCCGGCCAGTGTCGCCAGTCGCGTGCGCAGCAGTCGTGTATCCAGCCGGCGAATTTCTCTTTGCACCCGTTGCAGCATGTGTGCGTCTGCCGTTCTACCCAGGCACAGGGTACGCAGCAGCCAGGGCTGTGTGGCCAGTGCATTGGAGATCGGCAGATGCGCGAGCAGGGCCAGGGCAGGATTGGGTCTGCTCAGGAACGAGGCGGCGAAGATCACGCCGCGCAGCCCGGTGGGCTGGCGCAGGGCCAGTTGGTAGGCGAGAGGGCCGGAAAACGATTCGCCCAGCAACACGAAAGGTGCCGTGCCCAGCTGCTCCATTAGTGCGTCGGCCAGGCTGGGATAATCCTGCGGCCCATGTTCCGGCAGCTCGAGGACCTGGCAATCGATATCCCTAAGCTCGGCGAGCAAAGGTGCGAAGAGGGCACTGCTGCCATTGAGGCCTGGCAGCAGCACCAGGCGCATCAGGCTTCCCCGGCCTTCTTGCGGTCGTACTGAAAGCGCCAGCGGGTGTAGAGCAGGGCGCAGCAGAACAGGCCGAAGCTGATAACCGCCTCCAGCGCGCCAAACAGCGCACGTGCCGGGTCGATGGCGGCGAGTACACCCTGAATGAAGTAGATGTTGACCACGAAGCAGGCCCAGGCATGAGCGCGGGCGTTGCCCATGAGTATGCCGGGCGCGAGCAGGGCCAGTGGCAGCAGCTGGATCGCCAGTACCACGCCGACGCGGGCTCCATGCAGATCGGCGAATGCCAGGTTCCATACCAGCAGCAAGGTCAACAGGGCGATGAAACTGAACAGGCTCAGCGCTCGGCTGAGTTTGACCCGCGGCTCCAGCCATTCGAGGCTGGGCAGGGGTTTCTTGGCTCGGGCCACGATCAGTGCTCCAGTTTGCCGGCGATCTGCGCCAGGCGTTGGCCCAGTGCGCGGCACAGGGCAACTTCATGTTCGTCCAGCGTGCGTTTGCCATCGCCACCGGCGTGGTGACTGGGGCCGTAGGGCGTGCCGCCGCCGCGGGTTTCGAGCAGTGCCGATTCGCTATAGGGCAGGCCGCACAGCAGCATGCCGTGGTGCAGCAACGGCAGCATCATCGACAGCAGGGTGGTTTCCTGACCGCCATGCAGGCTGGCGGTGGAGGTGAACACGCCAGCCGGCTTGCCCACCAGTTCGCCGGTGAGCCACAGGTTGCTGGTGCCGTCGAGGAAATACTTGAGCGGCGCAGCCATGTTGCCGAAACGGGTCGGGCTGCCCAGAGCCAGGCCCGAGCAGTTCTTCAGGTCGTCCAGGGTGGCGTAGATCGCGCCGTCCTCGGGCACGCTGGGTGCTACGGCCTCGCATTCGCTGGATACTGCCGGTACCGTGCGCAGGCGTGCTTCCAGGCCAGCCATCTCGACGCCACGGGCAATCTGTCTGGCCATCTGTGCGGTGGCGCCATGGCGGCTGTAGTAGAGCACCAGGATATAGGGCGTACTCATGCCAGCAGCTCCAGGACCTTCTCCGGTGGACGGCCGACCACGGCCTTGTCGCCAGCGATCAGGATCGGGCGCTCGATCAGTTTGGGATGCTTGACCATGGCGTCGATCAGTTGCGCTTCACTCAGGCTGGTATCGCTCAGGCCCAGTGTCTTGTACTCGTCCTCACCGCTGCGCAGCAGGTCGCGGGCGGGGATGCCCAGCTTGCCCAGCAGGCTCTTGAGCTCGCTGGCGCTGGGTGGCGTTTCCAGATAGCGCACTACATTCGGTTGCACGCCGCGGGCTTCCAGCAGTTCCAGAGCTCCGCGGGATTTCGAGCAGCGCGGGTTGTGGTAGAGGGTCAGGTCGGTCATGGTGGCTCGCATCCGGCTTGAAGTGGCGGCTATTCTAACCGCCTGCTGCGAGGATGCACGCGAACCGATAGGCTGCTTCGTGCGACCTTTTCACGCGGCGTACTGTCTGTTTAGGTTTGGGGACTAAGGAGAGGTCATGCAGGTTCGTCTCAAGGACTGGCTGGGATTCTGGCTGAGTCTTTACCAGCGCTTCGTGGAGAACCGTGGCGCAGGCAACGCCGCGGCGCTGACCTATACCACGCTGTTCGCCGTGGTGCCGATGATGACCGTAACCTTTGCCATGCTCTCTGCGATTCCGGCATTCCAGGGGGTGGGCGAGGAGATTCAGGGCTTCATCTTCCACAATTTTGTACCCTCCACCGGTGAGACGGTGCAGGAATACCTGCGCGAGTTCACCACGCAGGCGCGACAGCTGACCTGGTTCGGTGTGGGCCTGCTGGCGGTGACGGCCTTCCTCATGCTGGTGACCATCGAGAAGACCTTCAACGTGATCTGGCGGGTGCGCCAGCCGCGCCGTGGCATGTCCAGTTTCCTGCTCTACTGGGCGATTCTCAGCCTCGGGCCTCTGCTGCTCGGCGCTGGGTTCGCGGTCAGTACTTATATCGCCTCTCTGTCGCTGATTTCCGGGCCGGATGCCGTGGTCGGCGCCAAGACGCTGCTGAGCTTCACGCCGCTGCTGTCGAGTATCGCGGCTTTCACGCTGCTCTATGCGGCAGTCCCCAATACCCGCGTACCGCTGCGTCATGCGCTGCTGGGCGGCCTGTTCAGCGCCGTGCTGTTCGAGATCGCCAAAGCGCTGTTCGGCCTCTACGTGCGCCTGTTTCCTGGCTATCACCTGATCTACGGCGCCTTCGCCACGGTGCCGCTGTTTCTGGTATGGATCTACCTGTCCTGGCTGATCGTGCTGCTCGGCGCCGAGCTGGTGTACGGCCTTTCGCAGCCACGCCACTGGCGCCGTGATCCTGTCCCCAAGGGCCTGATATTGCTGGTGGTGCTTCGTCTGTTGTTGAAGCGCCAGCAGAAAGGCGAAGCCCTGCACTATGGCGACATGCAGCGTGCTGGCTGGCGCTTGCCCGAGGATGAGTGGGGCCAGGTCATGGACTTTCTCGAGCGCGAGCATCTGGCGTGCAAAGCCAGCGGTGGCGGCTGGATCTTGTGCCGGGACTTGCACACCTTCCCGGTTTACAGGCTGCTCGAGTGCAGCCCCTGGCCATTGCCGAGCCTGTCGCAACTTCCGCTACAGCTCGACGAACCCTGGTATCCGGCGCTGCGCGAGGGGCTGGAACGTATGCAGGCGGAGCGTGAAGAGCAGTTCGGCGCCAGCCTGGCGGAGTGGTTGCCGGGCAAGGGATGATTGACTGATGCTGGGTGACAAAAAACGTCAGTAAACGGCCTAGCCTAGTTGTGCTGTGGCTCTGGTTGCGGCCTGGACGTCAAGGAATGCGGTGCTGGAGAGGCTGGCACGCTTCTGGCAATCGCAGGAGCATTTGCTATCGAACTGCCAGCAGGGCGGGGTCGTTAAGGATGCATGCAGTAATGACAGGCAAAGACAGGATCATTCACCTCCATCGGCGCGATCCCCAGGAGGCGCTGACGCGTCTCAACCGGATCACCGGGTTGCGTTTCGCCAGCTGGCCGGAATCGTTGCTCGAGCACGCGGTCAGCGAAACCCCGCAGGCCGAAATCGACGATTCGAATTCATTGCCCTCGCCCAGCGCAGAAGTTTCCTCCGCTTGAAAGCAAAACCCCGCGACGATGCGCGGGGTTTTGTCTATTCGTGCTGCTTCAGGCCATGGCCTGGCGGCTCTCGCTATTGGCCAGTTCGACGGCCTGAACGAAGAACTCCTCGACCACCAGGCTTTGCGCCGGCACCGCCGAGCGCAGGCGCACCTGCATGTCTTCGATCTTCTGCCGCACCGGCATGCGGGCGATGCCCGAGAGCAGGATCTTGCCATGGGCGTTGACCTTGCCGTGGTCGACGCTGACCTCGCGACGCTTGTCGCCATCGCGATAGCTCACCAGTAGCGATACCGGCAGGTTGGCCAGCCCTGGCAAGTGCAGCCAGGTGGCGATGTTGTATTCGGCCACGCGACCCTCGTAGGGCGTGACCAGCAATTGAGCGACGTCGACGATGCGCGAGGGCACGGAGCCAATCAGCTTGTCTTGCACTTGGGACATGGTGAAATTCCAGGCAGGTGAGACTTGAGTGCGAGGAATTATAAGCAGCTCGCCCCGGACGAAACTGTGCACTCGGCAGACCGACCGCGTGACTGCGGTCGCAGTTTCGCGTATCAGGCCAGGCGCAGTGGGTGGCGGGTGACTGCCGATGTCTGCAGGTTGCTTTCGGGAAGCGGCACGATCGCCTGATTGTGAACGTTGGCCAGTTGCAACCACAGATGCTCGTCGACGCTGAACTGGCCATTGGGTAGCCACAGCCCGTGGTACCAGCCGTTGCCAGGCGCCGGTGTGCTCTGCAATACACCGGGATGAGTCTGGGCGTTGGGTGCGCGGCGCAGCCAGACCGGCCGCGGCAGGCCCTTGAGGTAGCGCAGGCCAAGATGCAGGCCTTCGCTGCCCTGGTGACGCCAGCGCACCAGGGCGAGGGTCGGCGTGCCGCTGGTGAGCAGCAGAACCAGTTGCCCGACCTGCAACTGTGCCCCTTCATCGGCGTTGCACAGCAGGCGTGCGCCGCCGGGGCTGGCATCGAGCAACTGCGCCTCGGTGCGCTGCGGCAGTTTGTCCAGCAGCTGTGCATGGATGGCAGGCAGGCCCACCACCAGACTGCATTGGCCATCCAGCTCGGCGCGTTCGTGGCGACGCTGCTGGCGCCCCAGCCAGTGCTGGCGCACCCGTTCCAGAAGCTGACGTTCTTCGGCGCTTTGCAACGGCGCAGGTTCGTGCAGGGCGATCAGCAGGGCGCCCAGTTCGAAACGGCGCAGGTTGGCGGCTTCGCCTTCGACAGGTTGTTCGAAACTCAGGCAGGCCTGTGCTCCGCCGAGATCAACCAGTGGACCTTCGGCGTCGTCTTCCTCGTCCCAGGCTTGCAATCTGGCCAGCGCTGCCAGAGGTGCCAGCGCGCTGAACAGGGTCAGGCATTCACCTTCATCGAGGTGGAAGGGATTGCTCAGCGCCAACAGCAGCATCTGCTGGTAGAGCCCGCGCAGGGTGCTCGCCGGTTTCGGCTCGAAGGCGGCGGCTACCGGTTCGTCCAGGCACTGCTGGTGTTCGCCGACCCAGTACAGCAAATGGCTGTCACGCCAGAGCGCCGCGGGCGGCTCCTGGTACAGCTGGTAGTGGCGCAGCAACTGCTGGGCAAGGAAATGCTGGGCCATGTATAGGCACCAGGCCAGATGTGGCATCGATGGCTGACGGCCTTGCAGAATCTGTAGCAGCAGGCGCTTGAAACCGATCGCCAGTTCACTGCACAGGCGCACGAACAGGGGGCTGGGCGGATCCTGGCGTTTGGCGAGGCTGGTGTAGTGGCGATACTCGTCACTGAAGCTTTGCAGCGCACGCTGTCTTTCCAGTAAGGTCAGGCCGCTGCGGTTTAGCGTGAACAACAGCCCCAGCACCTGTTGCAGGCCATGTTCCGCTTCCAGCAGGCGGGCTGCCGCGAGCCGCTGGGGGACCTCCGCCGGCGATACGCTGTTGTCCTCGCGGATATCCGGTACTTCCAGGCGCAGTGAATTCAGCGTCATATCAACCCCGAGTGGACGAGGATCGAGTACATGGGCTTAGGGCTCCGAAGGGTCTACAAGGCTGTTCTGGGAATTTGCGCCGGTCTGCTGCTGACGGCTTGCGCCGAGGATTTCGGACCTGATCAGCATGGACGAAAGGTAACGGCTGACAGCCTCGATGGCCAGTGGCTGGTGATCAATTATTGGGCCGAGTGGTGTGCGCCATGCCGCACGGAAATCCCTGAGCTCAATGCGCTGGAAGATGAGCTGAAAAATCAGTCGGCACGGGTGATCGGCGTCAACTTCGATGCCTTGCAGGGCGATGAACTCAAGCGCGTGGCCAACAGCTTCGACATCCGTTTCACCGTGCTGGCGCAGGACCCGGCAGCGCGTTTCGAACTGCCGCGCAACGATGTACTGCCGGTGACCTACATCGTCGATGCCGATGGCAAGCTGCGTGAACGCCTGGTCGGCGAACAGACGGCCGCTGGCGTGCTCGAGCATTTGCAGCGGTTACGTGGGCAGTAGGGTTCGCTGCACCAATCGGCGCCCGTAGCCCGGATGCAATCCGGGAATGACTGCCGCGCATCCCTGATTGCATCCGGGCTACCCTGCGCTCCTCCGCGGAGCGCAGGAGCCGACGGGCCGACCTCTACCAGCCCGGCACCCCGCTCATGTCCGGCAACTGGTGGGCGATGCCCTTGTGGCAATCGATACAGGTGGCTTCACCGCTGGCCAGCGCGCTGGAGTGCATCTGCCGGGCGCGCGGGCTCTGCTTGGTGAAATCCATGTAGTCGAAGTTGTGGCAGTTGCGGCACTCCAGCGAGTCGTTGGCCTTGAGCCTGGCCCACTCATGCTCGGCCAGCTCACGGCGGTGGGCAAGGAACTTGTCGCGGGTATTGATGGTGCCGAAGATCTTGCCCCAGACCTCCTTCGACGCCTGCATCTTGCGCGCGATCTTGTCCGTCCACTGGTGCGGCACGTGGCAGTCCGGGCAGGTGGCGCGCACGCCGGAGCGGTTGCTGTAGTGAATGGTGTCCTGTAGCTCGACGTACACGTTGTCGCGCATCTCGTGGCAGGAAATGCAGAACTGCTCGGTGTTGGTGGCCTCCAGCGCGGTGTTGAAGCCGCCCCAGAAGATGATCCCGGCGATGAAACCGCCGAGGGTGAGAAAGCCCAGGCTGTAATGCACGCTCGGGCGACGCAGGATGCCCCAGTACTCCCTGAGCAGGGCCATTAACGACTTCATGAAAGGCCTCCTCAGGGTTTTGTCGTACCGGCTGCTTCGTCTTCGAGCAGGTGGTCGATATTGCGGAAGCTGTTGCCGACCAGGGGTTTGACCTCCTGCTGGGGCACATGACACTGGGTGCAGAAGTAGCGCCGCGGCGACACGGCAGCCAGCGGCTGGCCGTCACGGTCCATGTAATGGGTGATGCTGATCATCGGCGCCTGGCTGCGGGCGCTGCCGGCGCGGCTGTGGCAGGTCAGGCACTTGTTGCCGTTGGCGTCCACCTGGTAACCGCGAATGCTGTGCGGGATGGTCGGGGGCTGTTCCGGATAGTTGCGCTCGCGGCGCAGGTCCTTGTTCTCCTCGTTGCCCAGCACCGGTGCCGGAATCGTCTGGCTTAGTGTGCCGCCGGGGCGGCGACCGTCCGGCGCCGGAGCGTCGAGTGGGTAATTGAGCTCACCGGCGATGGCCAGGCCAAAGGCGGCGAGCAGTAGCAGAGGCAGGAAACGCAGGCTCATGACGGCTCTCCTCAGGCCAGGCTGACCAGTTCGATCTTCACCGCACACTTCTTGTAGTCGGTCTGCTTGGAGATCGGATCGGTGGCGTCCAGGGTGACCTTGTTGATCAGTTTGTTGGCGTCGAAGAAGGGCACGAACACCAGGCCGCGCGGTGGCTTGTTGCGCCCGCGGGTTTCGATGCGCGCACGGATTTCGCCGCGCCGGCTGATCACCTTGACCTCGCTGCCACGCCGCGCCTTGAGCGTCTTGGCGTCGTCCGGGTGCATGTACACCAGCGCATCGGGCGCCGCGCCGTGCAACTCCTCGACGCGCTGGGTCATGCTGCCGGTGTGCCAGTGCTCCAGCACACGGCCGGTGCTGAGCCAGAACGGAAACTCGTCATCCGGCGCCTCGGCTGGCGGCTCGTAAGGCAGGGCGAAGATCAGCGCGCGCTTGTCCGGGTAACCGTAGAACTGCACGCCGCTGCCTTTTTCCACGTAGGGGTCGTGGCCCTCGCGATAGCGCCAGCGCGTCTCCTTGCCATCGACCACCGGCCAGCGCAGGCCGCGCTCGGCGTGATAGCTGTCGAA
>JAEYXX010000053.1 GCA_023431055.1 Pseudomonadota bacterium
GGCCACACGAGTTGTGCGGCGATGAACACGCCTAGACCCATCCCAATGACCCCCCAGATCACCGTCATAATGGCGAACTGGCGGACCACCTTATAGTTATAAGCAGTCTGACTGATTGCTGTGCTCATGCTAGGGGTTCCACGGTTAATGGAGTTTTATGGGGCAAAAATCGGCGGCAAGTATGGAGAAAGCAGGTAGCCATTGCAACGCAACATGCCGACGCGAACAGGGTTTCAGGGCCTTCCGCGAGCCGTTCGCAATGGCCTCGGAAACAGCTCTGCAGCTTTTTGCGCAACCAGTTTGCGCAGCGCTAAGAAAGGATCGCCTTGGAGTTGTGACAGATGGCGACTGAAAGGCAGCTTAGCCCAGTTCAAGGAAATTGCAGGGCTATTGGTCGGCAGGTGCGACACTGGGTCGCATACATGTGGGGAGGAGCCGGCGACCGTGATGCGGTCGCCGGTAAAGCATGGGAGGTTACTTGCTTTCGCTCTGGCTCAACTTGAGCACATAGGCAGCCAGCAGGTGAGCCTTGTCGTTACCGAGAAAATCACCCTGAGCCGGCATGTTGCCGCTGCGGCCATAGCGAATGGTCTGTTGCAGTTGGGCGAAGCTGCTGCCGTAGATGAACGCGCTGGGTTGGGTCAGATCCGGTGCGCCCATCATCGGCATGCCGGTGCCGGCAGGGGTATGGCAGGCGGCGCAGAGGGTGGAGAAGATCTGCTTGCCAGCGGCGATGTCCGCTTCCGTGCCCTCGGGCAGCTCACGACCACCCAACTCGGTGAGCACGTAGGCCGCGACGTTACGCACGCCATCTTCGCCGATCATCGGGCCTTGTGCCGGCATTACGCCCATGCGGCCGTGCATGATGGAGGCTTTGATGGTTTCCGGCTCACCGCCCCAGCGCCAGCTGTTGTCCGTCAGGTTGGGGAAGCCGTAGCTGCCCTTGGCATCCGAGCCATGGCATACCGAGCAGTTGGAGGCGAACAGGCGACCGCCCATTTTCAGCGCGCGCTCGTCCTTGGCCACTTCCTCGATCGGCATGGCAGCGTATTTGGCGAAGATCGGGCCGTACAGCTCATCGGCACGATCCATTTCGCGTTGCCACTGGTTGACCTGGGTCCAGCCATCCTCGTAGCCCGGCAGCAGGCCCTTGAAGTTGCCCAGGCCCGGGTAGAGCAGCAGGTAGCCAACGGAAAACACCAGAGTGCCGAGGAACAGCATGAACCACCACTTCGGCAGTGGGTTGTCGTACTCCTCGATGCCATCGAAGGCGTGGCCCATGGTCTGCTCGGTCGGGTTCTTGTGCACTTCGCTCTTGCGGGTGGCGAAGATCAGCCAGAACAGCGCGACCAGCGAACCGACGGTCAGCAGGGTGATGTACCAGCTCCAGAAGGTGGTCATGCTTGGGTCCTCGAAACGGCGGGCTTGGACTCATCGGCGAAGGGCAGGTTGGCCGCTTCGGCGAAGGCATCGCGGCGTTTGCCGCTGTAGGCCCAGAGGGTGACGGCGGTGAAGGCGATCAAAACCAGCGCAGTGCCTAGGCCGCGCAGGGTGCCGATATCGATAAGCTCGAGCATGGCACTCACCTCTTGTTCTTCACGGCGGTGCCAAGCACCTGCAGGTAGGCAACCAGAGCATCCATCTCGCTCTTGCCCTTGACCGCGTCGCTGGCCCCGGCGATGTCTTCTTCGCTGTAGGGCACGCCCAATGTGCGCAGGGCGCTCATCTTCTTGGCGGTGTCCTGGCCATCGAGGCTCTGCTCGACCAGCCAGGGGTAGGCGGGCATGATCGACTCCGGCACGACGTTGCGCGGGTTGTACAGGTGGGCGCGATGCCACTCGTCCGAGTAGCGACCGCCGACGCGGGCCAGGTCCGGGCCGGTGCGCTTGGAACCCCACAGGAAGGGGTGATCCCAGACGCTTTCGCCGGCGACGGAGTAGTGGCCGTAGCGCTCGGTCTCGGCGCGGAACGGGCGGATCATCTGCGAGTGGCAGCCGACGCAGCCCTCGCGGATGTAAATGTCGCGGCCTTCCAGTTGCAGCGCGGTGTAGGGCTTGAGGCCATCGACCGGTTCGTTGGTGACGTCCTGGAAGAACAGCGGGACGATCTGCGTCAGGCCGCCGATGCTGACCGCCAGGATCATCACCAGGGCCATCAGGCCGATGTTCTTCTCGAGAATCTCGTGTTTCATCAGTGGGCTCCTTCTACCGAGAACTGCGCAGCGGCTTCCATCTCGGTGGATTTCGCGCTACGTACGGTCAGCCAGACGTTCCAGGCCATTAGCAGCATGCCGGCGAAGAAGATGGCGCCACCGATCACCCGTACCACGAAGCCGACATGGCTGGCTTCCAGCGCTTCGACGAAGGAGTAGGTGAGGGTGCCGTCTTCGTTGACTGCGCGCCACATCAGGCCCTGGGTGATGCCGTTGACCCACATCGAGGCGATGTACAGCACGGTGCCGATGGTGGCCAGCCAGAAGTGGCTGTTGATCAGGCCGATGCTGTGCATCTGCTCGCGACCGAACACCTTGGGAATCAGGTGATACAGCGAGCCGATGGACACCATGGCAACCCAGCCGAGGGCGCCGGCGTGCACGTGACCGATGGTCCAGTCGGTGTAGTGGGACAGGGCGTTGACGGTCTTGATGGCCATCATCGGACCTTCGAAGGTCGACATGCCGTAGAACGCCAGGGAAACGACCAAAAAGCGCAGGATCGGGTCGGTGCGCAATTTGTGCCAGGCACCGGAGAGGGTCATCATGCCGTTGATCATGCCACCCCAGCTCGGCGCCAGGAGGATCAGCGACATCACCATGCCGAGGCTCTGCGCCCAGTCCGGCAGGGCGGTGTAGTGCAGGTGGTGGGGGCCGGCCCAGATGTAGACCGCGATCAGCGCCCAGAAGTGGACGATGGACAGGCGGTAGGAGTAGACCGGGCGAGCGGCCTGCTTGGGCACGAAGTAGTACATCATCCCCAGGAAACCGGCGGTGAGGAAGAAGCCCACGGCGTTGTGGCCGTACCACCACTGGATCATCGCATCGGTCGCGCCGGCATAGAGCGAGTAGGACTTGGTCAGTGTGACCGGAATTTCCAGGTTGTTGACCACGTGCAGGATGGCCACGGTGAGGATGAACCCGCCGAAGAACCAGTTACCCACATAGATGTGGCTGACCTTGCGCTGCATCACCGTGCCGAAGAAGACGATGGCATAGCAGACCCAGACGATGGTGATCAGGATATCGATCGGCCATTCCAGTTCGGCGTATTCCTTGGAGCTGGTCCAGCCCAGGGGCAGGGTGATGGCTGCAAGCAGGATCACCAGTTGCCAACCCCAGAAGGTGAAGGCCGCCAGCTTCGGAGCGAACAGCGTGGTCTGACTGGTGCGTTGCACCGCGTAGTAACTGGTGGCGAACAGGGCGCAGCCACCGAAAGCGAAGATCACCGCATTGGTATGCAGCGGGCGCAGACGGCCGAAGCTTGTCCACGGTAGGTTCAAGTTAAGTTCGGGCCAGGCCAGCTGGGCAGCGATGAATACGCCGAGTCCCATGCCGACGATGCCCCAAACCACCGTCATAATGGCGAACTGGCGAACCACCCTGTAGTTGTAGGCGGAACGGGTTGTTGTGTTCATGTCTGGGCTTCCATCCACGGTTATGGCAGAGCGGCCGATATCCGTGGCACCCCCAGGCATGAGCAGGCCACGAACACCACGGATATCGACGCGAGGCAAGCATGAGCAAAGGGCCATTGGGGTTTATTGACGCCGGTCAATGTGAGCAGGAACTGCCCTGCATCTGGGACGAACCGCCGCAGGTGGCGTTCAGTACGCTGATCCTGGCGCATGGTGCGGGTGCGCCGATGGATAGCCCCTTCATGCAGCACATGGCGCAGGGCCTGGCAGCGCGGGGCGTGCGCGTGGTGCGCTTCGAGTTCGCCTACATGGCGCAGCGGCGAGTGGATGGGCGTAAGCGGCCGCCCAATCCGCAGGCGCAACTGCTGCAGCAATGGCGCGAGGTGCATGCGCAGGTGCGCCAGCAAGTGGCAGGGCCGCTGGCCATCGGCGGCAAGTCCATGGGCGGGCGCATGGCCAGTCTGCTGGCCGACGAGCTGGGTGCCGCTGCGCTGATCTGTCTGGGCTATCCCTTCTATGCAGCCGGCAAGCCGGAGAAACCGCGAGTCGCCCATCTCGCCGAGCTGCGTACACCGACGCTGATCGTGCAGGGCGAGCGCGATGCCCTGGGCAATCGCGAGGCCGTCGCTGGCTATGACCTGTCGCCGGCCATAGAACTGCACTGGTTGCAGGCGGCCGATCATGATCTCAAGCCGCTCAAGGCTTCCGGCTTCAGTCATGAACAACACCTCGACAGCGCGGCTCAGGTCATTGCCAGGCATCTGGGGGCGAGTTGATGGCGAATGTAACCGTTCTGCGGCTCTGATCAGGGGTGGTGCGCAAGAACGTCCTGGGACTGGCCCATTCAGTTTTTTCGTGGCGCGACCGCTGCAAAAGCGGTTGCGCTTGACCGGGCGGTCACGCAATGTGACAGCTAAGTGTCCCGCCCCCGGTCAGCGTGGGCTTTGCAGGTTGTTTGCCTGCGTGGCGAGCCACTGTCGCCCCGCGAAGCCAGCGGTGCCACCTAATGGGGCGGGGCGTCATGACGGAAAGATTGCGCCGCACCGAGATGGTGCGTTTTGTTCGGTTTGTTTGTGCAACTGATTGAAATTAAAGGATTAATAGCGCTGGCTCGGGCCTTGCAGAGGATGCTGCAAGTCCGGGTGACAAGGAGTACGGCATGGCCCGCACCTTTTATGACGAGATGTACGACGCGAGCGGCGCAGTCCGTCCGCACTACCGCGAATTTGCCCGCTGGCTGGCAGAAACGCCGGACGATCTGCTGGCCCAGCGCCGACGAGAAGCCGACCTGCTGTTCCACCGCGCCGGTATCACCTTCACCCTCTACGGTGATGATCAGGGCACCGAGCGCCTGATTCCCTTCGACATCATTCCCCGCGCCATTCCCGCCAGCGAATGGCGCATCGTCGAACGCGGCTGTATCCAGCGCGTACAGGCGCTCAACCTGTTTCTCGCCGACCTCTATCACGACCAGCGGATCATCAAGGCAGGGATCATTCCGGCCGAGCAGGTGCTGGCCAACGAGGGCTACCAGATGGCCATGCAGGGCCTCGACCTACACCGCGACATCTACGCGCACATCGCTGGGGTCGACCTGGTGCGTGACGGTGATGGCAGCTACTACGTGCTGGAAGACAACCTGCGCACGCCCAGCGGTGTGAGTTACATGCTCGAAGACCGCAAGATGATGATGCGCCTGTTCCCCGAGCTGTTCGCCGCGCAACGCGTGGCGCCGGTGGATCACTACCCGAACCTGCTGCTCGATGCACTGAAGAGTTCCAGCCCGCTGGACAACCCCACGGTCGTCGTCTTGACGCCGGGCCGTTTCAACAGCGCCTACTTCGAACATGCCTTCCTCGCCCGCGAGATGGGCGTGGAGCTGGTGGAGGGCGCCGACCTGTTCGTCCGTGACGACAAGGTCTACATGCGCACCACCGCCGGGGCGCGCCAGGTGGACGTGATCTACCGCCGCCTCGACGATGCCTTCCTCGATCCTTTGGCCTTCAATCCCGAGTCCATGCTCGGCGTTGCTGGTTTGCTGTCGGCCTACCGCTCGCGCAACGTGGTGCTGGCCAATGCCATCGGCACCGGCGTGGCTGACGACAAGTCGGTCTATCCCTACGTCGGCGACATGATCCGCTTCTACCTGGATGAGGAGCCGATCTTGAAGAACGTGCCGACCTGGCAGTGCCGCAAACCGCAGGAACTGTCCCACGTGCTGGCCAACCTGTCCGAGCTGGTGGTCAAGGAAACCCAGGGCTCCGGCGGCTACGGCATGCTGGTCGGCCCGGCGGCGAGCAAGGCCGAGATCGACGCCTTCCGCGAGCGACTCAAGGCCAAGCCAGAGGCCTATATCGCCCAGCCGACCTTGTGCCTGTCGACCTGCCCGACCTTCGTCGAGCGCGGCATCGCTCCACGCCACATCGACCTGCGCCCGTTCGTCCTTACTGGCCGTGAAACCCGCCTGGTGCCCGGCGGCCTGACCCGCGTGGCACTGCGCGAAGGTTCGCTGGTGGTCAACTCGTCGCAAGGCGGCGGTACCAAGGACACCTGGGTGGTGGAGGACTGATCCATGCTTTCGAGAACTGCCTCCGATCTTTACTGGATGTCGCGCTACCTGGAACGTGCCGAGAACCTGGCGCGTATGCTCGACGTCAGCTATTCGCTGTCGCTGATGCCGCAGGATGGCCGTGGCGACGGCCTCGACGAACTGGCCATGCCGCTGCTGATTACCGGCACTCTGGACGACTACCTGGAGCGCCACGGCCCGCTGCACGCCGAGCGCATGTTGCAATTCTTCGCCCTCGATGCAAGCAACCCGGGCAGCATCTACTGCTGCCTGCAGGCCGCGCGCAGCAACGCCCATGCGGTGCGCGGGCGGATCACCGCCGACATGTGGGAGAACATCAACGCCACCTGGCTGGAAATGCGCGGCATCGCCGAGCAAGGCCTGGGGCGCTTCGGCATCAGCCGTTTCTGCGAGTGGGTCAAGGAGCGTTCGCACCTGTTCCGTGGCGCCACCTTCGGCACCATCATGCGCGGCGAAGCCTATCGCTTCATTCGCCTGGGCACCTTCATCGAGCGCGCCGACAATACCCTGCGTCTGCTCGATGCGCGCTACGAAATGCTCGGCGAGGAGATCGACGAGCTGGAAGAACGCACCGCGCGCAGCTATTACCAATGGAGTGCGCTGCTGCGGGCACTGTCGTCGTTCGAAGCCTTTGCCGAGAGCTACCGTGGCTCGCCGCGCACGCGCAAGGTCGCCGAGCTGCTGCTGTTGCGCCCGGACGTACCGCGCTCTCTGCGTGCCTGCATGGAAGAACTGAACCTGATGCTTTCCGGTCTACCCGGAGAGAACGGTCGCCCGGCACAACGCCTGGCCGCCGAACTGGATGCCCGCCTGCGTTACACCAGCATCGATGAAGTGCTCGACGAAGGCCTGCATGCCTGGCTCACCGACTTCATCCTGCTGGTGCGCCAGCTGGGCAACACCATCCATACGTCCTATCTGGAGGTCGCATGAGACTCTCGATCAGTCATGACACCACCTACCGTTACGATGATCAGGTGCGCGCGAGCATCCAGTACCTGCGCCTGACCCCGCACGACAGCGAACGCCAGCAGGTGCTCAGCTGGCAGCTCGACCTGCCGCGCCCGGTGCACGCCCAACTCGATCCCTACGGCAACATCCTGCACGTGCTGACCCTGGACGAGCCGCACGAGTCCATCGTTATCGGCGCCCGTGGCCAGGTTGAAATCGATGAGACCTGTGAGGCCGAGCACGAGCGCCAGTCGGCATTGCCGTTCCTGCGTTTCACCCGCCTGACCCAGGCCGACGATGCCATCCGCGAGTTTGCCGCGCAGCAGAGCAAGGCGCGGACCGATCGCAGCGGCCTGATCGAGCTGATGCACGCGCTCAACGCCCATATCGCTTATCAGCCGGGTATCACCGAGGTGGACACCAGTGCCGCCGAGGCCTTCGCCGGTCGCCGTGGCGTCTGCCAGGATCACACTCATACTTTCCTCGCGTGCGCGCGCAGCCTCGGCGTGCCGGCGCGCTACGTGTCTGGTTATCTCTACACCGACGACGCCGAGCACCTGGCCAGCCATGCCTGGGCCGAAGCCTGGCTGGACGACGCCTGGTACAGCTTCGACGTGACTAACTGCCTGGCGCGCCCGGAGCGTCACCTCAAGCTGGCAGTCGGCCTGGACTATCTCGATGCCTGCCCGGTGCGGGGCATGCGCCGTGGTGGTGGCTGTGAGCAGATGCATGCGCAGGTGCAGGTGGCGCCACTGCTGCAGGTGCGTCAGCAGTGATGTGTCAAGAGGCACCATAGGCCTTTTGTAGCGTGCGCCATGCGCCCCCGCCCGAACCCTTCTACAGGTTCGTATTGATCTTGCGTTGGGCCATGTGACCCAGATAAGCGATTAATCGCTCCAGTTCGGCCTGTGGCAAAACTGACTCGCCAAACCCAGGCATGCGCCCTTGCGGCCAGCGCCGCAGGCTCTGCGGGTCACGAATGTACTGGCGCAGGAAGTCGCCGCTGAAGTACTCGGTGGGGTTGTGCGGGATGTTCAGGTCGGGGCCGAACTCGGAGTCACCCGCGCCATTGAGTCGATGGCAGGCCATGCAGTTTTTCTGATAGACAGCGAAACCGGCACGGACTTCGGCGCTGGCGTCTGCTGCCGGCAGCAGGGCGGGGAAGCGCTGCTCGATCGGGGCCAGTTGGCGAATCCGGGCGATCTGGAAGGGCCACTGCTCGGGGCCGATCTGGCTGGCAGAAGGATCGGTCCAGACCAGGTAGAAAGGTCCCGCGCTGGGTTTGCCCTGTGCCAGCGGCGGCCAGGGATGCTCGGGATCTTCGATGGCCAGCCAGGCTTTTGCACCTTCTTTGGCCAAGAGAATCGAGGCTGGCAGTTCCGCGGCAAAACCGTCGAGCGCCACGGCCTGGAGATGGTCGCCGGGCTCGATACCCTCCAGCAGCGTACTGATCGGCACGGCGCGGTAGTGCATGGTGCGCTTGTAGCTGACGTCATCGATGATCTCGATATCGCGCGCTTGCGGGTGCTCGAGCAGTTCGCTGTTGCTCCAGGCGCGTCGGCCATCGTTGAGTTGCACCTCGAACTCGGCCGCTTGGGCCACGCCGCTCAGGATGACCAAAGTCAGCAGCAGGGCAGCTCTCATTCGCGATGCTCCAGCAGTGGTCGTAGTTCGTCATAGGCACCTGCATTGATCACCTGGCGGTAGCCCATTTCCTCCAGGCTTTGCTGGGCGATGGCAGAGCGGCGACCGCTGCGGCAGTAGAGCACCAGGGGGCGATCTTTGTCCGGGGCGACACTGGCGATCTGTGCGGCGATATCTTCATGGCCGATACGGATGGCGCCGGGCAGTGCACCTTCTGCGAACTCTTCGGCGCTACGCACGTCGATCAGCAGGCTGTCGCTGCGCTGTAAGGCGGAGGTGGCGGCGGCCTGATCGATTTCACCGGCATGGGCAGTGAGCAGAGCGAACAGGCTGGTGAGCAGGAGAATCAGGCGCATCGCAGACCCCAGAGCGGATTGATAGGGCCCGGCATCATTGCCCGAGCCTTTTGTGCAGTCTAGGATGCCTCGCTCGACGTGACGGGAGTAGCAGATGTTAGCCGAGTTGTTCGCTGTTCTGGCCCCGGTATTGATTGCTGCGGGTATCGGCTACGGCTGGGCGCGTAGTGGTCACGCCTATCCCACTGATTTTGTCGCGCGGCTGGTGCTGAACATCGGCACGCCCTGCCTGGTGCTGTCGACCCTGAGCCGAGCAAACCTGGATCTCGGCGCCTTCTCGCAGATGGCGCTGGCCTGTGTGCTGGTGATGCTGTCCATGGGGCTGGTTGGCCTGCTGCTAAGCCGCCTGTTCTCCATCGACTGGAAAGTGCTGGTGCCGGCCTATCTCTTTCCCAACTCCGGCAACATGGGCCTGCCCATGGCGCTGTTCGCTTTTGGCGAGGCCGGCTTGGCGTTGGCAGTGGCTTTCTTCCTGGTGTTGTCAGTGGGGCATTTCAGCATTGGCATGCTGTTGTCCGGGGCCGAGCGCTCGATCAAGGGGCTGCTGGTCAACCCAATCATGATCAGCCTGGCGCTGGTCCTTCCTGTACTGTTGCTCGATTTCGAACTGCCCCGCTGGCTGGCCAACACCGTTGACCTGCTGGGCGGCATGACCATCCCGATGATGCTGCTCACCCTGGGCGTATCGCTGGCGAGCATCCGCGTGAAGCACCTGGGCAACGGCATGCTGCTGGGCCTGCTGCGCATTCTCTGTGGTGCGGCGCTGGGCTGGATCGTCGGTTGGGCGATGGGCCTGCAACCGCTGGCGCATGCCGTGCTGGTACTGCAGTCATCGATGCCGGTGGCGGTGTTTAATTACCTGTTCGCCGTGCGCGCAGGTCGCTCGCCGGAGCAGGTCGCCAGCCTGGTGCTGTGCTCGACCCTGCTGGCATTCGGGCTGATTCCCTTGCTGCTTGCATGGTGGATACCCGCCCTGCGCTGATCGCGCTACGGCGTCTGCGCAGTTGCGGGGACAGTGGGAATCAACTGACCAGACGGGTCAGATTGGGAAGGATCAGGATGACCGCCGTGGCGAAAAGGATGACGCCAGCCTGGCGGTATTTCGGCTGTTTGAACATGGCCGTGTGCCTTTTGTTGTTATGGGTGTGGCGTCGAGCGCCTGCCGTACTGCCTGGTGGGTCGCTGCGTCACGCCTGGGCGTTGTTCTTACTCACCGCCCCGGCATGACCCGGCGGCGGCTCCCTGCGCCGCTTTGTGCAAGGGCGCATGTGTAACTCTAGGGTTGGTGTCACAACTTCCTTAGATGACTTGGTTTCTAGGCGAAGCCTGGTAAAACGTTCGAGCTATGTGCGCCCTCGCAGGACATGCCGCAGGCCTTGAGACAGAGCGCTTGCTTGCTGAGGCCACTGCCAGCCCGGCAACCGACCGTTCGTCTGAGCTCAGTGGTCAATAGCGCTGAGCGCTTCTGTCATTGAGCCACGGCGTCTCGGCGCTATGGTAAGCAGGCTCAATAAGAATAGGTGTGGCCGGAGCATGATGTTCCGCCAGCGCCGTAATAGTCTCCGAGGACGCCATGACCGAAGCATATATTTTCGACGCGGTGCGCACGCCCCGTGGCAAGGGCAAGAAGGACGGCGCGCTATATAGCGTCAAGCCCGTGCAGCTGGTTGCCGGCCTGCTGAACGCCCTGCAAGTGCGCAATGATCTGGACACCAGTCAGGTGGATGACATCGTTCTCGGTTGCGTGACGCCGGTGGGCGATCAGGGCGCCGATATCGCCAAGACGGCCGCCATGGTCGCCGACTGGGACGTCAGCGTGGCTGGTGTGCAGCTCAACCGCTTCTGCGCATCGGGTCTGGAAGCAGTGAACCTCGGGGCGATGAAGGTGCGCTCCGGCTTCGAGGACCTGGTGGTGGTCGGCGGCGTCGAGTCCATGTCGCGCGTGCCCATGGGCTCGGACGGCGGCGCCTGGGTAATGGACCCGGAAACCAACATCCACAGCAATTTCGTCCCGCAGGGCATTGGCGCCGACCTGATCGCCACCCTGGAAGGTTTCAGCCGTGCCGATGTCGACGCCTTCGCCCTGCGCTCGCAGCAGAAGGCCGCACGTGCAAGCGCCGATGGCTCGTTCGCCAGGTCGCTGGTGCCGGTGACCGACCAGAACGGCATCGTGCTGCTCGATCATGACGAGTTCATTCGTGGCGATTCCACCCTCGAAGGCCTAGGCAAGCTCAAGCCGAGCTTCGAGATGATGGGGCAGATGGGCTTCGACTCAACCGCGCTGCGTGTCTACAGCCATGTCGAGCGTATCGAGCATGTGCACACGCCGGGCAACAGTTCCGGCATCGTCGATGGCGCGGCGCTGATGCTGATTGGCTCGGCGGCCAAGGGCAAGGAGCTGGGCCTGAAGCCGCGTGCGCGTATCGTCGCCACGGCGGTGACCAGCACCGACCCGACCATCATGCTCACCGGCCCGGCACCGGCCACGCGCAAGGCGCTGGCCAAGGCGGGGCTGTCCATCGACGACATCGACCTGTTCGAGGTCAACGAGGCCTTCGCTTCGGTGGTGATGAAGTTCATGAAGGACATGGGCGTGAGCGAGAGCAAGGTCAACGTCAATGGCGGTTCCATCGCCATGGGCCATCCGCTGGGCGCCACCGGCTGCGCCATCCTCGGCACGCTGCTCGATGAACTGGAGAAGCGTCAGTTGCGCTATGGCCTGGCCACGCTCTGCGTCGGCGGTGGCATGGGCATCGCCACCATCATCGAGAGAATCTGATCGGTAGGGCGGGTGAAACCCGCCATTCGTGTGCTAGCGGGTTGCACCCGCCCTACGCAGCTCCCACAGCTTTGGGAAGAGAAGATAAAAATGACTGACGCTATCCGTTACGAAAAAGGCCAGGACAATATCGTCATCCTGACCATGGACATGCCCGGCCAGAGCGCCAACACCATGAATGCGGTGTACCGCGAGGCCATGGGGCAGATCGTCGACCGCCTGGAAGCAGAGAAGGATTCAATCGCCGGGGTGATCATCACCTCGGCGAAGAAGACCTTCTTCGCTGGCGGTGACCTCAATGAACTGATCAAGGTCACCCAGGCCGAGGCCCTGGACTTCTACGAGATGATCCTGAGAATCAAGGGTCAGCTGCGCCGCCTGGAAACCCTCGGCAAACCGGTGGTCGCCGCCATCAACGGCGCAGCGCTGGGTGGCGGCTGGGAAATCGCCCTGGCCTGTCACCACCGTATTGCGGTGAACGAAAGCCACGTGCAGCTCGGCCTGCCGGAAGTCACCCTCGGCCTGCTGCCAGGCGGCGGCGGGGTAGTGCGTATGGTGCGCATGCTGGGTCTGGAAAAGGCGCTGCCGTATCTGGCCGAAGGCAAGAAGGTGCGCCCGGACGCAGCGCTCAAGGCCGGCCTGATTCACGACCTGGCCCGCGACTGCGAGGAGATGCTGACCAAGGCCCGCGCCTGGATCGCTGCCAACCCCGCCGCCAGGCAGCCGTGGGACGTGCAGGGCTACAAGATCCCCGGCGGCACGCCCAGTTCGCCGAACGTGGCGCAGATGCTGGCCATCGCCCCGAGCGTGTTGCGCGACAAGACCAAGGGCTGCTTTCCGGCGCCGGAGAAGATTATGTGCGCCGCCGTGGAAGGCGCACAGGTCGACTTCGACACCGCGCAGGTCATCGAGGCGCGCTACTTCACCGAGCTGACCTGTGGTCAGGTGGCGAAGAACATGATCGGCACCTTCTGGTTCCAGTTGAACGAGATCAACGCTGGTGGCTCGCGCCCGCAGGGCTACCCGAAGACTCAAACCAAGAAGGTCGGAGTGCTCGGTGCCGGCATGATGGGCGCCGGTATCGCCTACGTATCGGCGGCCGCCGGTATCGAAGTGGTGCTCAAGGACGTGTCCATCGAGGCGGCGGAGAAGGGCAAGAGCTACTCCGCCAAGCTGCTGGACAAGAAGGTCGGCAAGGGCCATATGACGGCCGAGCAGCGCGAGGCCTTTCTAGGGTTGATCAAGGCCACCGACAGCGAGGCGGATTTCGCCGGTTGCGACCTGATCATCGAAGCGGTGTTCGAGGACCGTGCGCTCAAGGGCAAGGTTACCGCTGCCGCCGAGGCCGCCGCGCTGAGCGATGCGGTGATAGCCTCCAACACCTCGACGCTGCCGATCACCGGCCTGGCCACTGCCGTGGCGAGACCGGAAAAATTCATCGGCCTGCATTTCTTCAGCCCGGTGGACAAGATGCCGCTGGTGGAAATCATCCGCGGCGAGAAGACCAGCGACGAGACCCTGGCGCGTGGCTTCGATTACGTCATGCAGATCAAGAAGACGCCCATCGTGGTCAACGACAGCCGCGGCTTCTTCACCTCGCGCGTGTTCGGCACCTTCACTAACGAAGGCCTGGCCATGCTTGGTGAAGGCGTCAGCGCGGCGATGATCGAGAACGAGGCGCGCAAGGCCGGCATGCCGGTCGGCCCGCTGGCGATCAGCGACGAAGTGTCCATGAGCCTGATGAACCATATCCGCCAGCAGACCATCAAGGACCTGGCCGCCGAGGGCAAATCCATCCCCGAGCATCCGGCCTTCGCCGTCATCGATCTGATGCTTAACGAGTACAAGCGACCGGGCAAAGCGGCGGGCATGGGCTTCTACGATTACCCGGCCGGGGGCAAGAAGCACCTATGGCCGGAGCTCAAGGCACGTTTCGAAAAGGCCGATGCGCAGATCTCGCAGGAGGACGTGCGCGACCGCATTCTGTTCATCCAGGCCATCGAGACGGTGCGCTGCGTGGAAGAGGGCGTGCTGAAGTCGGTGGCCGACGCCAATATCGGCTCGATCTTCGGCATCGGCTTCGCCGCCTGGACTGGCGGCGCGCTGCAGTTCATCAACCAGTACGGCGTGAGAGACTTCGTCGCGCGCGCGCAATATCTGGCTGAGCAGTACGGCGAGCGCTTCCTGCCGCCTGCATTGCTGCTGGAGAAAGCGGCCAAGGGCGAGACGTTTTGAGTTAAACGCTCAGGCGTGATCATGACCGTGCGCCGCACTTGGCGAGCCATGAAAAACGGCCCGAAAGGGCCGTTTCTCATGGGCGCGGCGAGTCAGTCGTCCAACTGATCGCGGATCACCTGACCGCTCTTGCCGTCGATACGAAATTCGTACAGACGGCCATCCTCTTTCATACCTTCGCCTTCCCAGTAGCCGTCATTGTCCGCCTCGATCTTGTGCAATTCGGTATAACCGGCTGCACGGGCCTTGCTCAGGGCATCCTCGATGCTGATCCAGTCGCTGCCGGGGCGATCCGCCAGGGCGTTGCCGGCCAGCAGCAAAGTGCCTGCGAGCAGGGTGATCAGGGTGCGTGTCTGCATGGGCTGGTTCCTCTCTCCGTTGAAGATGCCTGGAGAAGTCTAGACCATGGCGATTTCACGCCGCCTGGCACCAGCCCTGGCGAATGCACACGGCCTCGTGAATCGTCAGCATCTCGCTGTGACGGGTCGGCATGCGCAAGGTGAGCATGCTGCCGTCATCGAGTTGCAGGGCGGCTTCGCTTTCGAACTGCAGGCCGCCGTCTTCCAGGTGGACATAGGTGACGCCGTAGGCGTCATGGCTGAGTTGGCTGTGCATGGCTGTTCTCCTGCGCTTGTGTCAGCTCGGACGAACGTCGCGGGCTGTAGACACAACCGGCTGGGGACGAACCGGGACAGCGGTCTGGAAGGCGGAGGCGGCGGCAAAGCTGGCGAGTGCGGCGTAGATGCTCATGATCGATTTCCTTCTGTGCGATGAGGGCGACTGCCCGATGTGTCGATATTCGTCGCGCTCTGGCAATCACAGAAGTTAATGCGGTGCATGGTAACTATCGAAGCGGCTGATGATGCTTCGATGCGACCCGTATGCACCTGTGACTTGTCAATTTTAATTGACGAGCGTTCGGTGCGTTGCACAGCGGTAAAAACATGCAAATATCTTTCAAAATAAGGCCCGGGTATTTCTTTGTGCAGGTTCATGTGTTAAGTAAAACGCACAAATTACCCGCACACCGTGCTCACCACAGGAAACCTCATGTCACTGCGTATCTGCATCCTGGAAACTGACATTCTCCGCCCTGAATTGGTCGACCAGTACCAGGGCTATGGCCACATGTTCGAGAAGCTGTTCGCTCAACAACCGGTGGCGGCGGAGTTCAGTGTCTATAACGTGGTGGAGGGGAATTACCCGCCCGATAGCGAGCACTTCGATGCCTACCTGGTGACCGGTAGCAAGGCCGATTCCTTCGGCAGTGAACCCTGGATTCAAAGGCTCAAGGAATATCTGCTCGAGCGCTACAAGCGCGGTGACAAGCTGCTGGGTATCTGCTTCGGTCACCAGTTGCTGGCGTTGCTGCTGGGCGGCAAGGCCGAGCGCGCAGAGCAAGGGTGGGGCGTCGGTGTACACAGCTATCGTCTGGAGAACAAGCCCGAGTGGATGAGCCCGGAGCTGGACGAGTTGCAGTTGCTGATCAGCCATCAGGATCAGGTTACTCGCTTGCCGGAGAAGGCGACGTTGCTGGCTTCCAGCGATTTCTGCCCGATTGGCGCCTACCACATCGAAGATCAGGTGCTGTGCTTCCAGGGGCATCCGGAATTCGTCCACGACTATTCGCGGGCGTTGCTCGATCTGCGTCAGCAGCATCTCGGCGAGAAGATTTACCAGCAGGGCGTGGACAGCCTCAAGCATTCGCAGCAAGGCAGTGCAGTGGCCGAATGGATGATGCGTTTCGTGGCGCAGGGCAAGGCAACCAAGGCCTGACCCTCCATCCACCCGAAAGCCCGGTTCTCCGGGCTTTTCATGTCTGCTCGATGCGTTTGAGGTGCGGGCGACTCTTGCTCAGGCTGCCGCCAGCTCCTTGTCCATATTGCTGATGCACTCGCTCATGGCCTGTTGGCAGCGCTGCATCAGTGCGGGCATGTCGTCCAGGCTCAGGCCCGCGGTAGGGATCTCCGGCAGGGCGCGAATCAGGATGCGTCCGCTATTCCAGCGATTCAGGCGCATGGCTTTGCTGTAGTTGCTCACGCATACCGGAATGATCGGTACGCCCGCTGTGATCGCCATCTGAAACGCGCCCTTCTTGAATGGCAGCAGGCCGCGGCCAAGGTTGCGCGTACCTTCCGGGAAGACCCAGATCGAGGTGTCGCGATGACGCAGGGTTTCCGTGGTGGTCAACATCGCACGTTTGGCGGCCATGGCATTGCTGCGGTCGATCAGCACGTTGCCGGCCAGCCAGTACAGCTGACCGAAGAAGGGCACCCACTTGAGGCTCTTCTTGCCGATGCTCACGGTGCGCTTCGGTACCACGCGGCCGAGCACGTAGAGATCGAAATTGGACTGATGGTTAGCGATGATCACGCAGGAGCGCTGATGTTCCAGCAGTGGGCGCACATCGGTCTTCAGCTTCAGGCGCAGCAGACACAGCGCGGGTAGGGAATACAGGCGTGCGCAGAGGCGGCTGTTGTCTGGATTGAAGGGGCGGCACAGGCCGAGCAGCAAACCGAGCAGGCCGGCCAGGATGAAATGCACGCCCATCAGCAGCATGCGCAAAACGAAGAGCATTTGGGGGAACCGTCAGAGGAGGGGCGCGCAGTGTACGGGCGTTCACTCTGTCGGGCAATTACCTGAAACTGGCGGTTGTGTGGCCTAACGTCTCGAATTGTCGCAGATCTTGTCTGATTCGAATGCCAAACAGAAAGGGCGCCTTGCGGCGCCCTCCGTTATCGGTCACTCGGACTTGGTCGGCTTGCTCGGCAGCAGGCCGTCAGCGCGAAACATCGCCTTGATGCCGCGTAGCGCCTGACGCGTACGGTCCTGATTTTCGATCAGGGCGAAGCGCACGTGGTCGTCGCCGTAGTCGCCAAAACCCAGCCCGGGCGAGACGCAGACCTTGGCCTCGGCCAGCAGCTTCTTGGCGAACTCCAGCGAACCCAGATGAGCGTAGGCCTCGGGAATCTTGGCCCAGACGTACATGGAGGCCTTGGGCTTCTCCACCATCCAGCCGATCTCGTGCAAACCCTTGACCAGCAGATTGCGGCGCTGACGATACTGCTCGGCGATATCCAGTACGCACTGCTGGTCGCCCTCCAGCGCTGCGATGGCCGCGACCTGCAGCGGGGTGAAGGTGCCGTAGTCGTGGTAGCTCTTGATTCGCGCCAGGGCGCTGACCAGCTCGGGATTACCGACCATGAAGCCGATCCGCCAGCCGGCCATGTTGTAGCTCTTGGACAGGGTGAAGAACTCCACCGCGATGTCCTTGGCGCCCGGCACCTGCATGATCGACGGTGCCTTCCAGCCGTCGTAGACGATGTCGGCGTAGGCCAGGTCGTGCACCACCAGTACGTCGTACTGCTTGGCCAGGGTCACCACGCGCTCGAAGAAGTCCAGCTCCACGCACTGGGCGGTGGGGTTGGAGGGGAAGCCGAGGATCATCATCTTCGGCTTGGGAATCGATTCGCGGATGGCGCGTTCCAGTTCGGCGAAGAAGTCCACGCCCGGCACCAGCGGCACGGAACGCACCTGGGCGCCGGCGATCACCGCGCCGTAGATATGGATCGGGTAGCTGGGGTTGGGTACCAGCACGGTGTCGCCATGGTCCAGCGTGGCAAGCATCAGGTGCGCCAGGCCTTCCTTGGAGCCGATGGTGACGATGGCTTCGCTTTCCGGATCGATCTCCACGTCGTAGCGGTCCTTGTACCAGCGCGAGATGGCGCGGCGCAGGCGGGGAATACCGCGGGAGGTGGAGTATCCGTGGGTGTCTTCACGCTGGGCGACCTGCACGAGCTTCTCGACGATGTGCGGCGGGGTCGCACCGTCGGGGTTGCCCATGGAGAAGTCGATGATGTCCTCGCCGCGACGGCGCGCGGCCATCTTCAGTTCGGCGGTGATGTTGAAGACGTAGGGGGGGAGACGATCGATGCGCGCAAAGCGGCGCTTGGCGTTCTCAGCCATGATTTCCTCGGATACGTGAGCGCCCGGAACCGTCCGAGCGACGTTGGCCGCATCTGGCGGCCTGGCGAGAAGATAAGCGCAGCGGGGGATTCTGTCGAGCATTGGCTGAGCCCCGCAGGAGCTCAGCCAATCATCGGGGCTTCAGGGATTGATGACGATGGAGAATTTCTTGGAAACGGTGTTGCCGTTGGCGTCGCGAATCTGCGCCGTGAAGTCATCTGGGATCGACGTGGCACGTTGCGGCTCGCCACTGAGCACGCCGTCGCGGCTCAGGGTCAGGCCCGCCGGCGGGAAACCGCTGACCAGGCGCCAGGTGGTGCCACCCACGCCACCGCGCGATTCTAGCTGCACAGAGTAGGGGGTGCCGACCCTGGCCTGCGGCAATGCCGAGAGCTGGGTGATGTGCAGGCCCGCAGCGGGATGGCTGGTAGCCAGACGGTAGAACTTGACCCGTGCACCATCTTCGCTGTTATCGCTGCGGCTGTTCAGCAGAGCGCCGGCCTTGAAGTAGAAGGTGCGGCTGTCCCATGCCGGGTCCAGCGGCACCTGAAGGGCTGGTGAGCCGTTGACCGAGATGGCCACCTCGGCAACGCCATCGCGGTTGCGCGCCATACCCAGGCGATAGACGAATGCCTGGCCGAGCTGAATGCCTTCCGCCACGGTGTAGCGCTTGCCTTCCTCGGCGCCTTCTGGGCTTTCCTTGACGGTGGCGAAGAGTCGACCGTTCTGTGCATCCATGTCGTACTGGTAGTACAGGGTGGCCAGCGGCATGGCCTCATACGCGTGAATCTGGCCTACGGCGACCAGGCCATTGCTGACCGGAACCTGCAGTACGCGCAGGCGTGCGTCCAGGAAGGAACGCCCCTGATTGTCCCAGTTCACGGCATTGGAGCTGGGGTCGATCATTTGCCGCAGTTCGGCGCGGGCATAGTTGGCGCGCGCCGACAGTGCACCATTGGCGGGGGGCCAGAAGGTCATGGCGCCGTCGCTGTCGGTGCGGAAGTAAGGCGAGGTGTAGCCCTGCGGGCCGCTGAGCCGGTCGGGAAGCAGCGTTTGGGCGCGGCCCTGGTTGCTGCCGTCCTCATCTACCGGCAAGGTCAGCGACCAGTTCTCCAGGGCGAAGTTACCGCCGGGAGCCAGTTCCGGGCGCAGTTCGGCCTGGCTGGCGAAACTCAGTAGAGAGCCCGCCACTGCAGCTCCAATTGCGGCGGCGTAACTGCGCTTGCTAGACGTTGCGACAAGATTGTTGTTCATCGTTTTTTTCCTGAAGTCATGCTCTAGATGACGGGTCTTTCCGTGGCCTCGGCGATACGGTGCGGACCTGTCCATGGATAGCGTTCGCAGGGGGATCGAGAGCTCCCTGATTCCCGTTGAACCCCAAACATGACCTGTGGCTGCATGACTGAGTTCAGCTTCGTTTGGCCCCTCCGGTTGGCTTTCGGACGACCGGTTGTCTGGATAATGGCTTCATGGCATCAAAATTGCGCACGTGCTCATCCACCCAGCATGTCGTGCATTGCAATGATCTGCTCGGCCACCTGGATCAGCTTCTGCTGGCGACTCATGGCCTGACGGCGCATCAGGGTGTAGGCCGCTTCCTCGTTGCAGCTCTTCATCTTCATCAGCAGGCCCTTGGCCAGTTCCACGCGCTTGCGTTCGGCCAGTTGCGCGTCACGCGCCTGCAATTGCGCGCGCAGCGCTTGGTCGCTCTCGAAGCGGGCCATGGCCACGTCGAGAATCGGCTGCAGGCGTTGGGCATGGATGCCTTCGACGATGTAGGCGCTGACCCCGCTCTGGATCGCCTGGCGCATCACGTTGGGATCGTGCTCGTCGGTGAACATGACGATCGGGCGCGGCTGGTCGCGACTGACCAGCACAACCTGTTCCATGACGTCGCGGCCGGGTGATTCGGTGTCGATCAGGATCACGTCGGGGCGCACGGCTTCCACGCGCTCGGGTAGGTCGATGGTCAGGCCGGACTCGTCGATCACCTCGAAGCCGGCCTCGATCAGCGCGGACTTGAGACGGCCGACCTTCTTTGGAGTGTCGTTGATCAGCAGGATACGCAGCATCTATGGCTCTCCCGATGATTACAGGGCGACAGCCGGGCTTTCGGCCAGGGCGTGCAGGTGGAAGCTGCGGGCATAGGCTGCGGGGGCGCTGCCGTCCCAGCAACTGCCGTCCTGCAGAATGGAGCTGCGCATTTCACCCGGTACGGCGATGCCCAGGGCCGTGGCAGCCTCACGATACAGCGTCAGTTGCTGGACCTGGCGGGCCACTCCCAAATAGTCGGGATCGCTGCGCAGCAGGCCCCAGCGGCGGAACTGGGTCATGAACCACATGCCATCGGACAGGTAGGGCTGATTGACCAGGCCGCCGGCGTGAAAGCGCAGTGGGTGCTCGTCCAGCCAGGCGTGGCCCAGGCCATCCTGGTACTGGCCGAGAAAGCGTGGGGTGATCGCCGAGAGCGGGGCATCGACATACTCGCTGCCGCTGAGCAGTTGCGCAGTGCTGCGCTTGTTCTCTTCGCTTTCGTCGATGAACCGCGCAGCTTCGAGCACCGCCATGATCAGCGCGCGGGCGGTGTTGGGGTTCTGCTCGGCGAAGGCACGGGTGCAACCCAGCACCTTTTCCGGATGATCCGGCCAGATCGCCTGGATGGTGGTCAGGGTGCAGCCGAGTTGCTCATCGACGGCCTTGGCGGTCCAGGGCTCGCCGACGCAGAAGCCGTCGATACGCTCGGCTTTCAGGTGTTCGATCATCTGCGGCGGCGGCACCACCACGCTGTCGACGTCGCGCAGCGGGTGGATGCCCTGGCTGGCCAGCCAGTAATAGAGCCACATGGCATGGGTGCCGGTGGGGAAGGTCTGGGCGAAGGTAAGGCGTGCTTTGTTTTGGTGCACGTGCTGGCGCAGTGCTTCGCCACTGGTCACGCCAGCCGCTTGTAAAGTGTGCGAGAGGTTGATGCTCTGGCCGTTCTGGTTCAGCCCCATGAGCACGGCCATGTCGGTGGCCGAACCGACGCCGAGACCCAGCTGTACGCCATAGATCAGCCCGTAAAGGCTGTGCGCGGCATCCAGCTCGCCACTGAGCAGGCGGTCGCGTAGGCCGGCCCAGGAGGTCTGGCGATGCAGCCTGATGCTGAGCTCGTACTTCTCGGCAAAGCCCTGCGTGGCGGCGACGATCACTGAGGCCGAGTCGCTCAGGGCCATGAAGCCGATGTTCAGCACGCTCTTCTCTGGGGCATTGTTGCCCCAGGCCCAGGTCAGGGCATCGTCGCGAGGGGTGTCGTGTTCGCTCATGCTGCTTTCCTTTAGGTCACGCAATACGCTGCTTGGCCGTCGCTGGCCCATAAAAAACGTCGCACTGATCCCGGGGCGAATCCTCCCGAATCCAGTACGACGCCGTTGTCGCTGAGGCCTGTTCCGCTATTGGAAGGGCCGTATTGCCAGTGACGAAGCAAGGCATATGCCACAAGGCAGGCGGGGTTGGCGCGATGAAGATATAAAAAAGCCCCGCACTGGGCGGGGCTCCTTTTACAACGCGGGGATCAGGCCTGAACGACCGGGATCTTGGCGTTGGCCGCAGCTTCACGGAAGTCGGCGATCTGGTCGAAGCTCAGGTAGCGGTAGATGTCGCCAGCCATGCTGTCGATATCCTTCGCGTAGGCCATGTACTCCTCAACGGTCGGCAGCTTGCCGAGAATCGAGGCGACCGCTGCCAGTTCGGCAGAGGCCAGGTACACGTTGGCGCCATCGCCCAGACGGTTCGGGAAGTTACGGGTGGAGGTCGACACCACGGTGGAGTTGGCAGCCACACGTGCCTGGTTACCCATGC
>JAEYXX010000072.1 GCA_023431055.1 Pseudomonadota bacterium
ACACATCAACGGAACCAAGCTCGCTGACGCTGTTGGTCAGTAGGCAGGAACCGCCGTATACGGAACCGTACGTACGGTGGTGTGGGAGGACGGCGGGGGTGACCCCGCCTCCTACCCGATCCTGGCGTTCTGCCGCAGGCTGCGGGTATTTGATTTCGCGCGCGGCAGTCAGTGCTGGACCACTTCCTGCGGGTCGGCATGCACCAGCACTTCGGCGCGTGGATAGTGCTCGTGGATCGCCTTTTCCACCTCGACGCAGTGGGCGTGGGCCTGCGACAGGCTCATCTCGCCCGGCAGCTCCAGATGCAGCTGGACGAACCAGCGCGTGCCGGAGATGCGCGTACGCAGATCATGTGCGCCAAGCACGCCTGGCACCGAGATGGCCAGCCTGTACATGTGTTGGGTGGTTTCGCCGGGCAGTTCCTCGTCCATCAGCACGCCGATCGCGCCGCGCACGATGCTGATGGCACTCCAGAAGATGTAGAAGGCGATGCCGATGGCGAAGATCGCATCCATCTGCTGCCAACCGAAGCGGGTCAGCAGCAGGGCGAGCAGAATGCTGCTGTTGAGCAGGATATCGGAGCGGTAATGCAGCGAGTCAGCGTGGATGGCGGTGGAACCGGTTTCACGTACCACCTTGCGCTGGAACAGCAGCAGGGCCACGGTCAGCGCCAGCGACAGCAGCATCACCGCGATGCCAACGCCTTCGGCTTCCAGTGGCTGCGGCGACTGCAGGCGCTCGATGCCCTGCAGGCCAATGAGAATGGCGCTGACACCGATGAACAGCGCCTGCCCCAGCCCCGCCAGCGCTTCGGCCTTGCCGTGGCCGTAGCGGTGATCTTCGTCGGCCGGGCGCAGGGCGAAATGCACGGCGATCAGGTTGACCAGCGAGGCGGCGCTATCGAGCAGCGAGTCGGTGAGGCCGGCCAGCAGACTGACCGAGCCGCTCAGCCACCAGGCAATCGCCTTGGCCAGCACCAGGGTCAGCGCCACGGTCAGCGCTGCCCGGGTGGCCAGGCGCATCAGCCTGGCGTGCTGCGGGTTTTGCATGAAGTCAGGCAGCCGGACGCAGGCCGTAGGCCGCCAGTTGCTCGGCGCTGCCGCTGTGCTGGATCAGACGCGGATCGTCCAGCGGCAGCTGATGGCCGGTGCTGGTTTCGATCAGCATCTTCAGCGCGTACTGGTCGACCTTGCCGTCTTCGCCGATCAGTTGCTTGAGCTGTTGCGGATCGACCTGAACGGTCTGGCCTTCCGGCAGATAGATGGCGCCAGTGGCGAAGTCGATGGCAAAGGCGATCAGGCCGGGAATCACATAGAACAGGATGCCGATGGCATTGGCCCCGGCGATCACTGGGTCGATCCGGCCCTCGATCTGGCCGCGGCGATCCGGGTAGAAGATAGAACCGCAAGCGCTCAGTTGAGCGAGCAGAGTAGCGGCGACGACGCCGGCGATGACACGGGATTTCGTGCGCATGAGCACCTCCAGAAAAAGTGGCGCAACTATAGCAAGGCGTTGATTGCAAAACTGCTGTCCGCTGCTTATGACTCGCGGGGCGTCTGGCAGTTCGCCGTTATAATCGCTGGCCTGTTGTGGAGAAACCATGAACGACCTGCCGATCGACGCCCTGTTACCCGCCCTGCGCGATGCCTTGAGCACCCGCCACGAAGTCGTGCTGGAAGCGCCGCCCGGCGCCGGCAAGACCACCCGCGTGCCGCTGGCGCTGCTCGAGGCGCCCTGGCTGGACGGGCAGAAGATACTCATGCTCGAGCCCCGTCGCTTGGCGGCGCGCGCTGCGGCCGAACGTCTGGCCAGCGAACTGGGCGAGCGCGTTGGCGAGACGGTCGGCTACCGCATCCGCCTCGACAGCAAGGTAGGGCCGAGCACACGCATCGAAGTTGTAACCGAGGGTATCCTCGCTCGCCGCCTGCAGGACGACCCGGCGCTGGAAGGCGTCGGCCTGGTGATCTTCGACGAATTCCATGAGCGCGGTCTGGATGCCGACCTGGCCCTGGCCTTGACCCTCAACGGCCGCGCCATGTTCCGCGGCGAAGACAGCGGTGAAACGCCGCTCAAGGTGCTGCTGATGTCCGCCACGCTGGAGGGCGAGCGCCTGGCCGCGTTGCTCGGCGATGCACCGGTGCTGCGCAGCGAAGGGCGCATGTTCCCGGTGGATATCCGCTGGGGCGCGCCTTTCCAGGTGGGCGAGTGGGTCGAGCCGCGCGTATTGCAGACGGTGCAGCAGGCACTGGCCGACGAGCCCGGCAGCCTGCTGGTGTTCCTGCCCGGGCAGGCCGAGATCCGCCGCGTGGCCGAGCAACTGGGCGAGGCGCTGGCGGGGCGCGACGACATTCTGCTCTGCCCGCTGCATGGTGAACTCGACCTGTCTGCCCAGCGCGCTGCCATCGAACCGGCGCCGGCGGGCAAACGCAAGGTCGTGTTGGCCACCAATATCGCCGAGACCAGCCTGACCATCGACGGCGTGCGCGTGGTCATCGACGCCGGCCTGGCGCGGGTGCCGCGCTTCGACCCGGCCAGCGGCATGACTCGTCTCGATACCCAGCGCATTTCCCGCGCCTCGGCCACCCAGCGCGCCGGTCGCGCCGGGCGTCTTGAGCCTGGCGCCTGCTATCGCCTGTGGTCGCAGGCGCAGCATGAGCAGCTCAGCGCCTATTCCAGCGCCGAGATCCTTCAGGCCGATCTGGCCGGGCTGGCCCTGCAACTGCTGCGCTGGGGTGTGACGCCTTCCGAGCTGAGCTGGCTCGACGTGCCGCCGCCGGCCGCCTACGCCCAGGCGCTGGATCTGCTCGGCCGCCTCGGCGCGCTGGACGAGCGTGGCGCGCTCAATGCTCATGGCCAGGCTATGGCCGAGTTGCCCAGCCATCCGCGCATTGCCCATCTGCTGCTACGTGGCCAGGCGCTGGGCCTGGGCGCGCTGGCCTGCGATCTGGCGGCGCTGCTGTCCGAGCGCGACATCATGCGCGGTGGTGGCGCCGATCTGCACAGTCGCTTAACCCTGTTATCTGGTGAAAGCCGCACCGCGCGCAGTGCCCAAGGTGGCGTGCAGCGCGCGCGGCAACTGGCGAAACAGTTTCACGGTCTGATCAAGAATCGTCCGGTGACTCAGGCGGTGAGCGACCCCGAGCACCCACGCTGGCTCGGCTGCCTGCTGGCTTTCGCCTACCCCGACCGCATCGCCCAGCAGCGCCGCGCCGGTGGCGCCGACTATCGCCTGGCCAACGGTCGCGCCGCGCAGTTCGCTGAAGCCGATGCGCTGATGAAGCACGAATGGCTGGTGGTCGCCGACCTGGGCAGCCGTCAGGGCCAGCGTGAGGAACGCATCTATCTGGCTGCCGATCTCGACCCGGCGCTGTTCGAGCGCGAACTGGCCGAACAGGTCACGACGCTGGAGGTGCTCGACTGGGACGAACGCGAAGGCGTGCTGCGCGCCGAGCGTCAGCGCAAGGTGGGCGAACTGGTGCTGGAGCGTCAGGCACTGGCCACGCTGGACGATGACACGCGCAGCCGCGCCCTGGTCTGCCTGGTGCGGCGCAAGGGGCTGGAGCTGCTGCCCTGGACGCCGGAGCTGCGCCAATGGCAGGCGCGCGTGGCGCTGCTGCGCGAGCTGGATTTGCAGCAACAGGGGCAAAGCGAATGGCCGGACTTGTCCGATGCTGCGCTGCTGGCCAGCCTCGAACAGTGGCTGACGCCCTTCCTGGGCAAGGTCAATCGCCTCAGCCATTTCGCCAATCTCGACCTGCCCTCGATCCTGCAGACCCTTTTGCCCTGGCCACTGCCACAACGCCTCGACGAGCTGGCGCCGCGAGCGCTGAGCGTGCCGTCCGGCTCGCGCATCGCCATCGACTACACGGAAAACCCGCCGGTGCTCGCCGTGCGCCTGCAGGAGCTGTTCGGCCTGGCCGCCACACCGCGCATCGCCGCTGGGCGCCTGGGCCTCAAGCTGCACCTGCTGTCACCAGCGCGCCGTCCGGTGCAGGTCACCCAGGATCTGGCCAGCTTCTGGGCCAACACCTACGCCGAGGTGAAGAAGGACCTCAAGGGCCGGTATCCCAAGCACTACTGGCCGGACGACCCGCTGATCGCCGAGCCCACCGCGCGGGCCAAGCCGAGGAAGTGAGAAGCCGATGCTGACCCTGAATGTCGGGCCGCTGGCCCTGGGTATGACCCATGTGCTGCTGCTCGGCAGCCTGCTGGTGGCGACGCTGGTCGGCTGGCTGATCGGTCGCCGCCACGGCTGCAACCCCGAACGCCAGCTGTTTCGCTCGCTGCTGCTCGGGCTGCTGGTGGCGCGGTTGGCCTTCGTGCTGGCGTATGCCGAGTTCTACCGTGATGCGCCGTGGCGCGCGCTGGATATCCGCGATGGTGGTTTCATCGCCTGGCCGGGTGTGCTCGCGGGGCTTGCACTGGGCGCCTGGTATCTCTGGCGCCAGGCGCCACTGCGGCGGCCATTGGGGGTGGCGATGGGCGTCGGCCTGGCGCTGTGGCTCGGCGGCAACCTGATGTTGCATGCGCTGGAGCAGGGCACGCGACTGCCTGATCTGCAGGTACGCGACATGCGGGGTAACCCGGTGAACCTGCGTGATTACGCCGGCCAGCCACTGGTGATCAACCTATGGGCTACCTGGTGCCCGCCGTGTCGGCGCGAGATGCCGGTGCTGATGCAGGCGCAGCAGCGCGAAACCGGGATTACCATCCTCTTCGTCAATCAGGGTGAAAGCGCCGCGCTGGTGGCTGAGTTTCTGGCTGCGCAGCAACTGAACCTGGACCACCTGCTGCTCGACGAGCAGGTCAAGCTGGGGCAACTGGTGGGTTCGCGGGCGTTACCCACCACGCTGTTCTACGACGCCGAGGGCCGGCAGGTGGGCAGTCATCTCGGCGAGCTGTCGCACGCCAGTCTGGAGCGGGCGCTGGCTAGGCTGCGAGGCGATTGAAGGGTCAGTACAGCCGCAGGTTCTCGCCTGACTCCTGCAAGCGCTGATAGGCCCGATCCAGATCATCGCGCAGGCGCTCGGCATTCGGGGCGTGGCGCGAATAGATCAGCCGCAGTGGCAGACGTTGCACCGCAACGAAGGGCAGTTCAGCCATGCCCAGTGTGCGCATGGCCTGTTCGACGGGCGCCTGGTAGTCCAGCAGGTAGTCGCCACGTCGGCGCTGAAGCATCTCCAGTGCCGAGATGTGGCTGCGGGTGCGGTGAAGGGGGATATTGCGTGCCGGATCCTCCAGCCATTGGTTGACGTCCTGCCAGTAGCTGTAGCCGGTGATCAGGATCACCCCACGATCCTGCAGATCATCCGGAATGCGCGGTGCAGGTGTGTCGTGGCGAAAATACAGGTTGAGGGTGATCTCCCCCAGCAGGTGCTTGCCTTCAAGGGTGTGCTCGACCAGCTCCGGCTTGCCTGAGGCGCCGGCCCAGATATGTATGCTGCCGTCGAGCAGGCCGCTGTATAGGCGCGCGCCAGGGTAGGAGCGAAAGTCGGCCTCATAGCCTGCCTCATCGAGCAGGCGCGCGGTGAGCTCCAGCCCCGAACCGCTCGGCTGACCCTGGGCGTCGGTATAGGAATAGGGCGGAAACTCGTAGTAACCCACATGAATGCGCTGCCTGGCTTCGGCAGCGTGGGCAGCCGGCAGCCAGAGCAGGGCGATGAACATCAGGCAGAAGCGTCTTGGCATTTGGCTCGCGGCTCTTCGCCGTCTTTTCATTGTCTGGTGGTGCACCGCGAGGATGGACAAGAGATGACCGGCTTGTCCAGCCCGGCCTAGTCCTCGCTGGGTAGAAAGAAGCGGCCTATGACTGGCAGGTGATCGGAAATGGCCAGGGTGTCGTGCTGGCGAACCATGCTGGCGAGTGGGGTCAGGCGCGGGCTGTAGAACAGATAATCGAGGGTGCGATCCGGGCCGTGTGCGGCGGGGTCGTTGGGGTAGTGGGTGTACCACTGTGCCTGCTCGGCACCGCTGGCCTGCTGCAGGCTGGGGATCATCGGGTAGCGGCGGGCCAGGTCCTGCAGCTCGCTGTCGGCGGCGTACCAGCTGCGCTGGTCGTGCGCCAACTGCTGGAACTGGCCGGGCGGCAGCAGGTTGAGATCACCGCCCAGTACCCAGGTCTTGCCCGCGCCCTGCAGTTGCTGGAGCAGATCGTCGGTCATCTGCACCTGGCGCTGCATGGTGTTCTGGCCCTGGGCGAAGGCATCGAAATGGGTGTTGATCGTTACCAGTTCCTCGCCGCCGCGAATGGGCAGGTAGCTGACCAGCAGCGCGCGCTTGAGCTGAAACTGGCGGCTCAGCAGGTCGGCATCGAGCATGGGCAGTTGCAGGCGTTCGGCGCGGGCGATCTGGAAGCGGCTGAGGGTGCCCAGCTTCATGCCGACACTGCCGAGAATGCGTGGATGAGGGACGAACGCGGCCTTCCAGTAGAACGCCTGGGTGCTGCACGGATAGAGGTCGCCCAGGCGCGCCTGGAGCAGGGCCAGCTGGTCCTGATGGTCGCTGGCCTTGGCGTTGTCGTGCAGCTCCTGCAGCAGCACCACGTCTGGCTGCTCGGCGCGCAGCACGCGCACCACTTCATCGAGCGTTCGTGCCAGGTCTTCGCTACTCGGGCGCTCGTCCGGGCCATCGCCGCCGGGCAGGTCATACCAGAACACATAGCGCTTGCCGGCCAGGTACTGCACGTTCCAGGTCATCACCTTGAGCGCCTGGCCAGGTTGCAGTTGCGCCGCCTGGCCGGTGCAGCTCACGGGCGCGTCTTCGCGCGGCTGCGGGCGCCAGGTCAGGCTGTAGATCAGCGCGATCAGCGCCGCGAGAAAAGGCAGCGCAATGAACAGAAGCAGACGAAGCGGGCGGGACAGGGACATGACGACGCAGGCGACTATGCTGGAAGCAGGCGAGGATACCCGAGTGCGCCGCGTCGTCCCAGGCATGCGAGCTGCGCGTTCACCCGTCCGCTTCGCCCTGTCATGCGCCTGCAGTACCATGCTGAAAGGTTCGACAGCCCGGGTGATCGATCGGGTATGTCGCTGACGCTGGGCTTCCGGGAGCCAACCATGTATCGCAAGGTATTTGCCAACAAGGTATTCGACCGCAAGGTGGTGCTGATCACGGGCGGTTGTGCGGGTATCGGCCGGGCGCTGGCCATGCGCCTGGCGCAGGCTGGGGCGCGGCTGGTGATTCTCGATCTGCAGCAGGCGGCGCTGGACAGCCTGGTGCAGCACCTGGCCGACCACCATAACGCCGAGGCTCTCGGGCTGCTTTGCGATGTCGCCGATGCCGAGGCCGTGCAGCGCTCCGTGGCCCTGGCCGTGGAGCGTTTCGGCGGGATCGACGTACTGGTCAACAATGCCGGCATCACCCACCGCAGCACGTTCACCGAGACCAGCCTGGAGGTCTTCCAGCGGGTCATGGCGGTCAACTATTTCGGTGCTCTGCACTGCACTCAGGCGGCGCTACCCAGCCTTATCGCCCGGCGCGGGCAGATTATCGTGCTCAGTTCGCTATCGGGCATCGCGCCCTTGCTTTACCGCAGCGCCTACAACGCCAGCAAGCATGCGTTGCATGGCCTGTTCGAAACGCTGCGCTACGAGCTCAAGGGCTCGGGAGTGAATGTGATGCTGGTGTGCCCAGGCTTCACCGCCACCGACCTGCGCAAGAACGCCCTGGTTGGTGACGGCTCGGTGGCCGCACAGGCGCCCCTGGCGATGGGTAAGGTCGCCTCGCCGCAGGATGTAGCGGAGGCCGTCTATCAGGGTGCGCTCAAACGCCGGCGCTTGCTGGTGCTGTCGAATGTCGACTGGCGCGCGCGGGTGCTGGCGCGCTTTTTCCCGAGAGTCTTCGAGCGTGTGCTGTTGCCGCGTCTGTCCGGGTTGCGGCCGCAGGGTTCGGGGCGCCAATGATGCGTCTCTGGCTACTCGTCCTGCTCATGCTGTCGCCGCTGTACCGCGCCGGCGCGGCCGAGCCTTTGCGGGTGATGACCGACCTCTGGCCACCCTTTCGCATGGACGACGAGAATGGCCAGTTGCAGGGGTTGGATATCGATCTGCTCGCTGAGCTGTCGCGCCGTACCGGGCTGCACTTCGAGGTGCAGCGGGCGCCTTGGGCGCGTGGCCTGGCGGCGTTGGAGCAGGGCACTGCGGACCTGATGACCGGCCTGGCCAGGACGCCCGAGCGCGAGCGCTACATTCGTTACCTGGACGCGCCTTACTACGCTTGCTCGCCGCGCTTCTATGCCAGCCCGGCGCTGGCCATGCGCTTGAACGACTATGCATCGCTACGCGGGTTGCGCATCGGCTACGTGCTGGAGTCGGTGTACTTCCAGCCATTCGACGACGACAGGTCGCTGGACAAGGTCGGCGTCAGCAGCGAACGGCAACTGTTGGAGATGTTGGTGCGTGGTCGTCTCGATGTACTGGTCGGTACCGATTGTCAGGTCGACTACGCCTTGCTTGCTCCCGAACTGGCCGGGCGCATCGTCAAGGCTGCCTACCACCCCGATGCTCGCACGGCGCTCTATATCGGTTTCTCGCGCAAGCGCCTGGCGCGCCAGCCAGCACTGGCCGCTGCGCTCGATGAGTTGTTGCGCGAAGGCTGGATCGCCAACGCCGCGCTGCGCTATCAGCCGGTGGTGGCACGCCAGTAGGCGAGCCGGGTCAGCCGTGCTCGTGCCGTGCTGCGCCGGCCAGCATCAGCTCCATGTCCCAGAAGGCCGCCTCGATCTTGTGGCCGTCGAGATCCCTGACGAAGCAGCCGTAGTAGGGCTCGCCATACTCGGGGCGCGGTCCCGGCTGGCCTTCGTCCTGGCCGCCCGCTGCCAGAGCTGCCTCGTGAAAGGCATGCACCGAGGCCTTGTCCGGGGCGACGAAGCCGAAGTGGCTGCCGTTGCCGAGTGTCGCCGGCTGACCGTTGATCGGCGTCTGTACCCAGAATTCCGGGTACTCGCGGCCAAAGGCCACCGCTCCGGGATGACGCATGATTTCCTTGCAACCAAGGGTAGCCAGCACCTTGGCGTAGAAGGCACTGGCGGCGTCGAAGTCGTTGGTGCCGATGGACACGTGGGACAGGATGCTGGGGTTGGTTTCGCTCATGGCGCGCTCCGGGCCGGGGAAAACAGCAAGCCTAGTCACTGTTCTCGCTATTTGCCGCCTGTTGTGGCTCCAGCAGCATGAACAGGCGGAACAGCACGACGATGGCGAACAGTTGCAGGAAGCCATTGCCGGTCTGATGCAGCACCCACAGCAAGGTGTCGCTCTGGCTTGGCTGCGTCCACCAGTCGAGCAGCCACAGCGGCACCAGCACATTGGCCAGGCAGGCGAACACCGGCCAGAAGCGCCCCTCGGTCAGCGCGAAGCTGGCCTGCAGGGCACGCAGTGGCGGCTCCTGGCGTAGCACCAGGATCAGTTCGGAGAAGGCCAGGCGCATCATGATCCAGATGCCCGGCACGATGAACAGCGACAGGCCGAGCATGATCGCCAGGGTGCTCAGACCGGTCATCAGGGCGAAGGTCGGCCATAGCTGCAAGCCGGCCGCGAACAGCTGCGCGTTGCCGGGCGTCTGGCCGATGCTGCGGGCGTGCAGGAAGAGAATCAGCGGCGCGGCGTACAGCGGGTAGAAGAGAATGCCGAGCAGCACGCCATAGGCCGGGTTGGCGCCTTCGCCGAGCTGAGCGGCGAGGATCGTCTGGGCGATGGCTTCGAGTAGCAACAGCGGCAGGGTCAGGCGGGCAATGGCGGCGAGGTTGTGGCTGGAGAAGAACCAGGCGTCGCGTAAAACGGAAAGTGGGCTCATCGACGGGTTACCAAATGTCAGGGTACCCGCACTGTGGCGGGTTGCCGGGATAGGTTCAAGGGTACTCCAGCTGCGCATTGGGCAGTGCGGCGAGCAGACGCGGCAGTTCGCTGCCGGGCACTTCCAGGGTCAGCTCGGGTGGGCCGGGTGAATACTGCAGAAAGTCGCAGGCCAGCACCGCGCGGTCGATCAACAGGGTGATGTCAGCGTCATGGCCGAACGGACAGGCGCACATCGGTACGCAGCCGGTGTGTTCGATCAGCTCCTCGTCGCTGGCGATGCGCGGGCGACTGCCGAGCAGCGTCTTGAGCCTGGCCCAGTCGGCGCGGGCGCCTTCGAGGCTGATCAGCATGGCGTAGCGCTGAGCACCGGTGCGCAGGAACAAGCTCTTGCTCTCCACGCCGAGCAGGCCGAAACGCTGGCGCACGGCATGGGCGGTGGGGTAGTCCAGTACCGGCTCGTGCTCTACCAGGCGATGGGCGATATCCAGGCGTTGCAGCAGGTCGAGGTTACGCTGGCACAGCTGTTGGAGAGGCGTCATGGCGCCAAGGATAGGGGCTACGCCGCGCCCGGGCCAGCCCTGGGCGCGCCTGCCGCCCAGCTCTGGCATACTGGCGCCTTCGTCGCCCCCGAGGACTCCAGGTGAAGAAGATCGCCGTATTCGCCGATGTGCAGAACCTCTACTACACGGTGCGCCAGGTGCATGGCTGCCATTTCGACTACAGCGTGCTGTGGGCCGAGGTCAGCCGCCGTGGGGTGATCGTCGAGGCCTACGCCTATGCCATCGACCGGGGTGACGCCAAGCAGCAGCAGTTTCAGCAGATCCTGCGCAAGCTGGGTTTCACCGTGAAGCTCAAACCCTATATCCAGCGTGCCGACGGCTCGGCCAAGGGCGACTGGGACGTGGGCATCACCATCGACGTGCTCGACGCCATCGAGCGCGTCGACGAGATCGTGCTGGCCTCTGGCGACGGCGATTTCGACCTGCTGCTCGAACGCGTGCGCAGCCGTGGCCTGGATGCCATCGCCTTCGGTGTGCCGGGGCTCACCGCGCAATCGCTGATCCGCGCCGCCAGCCTGTACGTGCCCATCGAAGGCGAGTTGTTGCTGAGAAATCACTGAGAGATTCTTATTGCGCGCAGCATCTCGCGCTTCGGCGCTGCTCGCATTCAATGCACTCCGCTTGCCGTAGGCAGGCTCAACGCGAGCGGCCATCGCTCGCGACGACATCTTTACAAGCTCCGAGGTTTTACGTGGAATCCATCGCCGTCATCGACTTCGAAACCACTGGCGTGTCGCCGACCCAGGCGCGTGCCACCGAGATCGGCGTGGCGATCATCGAAGGCGGGCGCATCGTCGACCGTTATCAGAGCCTGATGAACAGCGGCGCCTGGGTACCGCCGTTCATCGAGCAACTGACCGGCATCAGCAACGCCATGCTGCGCAAGGCGCCGCCGTCGGAGCAAGTGATGAACGAAGTGGCCGACTTTATCGGCGCACGGCCGCTTCTGGCGCATAACGCCTCTTTCGACCAGAAGTTCTGGGACGCCGAACTGGCGCGCGTTCGGCGCCGTCGCCTGCAGCCTTTCGCCTGTTCGTTGCTGCTGTCGCGGCGTCTGCTGCCGGAGGCGCCGAGTCACAAGCTGGGCAACCTCAACGCCTGGGCCGGCTTGCCGGATACTGGCCGCGCTCACCGTGCGCTGGCTGATGCCGAGATGGCGGCGAACCTGACCCTGCACCTGTTCGGCCTGCTGCGCGAGCGCCATGGCCGGCACCAGGCCGATCATGCCTTTCTCTGCCAGTTGCAGAACCTCTCGGCGGCCAAGGTGCGGGCGTTGCTGGCCACTGCCTGCTGAGGTTTACTCGTACCTGTAGATACTCTGTTAGCGATCAAGCGTTTTTCAGGTGTTCTTCGCTGAATAGCTCGGATGAGTCGAAAGGCACGCCGAGCTTCAGGCAAGCCCAGACACCTGTCAGATATTTACGCATGACCGC